>CAZCDF010000155.1:0-1512 GCA_964497665.1 uncultured Candidatus Planktophila sp. | reverse complement strand
GCTGTTGATGAACTATTAAAACTTCAGCGTCCACTTTCTACTGGTCCAGAACATGATGAGATGTTGTTCATCATCATTCACCAAACCTACGAATTGTGGTTCAAGCAATTGATCCATGAGTTTACTGAAGCACAACGTGCAATGGAGTCCGGAGATTCCCATTATTCATTGGCAATCTTGGGACGCATCAGAACAATTCTGAAGGTCTGTGTAACACAAATCGATATTTTAGAAACAATGACACCGCTTCAATTCAACGCTTTCCGTTCTTATCTCTCATCTTCTAGTGGTTTTCAATCTGCACAATTTAGAATGGTTGAAGCTTTACTTGGTCGTCGTGATAGCAAAATGGCGGGACATTTACCTTTAGATATTCAGGAGCAAATCAAGGCCATTGCAACTCGCAATTCGGTTTGGGATTCTGCGCTTGCCTACTTATCAAAGCGCGGTCACGCGATTCCGGTAGAACTCTTAAATCGCGACAAGAGCACCCCCTACAGCGCAAACGCTGCGGTGCAAGAGGTCTTGCTCGATGTGCACCGCAATGATCCTGAATCCGCGATGGTGTGTGAGCGCCTTGTCGATATCGATGAGGGATTACAAGAGTGGCGTTACCGTCATGTGAAGATGGTTGAGAGAACTATCGGACACAAAATCGGAACAGGTGGGTCAAGTGGGGTTGGCTATCTTTCATCCACTCTTTTCAACCCGACTTTTCCGGATTTGTGGGAGATTCGCTCCAGTTTTTAGCGGTAGTGGTAGATAAGGATTGCAACGATAGAAAATACCGCTCCACCTGCAACTAAAAAGTATTTCATCCAAGGTTTCATGCCTGAACGCTCTGCAGCTTTACTTGCCATTTCCTTGGTGCGCATCATGATTCGGCCAGCCCATGCAAACTCTGTTGCCAAAATTCCAAGGCCGGCCAAGAGCACTAAAACGCCAGGACCTGGTGCTACTAACAAAACAGCACCAAAAACGGTAATGCCGCCGCCAATGACGCCGATAAATACACGCCAAAATAGCCGACCTGCTGGGGTCTTTCTAATCCAAGTGCGAAACTTCATTTTGTTTTTGTGATTACCGTTTCTTTCCCGTATGCAGCAAATGCTATCTCTTCTCGGCGCTTTCGATAACTAGGTGAAGCACCTGTGATTAAG
Organism: uncultured Candidatus Planktophila sp.; assembly: GCA_964497665.1. Taxonomy (GTDB): domain Bacteria; phylum Actinomycetota; class Actinomycetes; order Nanopelagicales; family Nanopelagicaceae; genus Planktophila. The sequence continues at coordinate 352 of CAZCDF010000155.1, read as the reverse complement.
TGCTCAAAACGAGTACTTGATTTAATCAAAGGGTGAAGTTCGGCAGCGGTTATTTGCTCGCCAAAAACTGGAGGTGCTTGATCAATCTCCTGCACCTTGATGTGTGGATGCAAGAATCGATAAACAAGTGCCAAACGGCGCAATCCCAACATGATTACATGGCGAGAACCTCGGCTTAAACGATCCTGTACAAGTAAGCGTTTATAGGTAAATCCAGAGGGTTTCTTAGGTTTTGGGGCAACTGCTAATTGGTACAGCATCTTCGCAATCTCTTCACCGCCAGTTGTATCTGGTAGCTCAGCGCACTTTTGTGACAAACGCTTACGCACTTCAGGATCCTGCAGCATCTTTA
>CAZCDF010000154.1:0-1534 GCA_964497665.1 uncultured Candidatus Planktophila sp. | reverse complement strand
GCTGAACTTCAATTCGGTGTTCGATACGCAAACGCCCTTGCTGAAGATAATCCACAAATTATTCCATTTGATGAGGAGAAGTTTCCAACTGCGTTGCAGTATCACAACCGAAGTGTTGAAGCCTCGCTTAATGCTCTGACATCTTTGCATGCGATGAATTATGAGATTCTAAAGAATGCTACCGATGCAAATTGGAAGAGAATTTCGGCGCATCCAGAGCGAGGAGAGTTGACCCTAGCTGATTTAGTTACGCTGGCAATCAATCACACCGAAGGTCACATCACCCAACTTAAGAATTCGGTTATTTAAAACTCTTTGCCTTTTTGAAAATTGAGTTGAGCATTGGCTCGGTGAGCTTTCCAGTAAAAGTATTTTGTTGGCTTGGGTGGTAACTACCAAGCACTAATCGTTTGACCCCATCATCACCCATAAAGGTAAAGCTTTCGCCATGGCCAAACTTTGGTGTCGGGGTTGGTACCTGATGATCGAGCTCGCGGAGGCTCTTAATGATCGCGCTCCAGGCAAAACTTCCGAGCGCTACAAAGATGCGAGCGGTCGGTAAAAGCAGTTCTATTTCATTTACAAGGTAATCGGAGCACTGGATTTTTTCTTCAGTTGAAGGTTTGTTATCGGGCGGCGCACATCGAACAGCACAGGTAATGCGGGTATCAATAAGTTTTTGCCCATCATCTGCCGATGTACTTGTGGGGATACTTGCCAAACCATTTTTGTGGAGCGCTTTATAGAGCCAATCCCCTGATGAATCCCCGGTAAAAATTCGCCCAGTTCGGTTTGCACCATGCGCACCGGGTGCTAATCCAACAATCACAATACGTGCATTGTCGGGACCAAAGCCTGGAACTGGCTTGCCCCAATACTTTTCATTTTCGTAAGCTTTGCGTTTTACAACAGCTACCTCTTCACGCCATTCAACTAATCGTGGGCACTTTGTACAGGCGACAATCTTTTGATCGAGGAGCTTTATAGATTTAATTGCGGGCAAGAGAAAATGCCATTCCATCCAAGATATCTGACTCGGATGCTACGAATTCGGTAGCCCCGGTGGCCTTCATAATCTCTGAAAGAACAAGTGAGCCCGCTGCGATGACGTCGACGCGACCCGGATGCATATATCCCAATTGCAAACGTTGTTCCCGAGTTTTGGTGGCAAACATCGTGGCTGCATCGTGGGTTTGTTGCGCGCTTATTCGAGAAAGATGAATCGCATAGCGATCGTATTCAGGAAGATCTAGCGCCGCTGCAGCAACTGTTGTCGCTGTTCCTGCAACAGCAACCAGAGTCTTGGCTTGTGTAATGGGGACCACCGCTGCAGCTTGTGCGATCGCTGCTTGAATATCGGTGCGGGCTGCTTCAATTTGTTCCGGTGTTGCAGGATCTGAGGCAAAGTGGCGCTCGGACATTCGCACGCAACCAATGTTCACACTGCGAGCAGCCTCAACGGTTGAAGTACCAAAAACAAACTCGGTAGAGCCTCCCCCAATATCAACTACTAGAAAAGGGCCGTTGCTGGGAT
>CAZCDF010000153.1:0-1535 GCA_964497665.1 uncultured Candidatus Planktophila sp. | reverse complement strand
ACCTCCTCTGGACTAAGACGGCCACGGTATTTCCGTGACAGGAGGGTTAAATTCCCACCGAAGCGAGCTTTGGTGGGGGTTAAGGGTAAGCCTTGGAGCCCTCAAACAGTAAATCGAGCAGTCTGCTGTGCGTATTTCGGCCCTTTAGCGCTCGGCGGGCAAGGATCGCCATCAGGTAGATGGTGCCCCCGATTCGGAGCAGGGTCAGGATCGCGTAGGGGGTTGGGCCGAGGCCAAACTTTGCATCGGTGACCTGTGCGATGTGTTGCCAAATCGCTACGTGATAGATCAGCTCTGTTGCCTGCCATACCCAGAATGCATGTAGATCTTTGGTGTGGGTGAGTGCGATAACTGCAAGCGGAGTTAACCACAAAACATATTGAGGTGAGTACACCTTGCTTGCAAGCATTACAGCTGCAAGTACAAAGAAGGAGACTGATGCAAGAGTTGGTGTGTACTTTAATTCAAATAACAAGATTGCAATTGTTGTAAGGGCAATCAGTAGCAACAGGATTGAAAGGTAGTTCAGGTTAGTTAGGTTAATTCCTAGTTGTTGTATCGCCAACCAGATAGATCCCCAGTCAGGTCCACGTTCCAGATTGAGTTTGTAGAAACGCCACCAACCCTCTGGTGTTGTCACCGCAAATGGCAGGTTGATCAATGACCAGGAGCCAAAGGTGATTGCAATGTATTTAAGCGCTTCTTTGATTTTATTTTCGCGCCAAAGGATGAAAACAATCGGAATGAGTAAGAAGATTGGCAAGAACTTAGTGGAGATTGAAACTCCCATTAACAATGCGCTATTTAAGAATTGCTTGCGATCAAACCAATAGATGGCAAGCAGCATGGTTGCAATCGCCCATAGATCCCAATTGATAAACAAGGATGCGATCATCGCTGGAGCTACTGGAACTAAGTAAGCAAACTCTGGGCGGATTCTTCTAACAATTAATACCGTTGCAATAAATAAAAGAATTAAAAAGAAGATATTGATATTAAAGTACGAGGCGGGGGAGTTTGCTGCAAATGAGGTTAGGTACATAACAACACCGGTAAGCACTGGATACTCAACGCTGTTATCAGCACTTGCATAAGGCCATTGATTAGTGCTTAAACCACGGGCTTCAAACAATGATGGTAGATCGCTGTAACAGGCGTGAATATATTGATCTGGCGTTGCCCAGCCAGTGTTTTCGCAGTGGCTGAACTTTGCTACTGAAAGCAGTGAAGCGAGAATCGCTAGCGCTACTAACGCTCTTACCTTCATTAGGGCTTAGGAGTTTGCTTTCCACCTGATGTCATTACAACAGGTTCGAGACCACCAATATTTGCTGGTGCTGGGAAATCCATAATTGGTTCGCCTTTAAGCGCACCGCGCATGAACTGAGTCCAGATACGTGCCGGGAAGGAGCCACCAGTAAGTGATGTCATTCCACCAATTCCATTGAGGGATTGTGTGGCATTGTCGCGGAAGAATGAAACAGAGGCTGCGATCTGTGGTGTGTAAGCGCTAAACCAGGCGGATGCATTTGATT
>CAZCDF010000152.1:0-1537 GCA_964497665.1 uncultured Candidatus Planktophila sp. | reverse complement strand
TAGCAGGGCTCAACCTGGGGTTTAGACCACAGGGTGTGGATAACCCTGTGGATGAGTTTTTAGCGGTTGTGCTCAAGGAAAAGGGGTCTCGGTGGAGGTTAAAGAGGTTGAGTTAACCACCTTGTGGGGTCGGGTTATTGAAGAGGTGGCGGCAAATGCGCCGCAACATCGTGCCTTTTTGCAGCTCACCAAACCCCTTGGTCTCCTTCACAATGATGATCACACAACTTTGTTGGTTGCAACCCCAAATCTTTTTGCAAAGGATGTTTTAGAGAGTCGTCTGCGCACAGTTGTCAGTGAGGTTTTAACCCGCGAACTTGGATCAACCACAAATATCGCTGTCACTGTTGATGAAACTTTAGAGGTTGTTGCAACACCAACCAATGATGTTGAAGTTGAGTTTGTTGCACCAAAATCCGGAACAGGTCGCGATGATGCTCCAGCTTCAAAAGTTACCGATACCTCGACTTTAAATCCGCGCTACATCTTTGAAACCTTTGTTATCGGTGCATCAAATCGTTTTGCACATGCTGCAGCTGTTGCTGTTGCTGAAGCTCCAGCAAAGGCTTACAACCCACTATTTATTTATGGTGAATCTGGTTTAGGAAAAACCCACTTACTTCACGCTATTGGTGCATACGCCCAAGAGTTATACGGAAATGTGCGTGTTAAGTATGTTTCATCAGAAGAGTTTACAAATGACTTTATTAACTCAATCCGCGATGACAAGGCATCAGCTTTCCAACGTCGTTACCGCGACTTAGATATTTTGCTGGTAGATGACATTCAATTCTTGGAAAACAAGGAGCGAACACAGGAAGAGTTCTTCCACACCTTTAACACTTTATATAACGCGAACAAGCAGATTGTTATCTCAAGTGATCGACCACCAAAGCAGTTAACAACTCTTGAAGATCGCTTACGTTCACGTTTCGAGTGGGGTTTGATTACAGATATTCAACCTCCTGAATTAGAAACACGAATTGCGATCCTCCGTAAAAAAGCGGCGCAAGATAAGTTGAATGCACCTGATGATGTTCTTGAATTTATCGCGAGCAAGATCTCTACAAATATCCGCGAACTTGAGGGTGCGTTAATTCGTGTAACCGCTTTCGCATCACTTAATCGTCAAAGTGTTGATCTTTCATTAGCTGAAATTGTTTTAAAGGATTTAATTCCTAATGAGTCCAACCCAGAAATTACTGGCGCAACAATCATGGCTCAGACCGCGGCTTACTTCAGTCTGACAATCGATGATTTATGTGGAACCTCTCGATCCCGCGTATTAGTAAATGCGCGCCAGATCGCGATGTACCTATGCCGAGAGCTCACAGAGCTCTCCTTGCCGAAGATCGGCCAAACATTTGGTGGGCGTGACCACACAACGGTTATGCACGCCGATAGAAAGATCCGTCAATTAATGGCTGAGCGCCGTTCGATCTATAACCAGGTCAATGAGCTCACCACTCGTATCAAACAGCAGGCTAGATAGACCCATTTGTCCGAATTGCCACTCTTTACCCCCAACTGGGGACAA
>CAZCDF010000151.1:0-1545 GCA_964497665.1 uncultured Candidatus Planktophila sp. | reverse complement strand
GGACAGATTTTTGCAACTGGACATGCACCGCATGCGGGTTTGCGAGCATGACATATTCTGCGGCCATGCCAAATGATTCGTTGTGAGAGATTTGTCCACTCTGGCTGTGGAATCAATTGCTGCACAACCATTTCAACCTTTACCGGGTCGGTCTCTTTAGTCCACCCAAAGCGCCGAGACAATCTTCCAAAATGAGTATCGACTGTGATTCCTGGGGTATCAAATGCATGTCCTAAAACAACATTTGCAGTTTTCCGTCCAACACCAGGAAGTGTTATCAACTCTTCCAGTGTTTGTGGAACCTCTCCCCCAAAATCTTCTAACAGCTTAATATTCAAAGCTTTTATATTGCGAGCCTTTGCTCGATAAAAACCGGTTGAATGGACTAACTCTTCAAGCTCATGAATATTCGCCTTTGCATACGCTTTGGGATTCTTGTACTTTTTAAAGAGGGCTGGCGTTACAGTGTTAACTCTCTTATCTGTACATTGAGCGCTCAATACCGTTGCAACAATTAATTCCAATGGATTAGTGAAATCTAATTCGCAGCGAATTTCTGGGTAGGTCTTGGTAAGGATCCGATAAACCGCTTTGGCCCCTTTTTTGGTTTCGCTATCGACCTTCATGGGTAGTAAAGTACTCCTCGTGAGCACAGATCAAGATGTCGTACGTAAGGCCCCACTATTTACTGCCCTAGATGATGCAGCTGCCGCTTCATTGCGCGCATCGATGGATTCAGTAAAGATCGCAAAGGGCTCAGTCCTCTTTGCGGAAGGCGATGAGGGCGATCATCTCTATGTAATTGTTGAAGGAAAACTCAAGCTTGGAACTTCGAGTGGGGATGGCCGCGAGAATCTTCTATCAATCCTTGGGCCCGGTGAGATGTTTGGAGAGCTCAGTCTCTTTGATCCTGGTCCACGCACATCAACTGCAACCGCGGTTACCGATGCAAAGTTATTAAGCCTTGGTCAGGAAAAATTAATCCCATGGCTTGCTGAAAATCCACAGGTTGCATTGCAACTTCTTGCACGTTTGGCTCAACGCTTGCGCCGCACAAATGAAGCTGTAGGCGATCTAGTCTTTTCCGATGTTCCAGGTCGTGTTGCAAAGGCGCTTATCGATCTAGGTGAGCGTTTTGGAAAGCAAACAGATGAAGGTCTATTTGTTCACCATGACCTAACTCAAGAAGAGTTGGCACAACTTGTTGGTGCATCTCGCGAAACCGTCAACAAAGCACTCGCAGATTTCGCAGGGCGCGGCTGGCTAAAGCTAGATGGTCGTGCAGTACTAATTACAGATTTTGATCGCTTATTAAAGCGCGGCAAATAGTTAGTCGGTAATTTCGACAGTTAGTTCAATCTCCACTGGTGAGTTCAGTGGAAGCTCTGCGATACCAACAGCGCTACGTGCATGCTTTGCACCATCACCCCAGATAGAAATAAAGAGTTCAGAAGCTCCATTGACTACGCCTGGGTGACCGACAAAGCCTGGAACACCATTAACGTAACCAACTACTCGAACAATCTTTGTAATCTTGTTTACATC
>CAZCDF010000150.1:0-1553 GCA_964497665.1 uncultured Candidatus Planktophila sp. | reverse complement strand
CGTGTTGATGGAAAAGCACTTGATGCTCTAAAGAAGTTTGCTGAAGAAACTGCAAGTGAAGATGTTCGTTCAGATTTTGCTAGTAAGGCAAAGATATGAGCGAAGAGAAGAACACCTTGCCCGATGATGAGGCTGGCGTTTATGTTATTTCAGTTGCCGCTGAAATTTCTGGGATGCACCCACAAACTCTGCGTCAATATGACAAGTTAGGTTTAGTCTCACCATCTCGCACCGAAGGACGTAACCGTCGTTACTCATTGCGCGATATAGCTTTGCTGCGCACAGTCCAAAGACTTGTCGGCGAAGGAATTAACCATGCAGGTATCAAGCGGATTATCGAATTGGAATCTGCCATGGCCAATATGGCGGTTGAGGTTGCGCAGCTTCGAATCGAAGTAGATGCCCTACTAAAAGAAAACCCACCAAAAGGTTTAGCTCATCGCCGCAAGAGCGAGGTTATTGTTTACAAAGAGGATAAGTAATTACAAGAAGTTAATTCGTCCCGACCATTTACCAAGGGTTGGTTCTACCGGGGATTTCAAAACCTTTTCAATAACCGTTGCATAGACATCGCGGAAATCTGTCGTAACCGCTAAATCATTTTTGTATAGGTTTTTGAGCGATGGTTGTTCTCCGTAGAAGCCACCTTTAACAGAGTTACCAATTACAAACATTGGTCCTGATGTTCCATGATCTGTTCCTTGTGAACCATTACCAACTACGCGGCGACCAAACTCGCTATAAACCATAATCGTTACATCATTGCTACGAGTAGTTGCCTTGAGCTGCCCCATGAAACGTGACAAGGAGTCTGAAACCACACCCAGCAATGCAGCTTGAGCATTTGCCTCATTAGCGTGGGTATCAAATCCACCTAAAGAAACCGACCACACCTTTGTGGGCGATCCGGCAGCAATCAACTTGGCAACAACATCGAGTTGCTGGGCCAAATTGCTATCTCCGCCAGCGTTTCCGCCATTAGTTGTAGGTAGATCAGGAGCAACAGGTGCAGGTGCCTTCAATACCGGCTGCACATTGCCAGATACCGAGAACAGATTGCGCATAGATGTGGCAGCCGCTGCCATTAACTTGGAATCCTTTTTTGAAGGCTTTGACAGTTGTAAACATTCAGTTGCAAGTGAGCCCTTAGGAATTACTAAGCCACCTAAAGGAAGTGCCGAGCCGCTGCGCTTTGCTCCAGCGAGTAGTGGTGGCAAAACCGAGCCGAGCGAGATTGCAAGCATTGGATCTTCGCTCTGTGAATCCACCCAACGACCAAGCCAGCCAGTGTTAATGTGTTTTGCAGGTGATGCTGTTTGCCACTTTGCCATCGATGAAAAGTGTGAGTGATCAGGGTTTGGATATCCAACACCGCGAACAATCGCAACCTTCTTTTGATCCCACAACGCCTTAATGCCCTTCATCGCAGGATTTAAGGCAAGCTCTGCATCAAGTGGCAAAACCTGATCTGGCTTATATGAAATCTCAGGACGCGATGAGTAATAAATTGGATCGGTATAAGGAACAACGGTATTCAAACCATCATTACCGCC
>CAZCDF010000149.1:0-1560 GCA_964497665.1 uncultured Candidatus Planktophila sp. | reverse complement strand
TCTTCTCCTTAATGAAATCGCAACGATCATTCATCGATTATTCACTCGATAAGCGCGCTACCTTGATAGCGCTCTTTCGAGGAACGGTTGATGCCTGCGATGCCGACCCATACTTGATGCGCGCTGCAAAGTGGCATGGCGACAAGGTCGATCGCAACTGCCCAGTATGTAAAAAGGAGGAGCTGGTTGAACTTCGCTACACCTTCGGCGAACAACTAGGCCAATACTCAGGGCGCATTAAGACTCCCCGTGAGTTAGTAGAGATGGAACGTCAATTTGGTGAGTTCACCGTGTACATCGTTGAGGTATGCCGCAACTGTTCATGGAATCACCTGTGCGCTTCATACATTTTGGGGGATGGAGTTGAACGAAAAGCCCCGCGCAAGGTACGCACCTTGGAAGACGAGGATTACGCCAAGGGATAGCATTGCCAAATGGCCCGCAAATTACTGATTAGAGCCGCGGTTTTCCTCGGTGGCTTTGGATTTGTCGCAGGCTCTGTGTTGTTCGCACTTGCCTATTTCACCGTTGATATTCCCGATCCCAACGCATATGTAAATAGTCAATCAACAATTATTCAGTACTCAAATGGCGAAGAGATTGGTCGTGTTGGAACACAAAACCGACAGATCGTTCCACTTGCCAAGATTCCTCTCAATGTTCGTTACGCAGTACTAGCTGCAGAGGATCGCAACTTTTACTCCAATAAAGCCTTTTCAATTACCGGAATTGCACGCGCGGTCATTAACAATCTTCGCGGTGGATCACTTCAAGGTGGCTCCACAATTACCCAGCAATATGCCAAGACCGCCTTTTTGACTCCAAGCCGAACTATTCAGCGAAAGGTCAGAGAGTTAGTTATTGCGATCAAGCTGGAAAACCAACTCTCAAAAGATCAAATCTTTGAAAGTTACTTAAATACAATTTACTTTGGTCGTGGTTCCTACGGCGTTATGACCGCCTCACAGCAGTACTTCAACCGCAACGTTGATCAACTAACTAACTCGCAAGCTGTTGTGATCGCATCAATTTTGCGCTCACCTGGCCTATATGACCCAGTATTTAAAGAGGGTAACGCCGAACGCCTTGCCAACCGTTTTGAATACACAAAAAACAATATGATCGAAGCTGGTTGGCTCGATGAAAAAGATGCCGCCAAGATGAAGCTTCCAACCGTTGCACCACGTTCAACATCAGGCCAGCTCAGTGGTCCAAAGGGGCACATTGTTGAAGCGGTTCAAAAAGAGTTAGCAAAGCTTGGCTTCAGCCAGGACCAACTACTAGTTGGTGGACTTGTTATCAAAACAACTTTAGATCAAAAGGCTCAACAATCAGCTGTTGATGCGGTAAACAAGTTCTATCCATCAAATGCGCCCAAGGATCTTCGCATCGGCCTTGTTGCCATCCGCCCCGGAACCGGCGAAATACTTGCACTTTACGGTGGTCGCGACTACCTAGAGCGTCAATTAAATGATGCAACGCAATCTATTACACAAGCCGGTTCAACCTTTAAACCATTTGCACTTGTTGCAGCGCTAGAACAAGGAATTCCACTAACTT
>CAZCDF010000148.1:0-1655 GCA_964497665.1 uncultured Candidatus Planktophila sp. | reverse complement strand
GGTTCCAACTAATGGCACGCAATATTAAACTTCGCATTTGGCGTGGAGATTCAACGGATGGTGGTCTCAAAGATGTAGTTGTTGAGGCTAATGAAGGTGAAGTAGTCCTCGATGTGATTCACCGTGTTCAAGCAACACAAATGGGCGATCTTGCGGTTCGTTGGAACTGTAAGGCAGGTAAGTGTGGATCTTGTTCAATGGAGATCAACGGTAAGCCACGTCTTGCATGTATGACACAGGTTGCATCATTTGGTGAGGAAGAGACAATCACGGTCACACCTTTGCGTGCATTCCCAATCATTAAAGACCTTGTTACAGATGTCTCTTTTAACTACAAAAAGGCGATGGAAGTACCTGCATACGAGCACCCAGCAAACCTTGCTCCAGGTGAGGCTCGCATGGAACAGATCGATGTGGAGCGTTCACAAGAGTTCCGTAAGTGCATCGAGTGCTTCCTTTGCCAAGATGTGTGCCACGTTGTGCGTGATCACGAAGAGAACAAGAAATCTTTTGCTGGTCCTCGTTTCTTTATCCGTATTGCAGAGCTAGATATGCACCCTCTCGATACCTTGAAGAATCGTAAGAAGACAGCGCAAGAAGAGCATGGTCTTGGAATGTGCAACATCACTAAGTGCTGTACCGAGGTTTGCCCTGAGCACATCAAGATCACTGATAACGCAATCATTCCTATGAAGGAGCGCGTTGCCGATATCAAATACGATCCAGTTCGTTGGTTAGGGTCAAAGATTCGCAAGCGCGAGGGCCTATAATTTCTCTATGAAGTTATTGGTTCGCTGGGGTGCACTTGCCCTATCTTTTTGGGTAGCAACCGCATTAATTCCCGGAATCGATGTAAAAGGTGGATTCACAACATATTTGTGGGTTGCGCTTTTATTTGGTCTGCTTAACGCAACTCTGGGATCACTTCTTAAGCTGCTCACACTTCCTGCGGTAATCCTGACACTTGGCTTGTTTCTAGTAGTTGTTAATGCAGCGATCTTGATGTTGGTTGCACGTTGGAGCGAAAGTTTAGATGTAAACAACTTCTGGTCTGCCGTCTTTGCTGCAGTTGTAATTTCACTTGTTACTAGAGTTGTAACTAGCTTTAACAAGAAAGTGATTAAGCCCTGAACTCATTAGCGCTAGTTTCACTCGGCGGAATAGCCGGTACTCTGGCGCGGTATGGCATCGGTGCATTTTTTCCCGATGATCGTCAAGGAACACTCATTGCAAATGTTGCAGGTGTGGCTTTAGCCTCTGCCCTCTTGGTCTTGATGGAACGCCGTGGAATTAGCCAATTACGCTTACTTTTACTACCTGGCTTCTGTGCAGGATTTACAACCTTTTCAGCGGTTACCGCGCATTCCCTTGAGCCAATCGAGGGAGGAATGCTCTTTCTCGCACAAAACATTTTCCTCTCACTCATAGCGGTAATTGTTGTGCTTCCTTTAGCGCGGAAATTGATTCCGGTGCACTCATGAAGATGGCACTCATTGTTTTAGGTGCGGCAATTGGCGGGCCGATGCGCTTTGTAATTGATCAAAAGATCCGAACATACACAACAAAGCCTTATGGCATCTTTACAGTAAATATTGTTGGATCATTTCTGCTTGGACTTACTTATGGCAGAGTTGAAGCAGGCTTTGATTTATTTG
>CAZCDF010000147.1:0-1657 GCA_964497665.1 uncultured Candidatus Planktophila sp. | reverse complement strand
GCTGCAGAACCTGCAGAAGGCGCAACAACATTGAAGAAGAAGGCACAGGAGAAGCTTGCAGCTAAGGCGAACCCTGTTGTTGAAGTGTCCGAGCCAGTAGCAAACGAAGCTGTGGCAGAGGTTCCAGCTGAAGATGTGACTCCAGAAGTTGTGTCTGAAGTTGTAGAAACTCCAGCAGAAGAAGCGGCTGCAGAGTAGCCATGATGGATGAAGCCCTAGAGCATTTGGTCAAGGGAATCGTCGATAACCCTGATGATGTCGTTGTCGCTGAAAAGAGCGGACGTCGCGGAACAACTTTAGAGGTGCGTGTTAACCCTGAAGATATCGGCAAGGTCATTGGTCGTAATGGTCGTACCGCAAAAGCACTTCGTACCGTTGTAAGTGCGCTCGCAGGACGTACAGTCCGCGTCGATCTCATCGAGACCGACGAAGTTCGCTAACAATGCGCTTGCTCGTGGGGCGAATTGGTCGCGCTCACGGAATTCTTGGTGAGGCGACGATAGAGGTTCGTACAGATGAACCTGATCGTCGCTTTGCCATTGGTGCAACAGTTCAAACTGACTCACATGGAGATCTAAAGATAATCTCGGGCCGAGTTCACAACGGAATCTTGTTATTAGGTTTTGATGGAATCACCGATCGAAATGGCATTGAAAAGCTCCGAAACACAATGCTGTATGCCGATGTAGATATCAATGAGCCGAGTGACAATGAAGATGAGTATCACGTTCTTCAACTTATTGGCTGCCAAGCAGTCCTTGAAAATGGGGATGTGTTTGGCGAGGTAAGTGATGTCATCAACCTTCCTGGTCAGGATTTATTGGCGATCAAGACTCCTGCGGGCGAGCAATTGATTCCCTTTGTTCATCAATTAGTTCCAACTGTAGATATTGCTAATAAGAAAGTAGTTGTGATACCTCCAGCTATAACAGGAGTCATGGAATGAAAATTGATGCGGTAACAATTTTTCCTGATTACTTTGCACCACTGCAGCTATCTCTGCTTGGAAAAGCCCAAGAGCAAGGTTTAGTTGAGTTTGGAATTCACGATCTGCGCTCATTTTCAACTGATAACCACAACACGGTAGATGACACTCCCTATGGCGGCGGCGCTGGAATGGTGATGCTTCCTGAGGTTTGGGGTAAGGCGCTGGATCCATTAATGAGTTCAGAGACAGATCTTATTATTTTGACACCTGCAGGTAAGCGATTTGATCAACCAATGGCTGCAAAGCTCTCGCAATCTGCTCACCTGGTATTTGCATGCGGACGCTATGAGGGTATTGATGATCGTGTGCGACAACATTATGAAAGCAAGGGTTATCGTGTTCATGAAGTCTCGATCGGCGATTACGTACTTGGTGGGGGAGAAGTTGCATCTCTCGTGATGATTGAAGCGATAACTCGTTTAATTCCAGGTGTTCTAGGAAACCCGGAATCATTGGCTGAAGAGTCACACAATGAAGAGGGTTATCTTGAGTATCCAAACTTCACTAAGCCATCTGTATGGCGAGAGTTGGAGGTTCCGCCGGTCTTGCTGAGTGGAAATCATGGTGAAATTGCAAAGTGGCGCGCAGCCCAAGCGGCAGAGCGCGCAAAGAAGAATCTCTAGCCATCAAGTAGAGTTGCCCTATGTGCAGATTGCTAGCCTTTACATC
>CAZCDF010000146.1:0-1687 GCA_964497665.1 uncultured Candidatus Planktophila sp. | reverse complement strand
AACACCGGGTTACTCAATAGCTTGATCAGCGCAAGAATGAATGAGGTCAGCATTGTGTCTCCTTTCCGTGAGGCATCTTCGGGTACCGCACTAATTGAAAATTTCAACGCGATTTCTCTGTTGATAACAAAGTTCAACGGGTAGCCTCTAGCGTTATGAGTCAAGATCACGAATCGCTAGAGAACTTATTGAGTGAGGATCGCCAATTTTCTCCAACTGCAGAGTTTGCCGCCCAAGCTAATGCGACAGCTGCTCTCTATGATCTTGCTGAGAAGGATCGCTTGGCCTTCTGGGATGAGCAAGCAAAAGCTTTAAGTTGGGAGACCCCATGGACACAAACCCTGCAATGGGATCCTCCCTATGCACAATGGTTTGTTGGCGGAAAGATCAACGCTTCCTTTAACGCACTTGATCGACATGTGATTGCAGGTCGTGGAGACAGAGTTGCATTTCATTTTGAAGGTGAACCTGGAGATACCCGAACAATCACTTACGCACAGTTACTAACTGAAGTTAAGAAAACTGCAAATGCTTTACTTGAATTAGGAGTTCAAGCAAAAGATCGTGTTGCCATTTACATGCCGATGATTCCAGAAGCTGCAATTGCAATGTTGGCATGTGCCCGAATCGGAGCCGCTCACTCTGTTGTCTTTGGAGGTTTCTCCGCAGATGCATTGTTGTCTCGTATTCAAGATGCAGATGCAAAGTTAGTTATCACTGCAGATGGTGGTTTTAGAAAGGGTGGAGCTTTTGCTCTGAAACCTGCTGTTGATGAAGCTTTAAAGGGTAAGCACAATGTCCAAAAGGTCTTAGTGGTTCAACGCACCAAACAAGAAACCGCCTGGAACTCTGCAACAGACATTTGGTGGCACGAAATTGTCGATCGCCAATCAGCTGAACACGCTGCACAGGGCTTTGATTCTGAGCACCCACTCTTCATTTTGTACACCTCTGGCACAACGGCAAAGCCAAAGGGGATCTTCCATACAACCGGCGGCTACCTAACACAGGCTGCATACACACATCGAGTTGTCTTTGATATCAAGCCAGAAACAGATGTGTACTGGTGCACCGCCGATGTTGGTTGGATTACCGGCCACAGTTACATTGTTTATGGTCCACTGATGAACGGTGCGACACAAGTAATGTATGAGGGAACCCCTGATACACCGCACAAGGGGCGCATCTTTGAATTAGTTGAAAAGTATGGCGTGACTATTTTGTATACAGCCCCAACCTTGATCCGTACCTGGATGAAGTGGGGAGATGAGTATCCAAATAAATTCAACCTCTCATCACTTCGTTTATTGGGCTCTGTTGGTGAACCAATTAATCCTGAAGCATGGATGTGGTACCGCGAAGTAATTGGTGGTAACCGTTGCCCAATCGTTGATACCTGGTGGCAAACAGAGACTGGCGGAATCATGATTTCACCACTGCCAGGTGTAACTGCAACTAAACCAGGTTCTGCCATGACCGCAATTCCTGGAATTAGTGCTGTTGTTGTTGATGACAACGCAAACCCGGTTGCTAAAGGTCATGGTGGATTTTTAATTCTTGATAAACCATGGCCGGGAATGTTGCGTGGTGTCTGGGGCGAGGATGAGCGTTACAAAGAAACCTACTGGTCACGGTTTAAGGGAATCTACTTTGCTGGAGATGGCGCAAAGTTAGATAAAGATGGAGC
>CAZCDF010000145.1:0-1736 GCA_964497665.1 uncultured Candidatus Planktophila sp. | reverse complement strand
AGCGCGATCGTCGTGTTCTAGAAGCAGCAAAGTTGCTTGACCTTGAGCCATACCTGGAGCGCAAGCCAAAGGCTCTATCAGGTGGACAGCGTCAACGTGTTGCTATGGGTCGCGCAATTGTTCGCGAACCACAGGTATTTCTTATGGATGAGCCACTATCTAACCTTGATGCGAAGTTGCGTGTTGCAACTCGTACACAGATCGCTGCATTACAGCGTCGTCTAGGAATTACAACTGTTTATGTAACACACGACCAGGTTGAAGCTATGACTATGGGAGATCGCGTTGCAGTTCTTAAGGATGGTTTGCTACAGCAGGTTGATACTCCTCGTAACCTTTATGACAACCCAGCAAATGCTTTCGTAGCAGGTTTCATTGGCTCACCAGCTATGAACCTTCTTATTGCACCAGTTAGTGGTGGCAAGGCAATGCTCGGAGATCTTGCTATCGATGTACCAGCTTCTGCTGGAACTTCAGTAACTGTTGGTGTTCGCCCAGAAGGCTTCACACCATCATCAAAGGGCTTCCATGTACTGGTAGAGGTTGTTGAAGAGCTTGGTTCAGATGCTTTCGTTTACGGAAAGCCTGCTGATACCAACGTTAAGTTTGCAAATGCAACTGATGAAGGAGCCCAAGTAATTGTTCGCTGGGATCCAAAGAACCCTCCAAAGCCAGGTGACACAATCACCGTTGAGGCGGTTAAGGGATCTGTTCACTTGTTCAACTCAACAACTGGTGAGCGCGTTTAATAGTAATTAAAGTAAAAACCCGCGGTGGCCATTGGCTACCGCGGGTTTTTTATTGTTTTCTTTAAGCCATGGCCTTCTTTAGGTTTTCATCGATTGAGTTCAAGAACTGCTGCGTTGTTTGGTATGGCGCATCCTTTGAGATAAGCAATGCGAGATCTTTTGTCATCTTGCCCTGCTCAACTGTTTCGATGCATACGCGCTCAAGGGTTGCACAGAACTTTGCAAGCTCTGCGTTGTTATCCAACTTGGCACGGTGTGCAAGACCTTGTGTCCATGCAAAGATCGATGCGATTGGATTTGTTGAAGTTTCCTTCCCGGCCTGGTGATCACGGTAGTGACGTGTCACGGTTCCATGGGCAGCCTCTGACTCACAGATCTTTCCATCTGGTGTCATCAATACAGATGTCATCAAACCAAGTGAGCCGTAACCCTGTGCAACGGTGTCTGATTGAACATCGCCGTCGTAATTCTTACATGCCCAGACATAGCCACCCTCCATGCGTAATGACATAGCAACCATGTCATCGATCAAGCGGTGCTCATACCAGATACCTGCAGCATCAAACTGAGTTTTGAACTCAGCTTGGTAGATCTCTTCAAAGATATCCTTGAAGCGACCATCGTACGCCTTAAGAATTGTGTTCTTTGTAGAAAGGTAAACTGGGAACTTACGGAGTAATCCGTAGTTCAATGATGCTCGTGCAAAGTCGCGGATTGATTCATCCACGTTGTACATCGCCATCGCAACACCTGAAGATTCAAAGTTGAATACTTCTGTGTTGATTGGAGCTGATCCATCTTCAGGAACAAATGAGATTGTTAGCTTTCCTGGACCTGGGACTTTGAAATCTGTTGCGCGGTACTGATCACCAAATGCGTGACGACCGATAACAATTGGCTTTGTCCAGTGAGGAACCAAACGAGGAACGTTACTGATGATGATTGGCTCACGGAAGATAACTCCACCAAGGATGTTGCGGATAGTTC
>CAZCDF010000144.1:0-1736 GCA_964497665.1 uncultured Candidatus Planktophila sp. | reverse complement strand
GAAAGGTATGCCGGAATCCTGCGCGGTGCTGATTTACCGGTACAGATAGTTGAAAAACTCACCACTGCCCCAACAAAGGGAAGCATCCACCTAACGACATCTGTGCTGGCTCATGGCTTTGAAAGCACAACTGATCAGATCTTCTTTATGACTGAGCGAGATTTAACTGGTAGCAAAGGAAGTGTTAAAGATGCAGAACGTTTACCATCAAAGCGTAAGCAAGCAATTGATCCATTAGAGCTAACAGCTGGTGATTATGTTGTTCATGAACAACATGGAATCGGTCGATATGTTGAGTTGCTACAGCGCACCGTTGCAGGTGTTACTCGCGAATACTTAATCATTGAATATGCACCGGCAAAACGTGGTCAACCAGGGGATCGAATCTTTGTTCCTACTGATGCGCTAGAACAGGTGTCTAAGTATGTTGGTGGAGAAACCCCAACTGTTCACCGCATCGGTAGTGGAGAATGGCAAAAAGCAAAGGGGCGTGCACGTAAAGCTGTGCGCCAAATTGCTGGAGAACTAATTCGACTTTACGCAGCACGTACAAGTTCACCTGGCTTTGCTTTTTCCCCTGATACCCCATGGCAACGAGAGCTAGAAGACTCTTTCTCATATATCGAAACCCCCGATCAGCTCTCAACAATCAATGATGTGAAGCAAGATATGGAACGGCCATATCCGATGGATCGAATCATTTGCGGCGATGTGGGATATGGAAAAACAGAGATTGCAATTCGTGCCGCCTTTAAAGCGGTGCAAGATGGCAAGCAGGTAGCGGTTTTAGTGCCTACAACTCTGCTGGTGCAACAACACACAAAAACCTTTGAGGAACGTTATGCAGGATTTCCACTCAAAGTTGCAGGGCTATCTCGCTTTAACACTGCAAAAGAGAGTAAAGAGATTTTGCAGCAGTTAGCTGCCGGAACAGTTGATGTTGTCGTTGGCACACATCGCATCTTGTCTAATGATGTTCAATTTAAAGATCTCGGTTTAGTTGTAGTGGATGAAGAACAGCGCTTTGGCGTTGAGCAGAAAGAGTCGCTCAAGAAGTTACGCACCACCGTTGATGTTCTCGCTATGTCCGCAACACCTATTCCGCGCACCTTAGAGATGGCTGTCACGGGAATCCGTGAGATGTCCACGATTACAACTCCACCTGAAGAGCGCCATCCAATCCTGACTTACGTGGGGCCGGCGGAGGAGGCGCAGATAACCGCAGCCATTCATCGTGAATTACTGCGGGATGGGCAAATCTTCTACCTACATAACCGAGTCGACACAATTGATAAAACTGCGATGCGACTTAAAGAGATGGTTCCTGAGGCGAGAATTCGAATTGCACATGGCCAGATGTCAGAGGGTGAATTAGAAGATGTCATTCTGGCTTTCTGGAACCGTGAGTTTGATGTTCTGGTTTGTACAACAATTGTTGAAAGCGGATTAGATATCCAAAATGCAAATACCTTGATTGTTGAGCGGGCAGATAGATTTGGATTATCACAGCTTCACCAGTTACGTGGACGTGTGGGCCGTGGCCGAGAGCGTGCCTATGCCTACTTCTTGTACTCCGCCGATGAACCCTTATCTGAGTTAGCCCATGAACGCTTAAAGACAATTGCAACCAATACTGATTTAGGTTCTGGCATGCGAGTTGCGCTAAAGGATCTAGAAATCCGTGGTGCGGGCAACTTGTTGGGCGGAGAACAATCAGGACACATTGCCGATGTCGG
>CAZCDF010000143.1:0-1760 GCA_964497665.1 uncultured Candidatus Planktophila sp. | reverse complement strand
GGCGTTGGATACAAGCCAGGCCTTGCTATTTACCGCTTAGATCCACCACCTATTTCTGCGATTGTTTCTCCCAACCCTGAAGACACCGGTGCCAATGAGTTCTCGCAGGTGTTGGGTGGAGATCTTTGGATGCTTAACCTCGATAACTATGTGTACAAGGATTCCCGTCAGGTTGGTGGCTCTATGACAGGGCTGACAGCAACTACCTTTTCGGGCAATGTTTCATTTAACGCGGTTGCATCTGAAACAGGTGCGGTTGTAACAATTACTAAGAAGGCAGATACCACGCCTCCACCAGTTCCTAATGTGCTTCCTGTTGATCAATGGCGCTCTCCCAACATGGTAATTCTTGGGGCAGGTGGCGAGGATGCCGATACAGCTGTTGTTGGCTTTGAAGGTCAGATAGATGGAAAGGTTGAAACACTTAAAGCATCAGATATTGATGGATGGATGCCGACTTACTTATCACCATTTGTTGCGCCAAAAACTTTTTATCTTCGTGATCTTCCAGAGGGAAGTTACACATTTGCGATGCGTGCGATAGATATCGTGGGCAATAAGAGTGAATGGTCGACTCCACAAAAAGTGGTGATTGATCGTGCAGATCCGATTGTTACCAATTCGTTTGCGATTGCATCTGCCAACAGTAAGGAGCTAACACTTTCTTGGAAGGGTGCAACCGATGCTGGCAGCGGAATCTGTCAGGTTAATGTGGTTGATGAAGATGGTTTAGTTCTTGCAAGTAGCGCTGCAAAGAATGCTCCAGCCTTTAAGGTCGCACCAGGTACAACTTTGGCAGGAACAGCACAGGTTTTTGATTGCTTGGGTAATGGTTTAACTGGTTCTGTCAGTATCGCAAACACCTATATTCCAGCTGATAAATCATCACGCACAGGCAAGTGGAGCGCCGCGGGTGGCACCTTTGGAACAGGCGCATTGAAGTGTGCTGGCAAGTGCACCGCATCCATAAGTACCAAGGGTAAGTTTGAGGTTCTGCTGGGTGCAGGTGCTGCAACAGTTTCAGTGGGAAATAAGACCGTTGCATCAATTAGCGAAAACAAATCAAAATCTTTGACGATGAGTACAACTATTGATGTTGGCTCAAGTAAAAAAGTTGTGCGTATTACCGGGAATAACTTTGTTTTAGTTGGTCTTGCCTCAGTAACAACATCAGTTGGTGCGCTCAAGGAGCTAGATCGCCTGCCTGCGATTACCGATCCATCCCTCACCGATACAAAGCAGGTTGCACTTGCAAAGCTTGGCTTCCGCGCCAGTGATTTCAGCCAGGAGTGGACGATCCTGCCGATGGCAAATGGAACAACTTTGCTTGATCCATCACTAGATCTTTGCAATGGAACTTTTACATCGGAGAAGGATCGCGTTGAACGCCGTCAGGTAATGGCAACAAAGGTTGGATCTACATTCTCATTCTTATCTACCGAGGTTGTTAAGTACTCATCTGTGGCTGCGGCTAGTGCTGCGCAGAAAGAGTTGGTAAAGGTTTTGGCGCAGTGCCAAAGTGACAAGGGATATAAGGATTCAACTGGAACATTGGTTCCATACGAGTTCAAGAAACTTCCACCAATTCCAGCAGGTGTTGTCTCCGAAGGTAATCGAGTCTTTGTTCATGCAATTATTGATGCAGATGTCCGTGCTCGCACATTGCTTGGTTTCTACCAATTCAATGGCGATACCTTTACAGGGCTGTATGTCTTGAATTCAGAGGGCTTTACCGATGCCCAGGTGGCAAAGTGGCTCAA
>CAZCDF010000142.1:0-1794 GCA_964497665.1 uncultured Candidatus Planktophila sp. | reverse complement strand
ATGCGCTTCATAATTACTTTTCTTCGGGATCTGGCTTCAACCCTGCGTGAATCTCTTTGCAGGTCGGACAGATTGGATACTTCTCGGGATCACGAGATGGAATCCACTTCTTTCCACAGAGAGCTTTCACCGCTTTTCCTGTTACTGCGGACTCGACAATCTTCTCTTTCTTCACATAATGAGCAAAGCGATCATGGCCACCATCATCCTCTTGAAGTTGTTCATCAAGGGATGGGCGGGTTAAGAGATCGGTATCAGACTCCGACCCAATTCCAATTTTTCGAAAGATGCCCATGAGGTGGATAAGAATACCTATGTGCACCCCAAAACTACGGGTAGAATTCGCAAATGAAGGACTTACTCCGTACAGAGCATTTAAGCCGAGCAGATGTCGAACTATTGCTTTCGACCGCCGCTGAATTTGCTGAGAATCCTCTGCGATCAAACACAGCATTAGCCAATAAAACTGTGGCGATCTACATGACAAAGCCTTCAACCCGCACCCGTCTTTCTTCTGAAACCGCCGTTGCCCACTTAGGCGGCACACCAATCTTCATTCGTGGCGATGAGTTGCAACTTGGCCGCGGAGAAACAATTGAGGATACCGCCAAAATAATTAGTGGGTACTGCAGCGCTTTAATCATCCGAACATTTGCCCAATCAGATGTTGATGAATTGGGAGCGTATTCAACAATTCCAGTTATCAACGCATTAACGGATGTAGATCACCCAACACAGCTATTAGCAGACTGGTTAACGATTCGTGAAAACTTTGGAACAGATATTGCAGGTCGCAAATTTGTGTATCTTGGTGATGGTAACAATATGTCTCATGCCTGGTTGATTATGGGCGCAATCATGGGTGCACATGTAGTTGCAGCAACACCTAGTGGTAAGTGGGCACCAGATCCAGTAGTTGTAGCTGTTGCAAAAAATATCGCAGCTAGCAGTGGTGGAAAAGTAGAGGTCACTCATGATCCAGAGGCTGCAGCTAAGGATGCCTCCGTTCTCTACACAGATGTGTGGATGTCGATGGGTGATTCAGAAAGTGATCGCGCCGAAAAGATGTTGGCTCTCTCACCATTTGCAGTAACAGAAAATTTGATGAAACTCTCGAGCAAGGATTCTTTGTTCATGCATTGTTTACCTGCACACCGTGGTGAAGAGGTTGAGGCTTCAGTTATCGATGGCCCACGCTCAGTCATTTGGCGAGAGGCGTACCACCGCAGAACAACTATTCAATCGATTCTCTATCACCTCGTTCGTGGTGACTTAAAGGGCTATACGCACTAACATTTCAGGTATGCGCGTAGCCGTCCCACGGGAAATCAAAGAGGGAGAAAAGCGCGTTGCGCTTGTCCCGGATATCATCAACAAATTAACTCGCCTAGGTCTAGATGTCACGATCGAAGCTGGTGCAGGGCTTCATTCGCAAGCCACTGATGCTGATTTCACGGCAGCAGGTGCAACGGTAAAAAGCGGCGATGTTCTCTCTGATGCCGATGTTGTTCTATCTGTTCAACCATTAACACCGCAACAGATGTCTACTTTGAAAAAAGGCGCGATCACGATCTCATTTCTCTCACCTGTCACCGCAGTTGATTCCATCGATGCCGCTGCTGCAGCAGGTGTGACCGCATTTTCTCTTGAATTAGTCCCACGTATTTCTCGTGCGCAATCAATGGATGCATTAACTTCGCAAGCTTTGTGTGCTGGTTACCGTGCAGCTGTTGTTGGCGCAGAACTATCGCCACGATTTTTCCCGATGTTGATGACAGCGGCAGGAACAGTTAC
>CAZCDF010000141.1:0-1799 GCA_964497665.1 uncultured Candidatus Planktophila sp. | reverse complement strand
TAAGCATCTAGCGCTTTTTGGAGATTACTCATTTATCCCCCTTGGCTAATAAACGCTCAACATACTTTGCTAGAACATCGACTTCGAGATTGATTAAATCGCCAGCTTTTTTACTTGAAAGATTGGTGCGCTCCAGCGTTTCAGGGATTAACCACACAGTTACGACATTGTTTGTATCGTTCATTTCGCCAACAGTGAGAGAAACGCCATCTAGGCAGATTGAGCCTTGATTCACTATGTATTTAGCCAATTTTTCCGGCACAGTGATTTCAAACTGTGCCCACTTATCACCCGGCGTTAATCCCACAACAGTTGCAACACCATCGACATGGCCCTGCACCATGTGTCCACCCATGCGGGTATTGAGTAACGCCGCTAATTCCAGGTTAACTGGACCGCCAACTGTTAGCTGCGACAAAGAGGTAACCGCCAAGGTTTGAACCATTACATCTGCGGTAAAGGTATCGCCCGCAATGGATGTAGCGGTTAAGCAAACACCGTTGACCGCAACGGAATCCCCCAGTGCGATCTGTGAAATAAGGCCAGGTGCTGCAATAGTAAATACCGCTGAGCTTTCACCCTTTTCAATCGCGGTGATAGCTCCGAGTTCTGCAATAAGTCCGGTAAACATCACTCACCATTCCTTATGCGATAAACCGATTTAACATCGCCATCTAAAACCTGTGTACCCAAGTGATCCATACGCATTTGATCGGTGATTGTTGTTGGGTAATCAAAGGCAAACCAATGCTTTCCGGTACCCAGCAATGAAGGTGCTTGATACATGATTAATTCATCCAGTAAACAGCCGTCTAGCATTGCGCTACCTAGCGTTGGGCCAGCTTCAACAAAGACGTGATTAACCCCTAATTCATTGAGTTTTTCAACTACAACATCGAGATCTTTGGATTTAACAACAATAGTTTGCGCAGCATCATCGAATATTTGTGCATCCTGTGGCAGCTCTTGTTCGCCACACACAATGCGGATTGGATTGTGGGTGTACCCAGCAAAATCTCCACGTGGAACTAAATGTGGGTTATCTGCAATAACAGTGTTTGTACCTACAAGAATCGCATCTGCTTGACGGCGCAGCACCTGCACATCTTTACGTGATGCTTCATTGGTTATCCATTTAGATGTTCCATCGGCGGCTGCAACCTTTCCATCCAGGGTTGCGGCAACCTTCCAGGTAAAGAATGGGCGGTTCTTGCGAATCTTCATCAGCCACGCACGGTTTGAAAAAGCTGCTTCTTCCTTTAATACACCTTCAATAACAGTGATACCCGCTGCGCGAAGCGCCGCTGCTCCCCCTGCTGCTTTTTCATTGGGATCGTTAACAGCAAAGACCACAGTAGTAATGCCTGCGTCGATAATCGCTTGAACACATGGACCGGTGCTGCCTGAGTGATTACATGGTTCCAGGGTTACAACAATTGTTGAGCCCTTAGCTTTTTCGCCAGCTGCTTTAATTGCGACTACCTCTGCATGATCAGGTGAATTCATTCGATCGTGGAAACCCTCAGCAATGATCGCGCCGGTGCTATCAATAATTACTGCGCCAACAATTGGATTGGGCGCTGTCTTTCCGAGTCCTTTTTCGGCAAGGGCAATGGCACGTTGCATCGCAACTGTGTAATCCATTTGAACCCCCCAACTCTAGATACGAGTTCTCGGGGTGGGTGCAGGAGATTTTCCAGAAATGGAAAATGCACCATAAGGGTAGGCATGCGCCGACCCTTTCTTTGTTTTCTCTCATCCGGACTTTAACCGTCGGTCTCAGAGTTTCACTGAGTCAA
>CAZCDF010000140.1:0-1799 GCA_964497665.1 uncultured Candidatus Planktophila sp. | reverse complement strand
CGTAGCTGCTGGACCGCAATTGATGGTTATGTCTACAACTTAACAAATTGGATCAGCGCACACCCTGGTGGATCAGGTGCGATCTTGTTCTTGTGTGGAACCGATGGAACAAATGCATTTAAGGCACAACATGAAAACCAAACTAGACCTGCGATTCGTCTAGATTCCTATCGAATCGGTCCGCTTAACAAGTAATTACTTGGTGGTGCGGGCCTTAAGGGCGGTAGGAACAACACCCTTTGCTCGGTAGGTGGTGCGTGGTTGTGCTTTTGGCATTGAGTTTGATGTTGAAAACTTACGGGCAACCATCAGCAAAATAAGCCGTGACTCGGCCAAAGCAAATGATTCACCCAGACATTTGCGGCTGCCGGCTAAGAATGGGAAGTACGCACCGCGGGGTAGTGAGTTTTCAAAGCTTGGGTCCATCCAACGGTATGGGTTCCAGGTGTTGGGGTTTGAGAAGTACTTTTCAAGTCGTTGAGTAACAAACTGGCTGATCAGAACATGTGCACCAGCTGGGATCTGTGCACCATCGATTACGCAATCCTTGAGGGCGATGCGTGGTGAAACCCACACTGGGGGAGCAAGACGTAGGGTTTCATTGAGAACAGCGTTAGCAAAGGTTGATGATTGTTCAAGTTCGGCAAAGGTTGGTGTTCTATTCTCTTGAATCCATAGTTGTTGATCTGCCTCTTTTGCTAAATCTGCCGCTGCCTGTGGGTTGTTACTCATATAGGAAAATGCCCAGGTTAAAACATTGGCGGTGGTTTCATGTCCGCTAAGAATCAAAGTCAAAACTTCATCGCGAATATGTTCCATGGAAATGTGCTCACGCATCTGCAGCAAGATACCTAGCAGGTCATCGGTGTGGGTTGTGTTGCTTGCTATGCGGCTCTGAATTATCTCTTCTGCGATATCTGCCAATTGATTTGCTGCTTCTTCAAAGGCAACAAAGTAAGACAGCGCTGATTTATCAAACCGTTCAAGCCCCGGCAACATGGTGCGTTCAATGCGATCGATCGCAATCTCCATTGAGTGTGCAATCTGTGCGGTGTATTTAGAGGAATCGAGGCCAAAGAGACATTGGCTAACGATCTCAAGGGTTAACGCCATCATCTCGGGTGCCAGGTTGATGCTGCTTTTGCCATCCCATTTGCTGATGTGTTGATCAACTAAGCGATGCATGATCGCAACATAGGAATCTAGGTTTCCGTGGTGAAACGGTGGCTGCATTAAGCGGCGGTGATTAAGGTGAATTGGCTCTTCATTTGTAAGAAGACCTTCACCGAGAACTTTGCGCATACGCGCAAAGCCAACTCCCTTTACAAAGTTATGCTGCTGGGCAACGGTTACTTGATGTACAGCTTCTGCAGAAAACACTCCGATAAACAAGCGGCGCGATAGGTAAAAGGCGCAGGTATCTCCGTAACGCCTTTGCATATTGGATAAAAACTGTGGGGTGTTGCGAATGAAGGTTAAGGTCAACCAATCTGACAGTAATGGGTTTGGTCCTGGCAGTTGTGGGTGCGAAGCTCTGTTGCGACGAAAGACCGGTTCTGGAATCGCTGGATACTCCTGCGGACGCGGGGTATCAAATGCACGATTGGCATAGGTGGTCATGAGGTAAATGTAGACCTTTAACTCAGTTTGCGGCCACGTTCAATCGGAAGCGGCCAAGGAATCTTCACACCAAGTTTTTCTGCAGCGTACAAAGGAAAGCGCGGATTGCGCAGGAACTCACGTGCCATGAAGACCGCATCTGCTTCGCCGGTTTGAATGATGTGATCGGCTTGCTCTGG
>CAZCDF010000139.1:0-1836 GCA_964497665.1 uncultured Candidatus Planktophila sp. | reverse complement strand
AACCATGGCGACCAAAGAACTCAGTTTCAAAGGTTAAACAAAAGATTCGCTTCACGCCGATTGCTTGTGCACGATCAATGATGGAATCAAGGATCTGATGACCAACACCTTTGCCACGAAGCTCTTCCGAGACAGCAACTGTGCGAACTTCTGCTAAATCTTCCCAGAGAACGTGCAAAGCGCCACAACCAACAACTGTGTCACCTTCGACAGCAACGGTGAACTCCTGCACGCTTTCATACAACGTTACTGTCTCTTTAGAAAGCAAACGACCTTGCGGTGCATATGAATCAATTAGTTGGCGGATGCCTTTAATGTCGCGGGTTTGTGCTGGACGAATCTGCATTGATTAATCAACTTCAGGCTTAACAAGTGGGAACAAAATAGTTTCGCGAATTCCAAGACCTGTTAGCGCCATCAGTAAACGATCGACACCCATTCCCATTCCACCGGTTGGAGGCATTGCAAACTCCATGGCACGCAAGAAATCCTCATCAACCTGCATCGCTTCAAGGTCACCCTTTGAACCAAGAGTTGCTTGTTCTACTAAACGATCACGTTGCACAACTGGATCGATGAGTTCGGAATATCCTGTTGCAAGTTCAAATCCATCAATGTAGAGATCCCACTTTTCTGCAACACCTGGAAGTTCTCGGTGTGCACGTACTAGTGGAGATGTATCAACTGGGAAGCCCATAACAAATGTAGGTTCAATCAATAAGTGGCGTGCAACGTGCTCAAAGATCTCTTCAGCAAGCTTTCCGGTAATCCACTTTGGATCAATCTTCATGCCCAGTTTTTCAGCGATCTTCTTCAAATCTGCATACGGGGTAAGGGCTGTAACGCTCTCGCCAACTCCATTAGAAATAGCCTCATACAAGGAGATTTGCTTCCACTCACCACCAAGGTCCGCCTGGCGACCATCGTGGTGGGTAACAACATGTGAACCTGCAACCGCCAGCGCTGCATTTTGAACCAGGGTGCGAGTTAAGTCAGCGATCGACATCCAGTCGCCATAAGCCATGTAACTTTCAATCATCGCAAACTCTGGTGAGTGAGATGAGTCGGCACCTTCATTACGGAAGTTACGGTTGATCTCAAATACACGTTCGATCCCACCAACAACACAACGCTTTAAGAAAAGCTCTGGCGCAATTCGTAGGTAAAGATCCATGTCATAGGCGTTTGAGAAAGATTTAAATGGGCGAGCTGCAGCGCCACCATGCATAACCTGAAGCATTGGTGTTTCGACCTCAATAAAGTTTGCCTTGTCAAAGGTGTCGCGCAAAGACTTCATTACCGCCGGACGCATACGTGCATTGCTGCGAGCTTCGGGGCGAACAATCAAATCTACATAACGCATACGAACGCGAGTCTCTTCAGACATTGGCTTGTGATCATTCGGCAGTGGACGCAAAGACTTTGATGCCAAACTCCATGAATTCGCCAGAATTGAAAGTTCGCCGCGCTTTGATGTGATGATTTCTCCGGTGATAGAAACGATGTCACCAAGATCAATATCTGATTTCCAAGAATCAAGAACTTCTTGGCCAACCTTGTCCAAAGACAGCATCGCCTGAAGCTCTGTTCCATCGCCTTCGCGCAAAGTTGCAAAGCATAGTTTTCCAGTATCGCGCTTAAAGATAATTCGACCAGTTAATGATTCAACATCACCTGTTGCTACATCGATTTCAAGTCCGACATACTTTTCGCGAACCTCTTTGAGTGATTTTGTGCGAGGCACAGAGACTGGGTATGGCTCAACGTTGCGCTCAAGTAAAGATGCGCGCTTTTCACGTCGAATACGGAGCTGCTCAGGCAGATCCTCTTCCGTAG
>CAZCDF010000138.1:0-1852 GCA_964497665.1 uncultured Candidatus Planktophila sp. | reverse complement strand
CCTTGTGGGAGAGTAGAACGTCGCCGGACTTCTTTTATAAAAAGGGGCGCTTTAATCAGCGCCCCTTTTTTATTTCCCTAGAATAAAGAAGCTGTTTAGAAATATATACAAATAATTTAAGAGCGTGAAGGAGAGAGTAACGATGGAAGATAGAGATAAGCGCCCATCACGACCTTCCGCTCGCAAACCATCAGGGCCTAACTCACAACGTCGCCGTGAAGATCTTCCGGCACGTGGTGGTTCATCAGCTCGCGCAGGTGCACCACGTCAAACACGTGATGGCTCAGATCCACGCGGGGCAAGGCCTGCGCCTATGGATCGCGATCAATCTCGATTACGTCCACGCATTTTTGAACCAGATATTCCTGAAGATGTTACCGGTGAAGAGTTAGAAAAATCTGTTCGTGCAGAACTGCTCAGTCTCTCTGCAGAAAATGCAAAGGTTGTTGCACGACATTTGGTGTGCATCAATTTGTATCAAGATACAGATCCACAATTGGCACATAAACATGGCATCGCCGCTGCACATCATGCCGGACGTTTAGCTGTTGTTCGCGAATCAGCTGGTTACGCAGCTTATCGTGCAGGACATTACGAGATTGCACTCAAAGAGTTGCGTGCCGCAAATCGAATTTCGGGGGATGTTTCATCACTGCCTGTCATGGCAGATTGTGAACGTGGTCTTGGAAACCCGCTAAAAGCATTGAATTTGGCTGGTTCTCCCGAGGTTAAGCGTTTAGCAAAGCCAGAAGAGATTGAGATGCGAATCGTTGCAGCTGGTGCACGTCGTGATCTTGGTGAGCTAGATGCAGCGGTTGTTACATTGACCTGTAAAGAACTCAACAATGACACAGAGGAATGGGCGGTACGTCTTCGTTATGCATATGCTGATGCCTTAGATGCCGCCGGTCGAAAAGATGAGGCCCGTGAGTGGTTTGCAAAGTGCGCAGAGCTTGATGAGGATGAGTTCACAGATGCAGCTGAAAGAGCATCGAAGTAGTTACCCACATACGTAAACTTTCGCAGTCTCTTTGTCAGATCCGCTAATTAGCGTGCGCCCCTCATATATGAGAAGGGGTGCTCCATGAACAGCAAGGTAGCGACAAAGAAAAAGAAGGTAGATCAATCGGAGATTGAAGAGGATTACTCACTCAACGATGTTGTTCTACGCGGACGAGTATCACAGGAGGCGGTTGAAAAGGAGCTTCCAAGTGGTGACAAGGTCGTAGAGTTCCGATTGATCATTACACGTGAAAAATTGTCTGGGGTGGACACCTTAGATATCGGAGCGTGGAGCGCGAAGGCGCGGAGAACTGCGTTAACACTCACACCTGATGAATGGGTGGAGGTTTCAGGCTCTATCCATCGACGTTTTTGGAGTGCGCCAACCGGTCTTGCAAGCCGTTGGCAGGTTGAAGCGGTCGAGATTTCCCGAATTTAGGTAGGCTAATCCCATGAGTAAGAACAGCGATATCAAAGCCACAATCAAATCCTTAATCGAAAATGTGCAGCTTGGAAACAAATCTGGATCCGAGGTCGCGCAATCGGTCAACCTTTTCCTCAAAGAGGGTGGAGAAGCTATCAAGGTCAAGATTGAGGATGAGGTAGAGCGTTCCGTTTCCAAGATGGGTTTTGTAAAGCGTGGCGAGTTTGAGGCTCTTAAGCAGGAGGTTGCTGCATTGAAAAAGGGTGGCGCTTCAGCGAAGAAGAGCCCGGCAAAGAAATCCACTGGTAACAAGACAACCGCGAAGAAGAGCACCGCTAAAAAAACCGCTAAGAAGGTTGTTAAGAAAACCGCTGCCAAGAAGGTGAGCAAGTAAATGGATAACTCAACATCTCAATCACACTCCAG
>CAZCDF010000137.1:0-1879 GCA_964497665.1 uncultured Candidatus Planktophila sp. | reverse complement strand
GCAGAGTTCATCAAAGCAGAGTTTGAAATCTGTGCTGCTTGTCCACGAGTTGCTCCTGGCCATGCGAGAGGAACATATCCCTTGGCCTTTGCATCCTTACACCAAGCGGTCCATTGAGTTAAGTTCTTTGGGAAAGCCCACTTCTCTTTAGCCCAGATTTCAGTGTTATAGACAGGGTTGTTAAATAGGTAGTGGTAAGGAACTCCTAGAACCTTTCCGTCAACAGTTCCTGCTGCAAGACCCTTTGATACTAGGTTTTGCTTAACGAAACGCTGATTTGTAATGTCAAGAGTTAATCCACTGCTTACGAAATCGTTGAAAATTGATCCGCGAGCTGTAGCAAATAGCGCAGCACGAGGGTTAGCCAAGATCTGTACGCGTGCAGTTGCGTTGTAATCAGTAGTTGTCTTGATTACCTGAGTGATCTTTGTTCCAGGGTAGCGAGCTTCGTAGTTTGAAATAATTAACTCGAAGTGTGCCTTGTCTTCTGGACGGTAGTGCCAGAATTCAATTGATCCCTTTGGAGGAGTTGAAGCTGCAACAGGATTGGCATTAGTTGCAGCTAGACGTACACGCTGCCAAGTTAGCTTTCCTGCAGAGTTTTCGGCGCAAATCAGAGACTTTGAGCTTGTTCCAGTGCTTACGCCTTCTGTTGTACAACGCTTTCCGAATGTTGGTACTTCGTTAGCGTTAGCAACTGCAAGTGGAGTGATAACAAGTGCCGCAGCAACTGTTGCAACTACACCAGCACGGAGTGAAGCAAAGGCTTTGTGTCCTTTAGTTTTCATTTTTATCCTTGCTTTAGAGGGTTTGTTGTTGTTTACCATTCTGTGAGGGGTATCCCTAACATCTTTGCCATTTGGCGAATACCTGGTCGCACATCGATCCACGAGATGACCAAGTGGTGCGGGTATCCACCAGTGACTATTCCATTCACTAACGCAGCGGCATCAGGTTGAGTGATAACCGTTGCTGTATTGCCTTGGAAGTGATTGGGAGCTGGGATTGATTCCCCTCGGCTCACAACCATGCGTAAACCCGTGCTGTTGCTCGGATCTACATCCCGATCAATGCGGAACAGCGTTACTGGTCCGGTCTTGAGCGGAAAATTACCTGCAACGCCTAATTTGCGATTGCAGTGAGTTGTTTGCGTTGCATTCTTTGGGTCAGCTGCAAGCTTTGTTGCTGCAGATCCGCAGTGCCACAAACGCACTAAACCTTGTGAAGCATCAAGGTCAACTATGTCCACCAAGTAGTTTTCATCTGATCCAAGTGCTTCGCACATCATCATTGTTACTGCGCCTAAAACATCCCGTTCGCAGGTAGTTACTGTGCCGCGGTCTGCAAGGCGTCCAAGTGAAGAACAAATGCATGCGCCCATCTCAGTTGGGAACTCTGGCCAGCAGCGAATTGCAATGGCATCAAGTAGCTCATCTTCACGCCACTTATCTAGTGCGACTTCTACTCCATAAACTTTCTTCGCCTCGTCAACGTTAACTGAAGCCAGCGATGGTTGAGCAGCAACTGCGCCTGCATACGCTAATTCGCGTGCCTCCTCTTTAACCTCTGAGATTTTGCCAAAGGCATCATCGATTGTTATCTGACGAATATCTAAACCAAAGAGTGAGCGGATTTGTTGTGCATCGTAAAGACATGGTGTGAATCCAATTGGTGCATCTCCAACTGCACCAATTTTCTTACCCTTCATCCAATCAAAGGCTTTCTGTGCATCAGCCTCGGAACCAAGTTCACCAGTTACATTTTTAGGAGTTGATGCTTCAGGTAACTTTCCTGCGAGCGCAGCTTTAATCGCTGCACGAACTTGTGGTTCATCAGCGTTGCCATGGATGTGGCGAATTGATTGACCAACATTCATCAA
>CAZCDF010000136.1:0-1928 GCA_964497665.1 uncultured Candidatus Planktophila sp. | reverse complement strand
TCAGCACTTTCACTAGTCCTAGGCCGATTAAGGCTCCAAGAATTTGGGCGGCGATGAATTGAGGAACGCACTCTGGCGCGATTCCAGCGAATGAATCGGTAAAGGCTCGTCCGATTGTCACAGCCGGGTTTGCAAAAGATGTGGAGCTTGTGAAGAAGTATGCGCTACCGATCCAAGCAGCTACCGCTGCTGGGATAACAGTTAAATTCTTTTGAGTGACAAGAAGGTTAATTACAAGGATTAAACCTGCTGTTGCAGTGATCTCAGCCAGGTACAAGTTGCTTCCAGAGCGAAGCTTTGTCGCCGTTTCGACAATCGCATGATCAAACATTGCGTTTGCTAGCAAGGCTCCTGAAATAGCCCCTAAAACTTGAGTGACCGCATATTGAATGAACTGAAGTAGAGGGCTCTTACCTTGGATGAAATCAACCAGTGTTACAACGGGATTAAAGTGCGCACCGCTGATTGGAGCAAGGATCAGGATTAAGACACCTAATCCAAATACTGTCGCGATTGTGTTAATCAGTAGCTGTAGGCCAACATCCTTGGTTAAGTCCGTTGCCATGATTCCGGAGCCAACAACAATTGCAACTAAAAGGGTGGTACCTAGGTACTCGGCAAGGAGCTTCTTCATGAGATGAGGCTACTCATTCCCCGGTTAACACACGGTGAACAAAGGGCAATTTTCGAAAAACAAAAGCCCCACCAACCTATTGGTTGATGGGGCTTTTCCTAAATAATTTACGAGACTGCGATGATGTCTACAACGAAGATCAAGGTCTCATTTGGTCCGATTGGGCCTGAGCCATTTGGACCATATCCCTTGTCAGCAGGAATAACCAAGAGACGACGTCCGCCAACCTTGGCTCCTGGCAAACCTTCCTGCCATCCCGCGATTACGCCAGATAGTGGGAATGTTGCTGGCTGTCCGCCATTCCATGAAGATTCAATTAATGCACCGTTAGACCAAGTCATCAATGTGTAATGAACGGTCAATGTTGAAGTTGGTAGAACCTCAGTTCCAGTTCCAACGATGAGATCTTGTGTTTGTAATGTTGCTGGAGCTGCACCTGTTGGAGGTGTGATTGTTGGTGCTTCACCTGCGTTACCAGTAACTACTGGAAGTCCTGCTGCTGATCCTGACACTGTGTCATCTCCTCCGAGTGTTGTAAATGATGCAAATCCAATTGCTAATACGGCAAGAACCGCAAATATCTTCAATAGGGTTTTCTTTGGCATGGTTCTCCTTGTTATTCGATTTCGCCGATTAATTTAAACTCGCCATCACCGATCTGGCCCTGTGAGCGGTAAAGCTCTAACTTGGCACGAGTATCGGCAATATCAAGGTTGCGCATTGTTAATTGGCCAATGCGATCTACTGGGCCAAATGCAGCGTTTTCTGTGCGCTCCATTGAAAGCTTTTCAGGGTGATAGCTAAGTCCTGGGCCAGTTGTGTTGATGATTGAGTAATCATCTCCACGACGCATACGGATTGTTACTTCACCAGTAACTGCTGATGCAACCCAACGCATCAAAGATTCGCGAAGCATTAAAGCTTGTGGATCAAACCAGCGACCCTCATACAAAAGACGACCAAGGCGGCGACCTTCTGCGTGGTAATTAGCGATTGTGTCCTCATTATGAATCGCACTGATCAAACGCTCATAGGCGATAAAAAGCAGGGCCATTCCTGGAGCTTCATAGATTCCACGGCTCTTTGCTTCAATAATTCTGTTTTCAATTTGGTCAGCCATTCCGAGTCCATGACGTCCGCCAATCGCATTAGCTTCCTTCATTAAATCAACAACATCATCAAATGATTTTCCATTGATTGATACTGGGCGACCTTGGTTGAAGGTGATTTTTACATCCTCTGTATCAATTTTTACCGCTGGATCCCAGAATCGAACACCCATGATTGGTTGAAC
>CAZCDF010000135.1:0-1984 GCA_964497665.1 uncultured Candidatus Planktophila sp. | reverse complement strand
TTAATTTTAGGTTTCTTGTAAAAGAGCGAGCCGTAATCATGCGGCTCGCTTTTTTCATTCAACAACATTGTGAGAAGTGAAGGGAGTTCATAAGTGACAACATTTGTTGATCGCGTAACTCTCTACGCCGCTGCCGGAAAAGGTGGCGATGGGTGCGTTTCTGTAAAGCGTGAAAAGTTCAAGCCACTGGGAGGTCCAGATGGTGGTAACGGTG
Organism: uncultured Candidatus Planktophila sp.; assembly: GCA_964497665.1. Taxonomy (GTDB): domain Bacteria; phylum Actinomycetota; class Actinomycetes; order Nanopelagicales; family Nanopelagicaceae; genus Planktophila. The sequence goes on along the minus strand of CAZCDF010000135.1, from coordinate 1,770 downwards.
GACGTGGCGGAGATGTAATCCTTGTCGTTGATCCAAATGTGACGACACTTCTTGATTTTCACCACTCACCACATCGAAAAGCAACATCTGGTCATCAAGGATATGGCGATCGCAAAGATGGTCACCAAGGGGAGGATTTAATCCTTGGAGTACCTAATGGAACGGTTATTTACGATAAAGATGGAGTGCAGATCGCCGATTTAATCGGCAATGGAACTACATTTGTTGCAGCTCAAGGTGGCTTTGGTGGTCTGGGAAACCTTGCACTCTCATCTTCTAAGCGTCGTGCGCCAGGGTTTGCACTACTTGGCGAGCCAGGCGAAGAACGCACCTTAATTTTGGAGTTAAAGAGCGTTGCAGATATCGCTCTCGTTGGTTTTCCAAGTGCGGGAAAATCCTCTTTGATTGCAGCTATTTCTGCTGCTCGCCCAAAGATTGCTGATTATCCATTTACAACCTTGGTGCCAAACCTCGGTGTTGTGCAAGCGGGCGAGACCCGATTTACAGTTGCCGATGTTCCGGGACTAATTCCAGGTGCATCACAGGGCAAGGGATTAGGCCTTGAGTTTCTTCGACATGTAGAACGCTGCGTTGCATTAGTGCATGTTCTTGATTGTGGAACTCTAGAGACAGATCGCAATCCTGTTGCAGATCTTGAGGCGATTGAAAATGAGTTAGCTCTTTATGGTGGCCTCGAAGATCGTGTACGCATTGTTGCTTTAAACAAGATTGATTTACCTGATGGCAAAGCGATGGCTGAAATGGTTGAACAAGAGCTTCGCGATAAGGGATACGAGGTGTATGCAGTCTCCGCCGCATCCCGTGAAGGTCTGCAAGATTTAATCTACGCAATGGGCCGCTTAGTTCATAAGAATCGCGTCGAGGCTGGGGTACCTGAGCGCACAAGAATTATTTTGCGCCCTGTTGCAGTAGATGACTCTGGTTTCTTGGTGCATGCAAATGCCGACGGCTCATTCACGATTCGTGGCAAGAAGGTGGAACGTTGGGTTCGCCAAACAAACTTTAAAAACGCAGAAGCAATCGGTTACCTCGCAGATCGTTTGGCACAGCTCGGAGTTGAAAAAGAGTTATACAAAAAGGGTGCCGTTGCTGGCAGCGAGGTACGTATTGGTGATGGTGATACCGAAGTTGTATTTGACTGGGAGCCGACTATTGAAGCTGGCGCTGAGCAACTTGCCGGTCATCTGCATCGTCGAGGTGAGGATTCACGACTTGAGTCAACATGGAATATGCCTGAGCGTGTAGAGAATGTATTGACCGATGATGAAATCGCAAAGCAGTGGGAATACAACGTAGTTGACCCCCACACGCCTAAACTTTCAGCACCGATAATCACAGATGCAGATCTTGAGGATGGAGATGACAAGTGAGCCGAGAGCAGATCACCTCTGCAAAACGCATCGTCATCAAAATTGGCTCCTCCTCACTAACAGGTAAAGCCGGATCAGCCCTCGATGCAAATGCAGTAAACAAACTTGTCGATGTAGTTGCTGCCTGCAAAAAACGTGGCGCAGAGGTTGTTGTTGTCTCATCTGGTGCAATTGCGGCAGGCCTTGCGCCACTTGGCTTAACTACTCGCCCAAAGGATTTAGCTACACAACAAGCGGCAGCATCTGTCGGTCAAGGATTACTGGTGGCTCAATACACCCAAAGCTTTGCACGTCATGCAATCACCGCTTCACAGGTATTGCTAACAACAGAGGATGTTGTTCGTCGTTCGCATTATCAAAATGCGCAACGTACTTTGTA
>CAZCDF010000134.1:0-1996 GCA_964497665.1 uncultured Candidatus Planktophila sp. | reverse complement strand
AAAATTGGCAGGGCAAGGCCCGTGCCTATAACTGGCAGGATGCGATCGCCTTCGCTCAAGATATTTTGCAGCTATGTAACCTCAATTGGAGCGTTGCTCGTTCTGATCTAGCCCCATGGCATCCTGGACGTTGCGCTGAATTGATCGTCAACGGTAAGGCTGTCGCACACGCCGGTGAACTTCACCCGCGAATAGTCGCCGCTTATGGATTACCAGAGCGCGCCGTTGCATTTGCCGTTGCATTAAGCGCACTTCCTGAGTCATCACTAGTTCGCCCAACAACAGTCGGAACAATGCCAGCGGCGGTGCAAGATGTTGCATTGATTGTTGACTCAACTGTGAGCGCCGCAGATCTGCAGGCGGCTTTGCGTGAAGGTGCCGGCGAACTGCTTGAATCCATTACTCTGTTTGATCGTTACGACAAGATCGGCGATGGAAAGATCTCCCTGGCCTTCACCTTGGTCTTCCGTGCCTCTGATCGCACACTTACAGGCGAAGAGGTCTCAGCTATGCGTGAAGCAGCGACCGCACAGGCTGCGGCAAAGTTTGGGGCCGTTGTCCGCACTGCATAATCATGCATAAGATTGCATAATTATAGATAATCCCTTACGCTGGGGCCATGAAAACAGCGGTCATTGGTGCAAGCGGCTATGCCGGCGGAGAGTTATTAAGGCTGCTAGCGACTCATCCCGTCTTTGAGGTAACTGTTGTTAGCGCACACTCAAATGCAGGGGAGCAGGTCACATCTGTTCATCCCCAGCTTCAAAGTTACGCAGGCCGCGAGTTCGTAACCGCAGACTCAATTGATTTCACAGCAATCGAGCTGGTATTTCTCGCTCTGCCACATGGTGAATCAGCTGCAATGATTACAAAGCTGCCTTCACATCTAAAGATCGTAGATCTTGGCGCAGATTACAGATTAGAAGATCCTGCTCAATGGGAGAAATATTACGGTGGCAAGCACGCTGGAGCTTGGGTGTATGGGTTACCTGAACTCGCCTCAGCTCAACGTGAGGCGATAAAGAGTCAGGACAGGGTAGCAAACCCAGGTTGTTATGCAACATCAATTTCCTTGGGAATAGCGCCGGCCATGTCAGTTATCGATAGCTCAGACATTGTTGTAGTTGCAGCATCAGGCACAACTGGTGCTGGCAGAAGTGCCAAGATCAATTTGATTGGTAGCGAGGTAATGAGCTCACTGAGCTCCTATAAATTTGGTGGAGTGCACCAGCACACACCAGAGATTGAGCAGGCACTATCGGCGGTTGCACAAAAGGAAGCAAAGATTTCATTCACACCGATCTTGGCTCCGATGCCGCGCGGAATTCTGGCAACGATAACCGCAAAGCTCACAACTGCTATCACCACTGAGCAAGCACACCAACTCTATTCAGAGCACTACGCCAATGATTTTTTCATCGATCTCTTACCTCTAGGGCAGATGCCTAAGACAAGTGCTGTAACTGGAAGCAACAAGGTGCAAATTCAAGTGGCTGTTGACCAACATAGTAATCGACTGGTTGTCTCCGTTGCGATCGATAACTTAGGCAAGGGTGCTGCTGGCCAAGCGATACAAAATGCGAATCTCATGTGTGGGCTTTCCGAAATTAGTGGCTTAGCACTTGATGGTATTGGTGCATGAAACTTCCTCTAGGGTTTAGATCTGCATCAGTTGCTGCTGGCTTAAAGAGCACTGGGGCACTTGATTTAACAATCATCGAAAATCAGGGCCCGAACTTCACCGCGGCCGCCGTTTTTACAACAAATAAAGTTGTTGCAGCTCCTGTCATTTGGTCTCGCCAAGTTGCAAAGGGTGGAGTTGTTCGAGCGGTTGTTCTCAATAGCGGGGGAGCAAATGCTTGCACCGGCCCACAAGGGTTTGCAGATACTCATAAAACGGCAGAGCATGTTGGGCAAACTCTCAATATTTCATCGGGTGAGGTAATTGTTTGTTCAACCGGTTTGATCGGTGAACTATTACCAATGCCAAAGATCA
>CAZCDF010000133.1:0-2019 GCA_964497665.1 uncultured Candidatus Planktophila sp. | reverse complement strand
GTCGTTCTAAGGCTGAAGAGATCGCAGATCTATCGCAATTCAATACCGTTGATGTCAGCGATGAAGTGATGAAGCAAATGTCAGAGACCATTACTCCCCAGGGAATAATCGCTATCTGCACAATTCCTGTCACACAATTAGATTCCATCACACTTGATGGATCGCGCACATTCATTTATCTCTCCGAGGTTCAGGATCCCGGAAATGCTGGGACTATCCTTCGCTCTGCCGATGCCTTTGGTATGGATGCGGTGATTACTTCACCAGGTAGCGTTGATATGTACTCACCAAAAGTTGTACGAAGCACCGCTGGATCGCTGTGGCATATTCCAGTATTTCAATCGATCGCAGTTGAAGAGCTGATCAACAAAGGGGTTCACGGATTCTCACTGGGAGCAACTGGTAGCAAAAGGTTGAAGGATTACACATCAAAAGGTGACACCGTTGCGATCTTTGGAAATGAATCAAGGGGACTTTCAACGAGCAACAATCTCAATGGCATCGAGACAGTAAATATCCCTATGCCGGGCAATGCGGAAAGCCTGAATTTGTCCGCTGCGGCCTCGATAGTTATGTATCACCTATCAAATATGCCGCGTTAATAAAGCGGTTCCCGATAGAGTTCTCCCTATGCGCGTTGAGGAGATTTCAACTTGGGTTGAAGATGCCCGAAAGGCTTTCGCCTCCGCCACAGATTTAGATTCACTGAAATCCGCACGTCTTGCCCATGCAGGTGACAAATCTCCAATCGCTTTGGCATCTCGTGCCCTGGGATCCTTATCACCTGAAGATAAAGCCTCCTTTGGAAAAGTTATTGGTGAGGCCAAAGCGGCAATCGCTCAGGCCCTTGCTGATGCAACCTCCCTTCTAGAAGCAGAACGAGACCGCAAGGTTTTGCTTGAAGAGGTTGTCGATATCACCTTGCCGGTCAATCGCTCTCATCGAGGTGGGTTGCATCCGATTTCAATCATTAAAAATGAGGTCTCTGACTTCTTCATTGAACAAGGCTTTGCAGTAGAAGAAGGACCTGAACTTGAATCGGGTTGGTTGAACTTTGATGCGCTCAATATTCCCGCCGATCACCCAGCACGCACCATGCAAGATACATTTTTCATCGAACCGGTTGAATCTGGAATGGTGTTACGTACCCACACCTCACCAGTTCAAATTCGTACGATGCTTACACAGCAACCACCGATTTATGTGGTGTGCCCAGGACGCACCTTCCGCGCAGATGAGCTGGATGCAACGCACAGCCCTGTGTTCCACCAAGTCGAAGGCCTTGTCATCGATAAGGGAATCACTATGGCTCACCTCAAGGGCACCCTTGATAACTTCGCCCGTCACATGTTTGGTCCAGATGTAACTACACGTCTTCGTCCATCCTTTTTCCCATTTACTGAGCCAAGCGCCGAAGTAGATATTTTCTTTAACAATCGCTGGATCGAATGGGGCGGTTGTGGAATGGTGAATCCCAAGGTTCTAACTACCTGCGGAATCGATACAGATGTGTATAGCGGCTTTGCCTTCGGCATGGGTCTCGAGCGAACTCTCATGGTTCGCCACGGAATTACCGATATGCATGACATTGTCGAAGGTGATCTACGTTTCACACGTCAGTTTGGAGTTGGCCTGTAATGCGCGCTCCTTTATCGTGGATCAAAGAGTTTGTAGATATCCCAGCATCAGTTACAGCTGAACAAATCTCTGACGGGCTTATTCGTGTTGGCTTTGAGGTCGAAGAGATCATTAAGCAGGGCGCTGATTTAACAGGTCCACTTAAGTTTGCCAAGGTGCTTTCTATAGAAGAGATAACTGAGTTCAAAAAGCCAATTCGCTATGTCGGGCTTGATTGTGGCGAGGGTGTAACACGTTATGTAATTTGCGGGGCGACTAACTTTGCAGTGGGGGATTTAGTAGTAGCAGCTCTTCCTGGAGCGGTTCTTCCTGGTGATTTCAAAATAGGTGCACGAGAAACTTACGGCAAGACTTCAAATGGAATGATTTGTTCAGCACGTG
>CAZCDF010000132.1:0-2020 GCA_964497665.1 uncultured Candidatus Planktophila sp. | reverse complement strand
TAGTTAAAACTAACTAAAAAACGAACCGGGAGAGTACTTCTCAAACGAGTTTCAAAAGCTGAAACCTTTGCCGTACAAGTTTTACAAATGCTGACACAGACTAACCACAAGCAAACATTTAGATTCGTGCCGTCAACATCAGTTCCAGTAGACCCGAAGCGGGTTGAAGAAATCCTTAAGCAGGAGTGGGAACTATTTACTAAAGGAACAGGAAAGAGCGCCGAAGAGAGCCGTCGTTCATTCAAATCGTTGCCGTTAGGTGTTACTTCTAGCTTCCAGCACTGGGATCCATATCCAATCTCCATCGCAAGCGCCAAGGGTGCTTACATGACCGATGTCGATGGTCGTCAACTGCTCGACCTTTCAATGGGTTTCGGAGCAATGTTTGCAGGTCACCTCAATCCAACTGTTATCGAGGAAATTCAGAACTCATTAACAACGGGAATGCTTTTTGTTACACCATCTCCTATTTCAACTGATGCGGCAGAGCGAATCTGCAAGCGCTTTGAAATTGACCAGGTTCGTTTTACAAACAGCGGAACTGAATCCACAATGTATGCAGTCCGTGTTGCACGTTCAGCAACTGAAAAAATGGGAATTCTCAAGGTAGAAGGCGGTTACCACGGTAGCTACGATCCATTTGTAGTATCCAGTAAGCCTGCACTTAATAAGATTGGTGATCCAGAGGATCCAACTCCAGCGATTGATTCAAACCTAGTTCCTGGAGATATTTACGTTGTCCCTTTCAATAACATTCCAGCACTTGAGAGAATGTTTGAAAGGAATGCGAGCAAGATAGCTTGTTTCATTGTTGAACCAGTTCTAGAAAACCTAGCCATCGTCCTCCCAGATGAGGGTTACCTAGAGCAGGTGCGCGAGCTATGCGATCAATACAACGTTGTACTTATCTTTGATGAGGTAAAGACGGGACTTACAGCTGGTGCGCATGGTGCATCTGTTCGCCTAGGTGTTCAGCCAGATTTAATCACCCTAGCTAAATCAATTGGTGGTGGAGTTCCTCTAGCGGCCTTTGGTGGCAAGAAGAAGTACATGGATTTTGTAACCAATGGAAAAATGGCCCACTTCGGAACATTTAACGGAAACCCGCTAGCAATGGCTGGAATTCGTGCGATTGATCGCATCTGCACAGATGAGGCTCTTGCTGCAGCGGAAACTTTAAATCAGCAAGCCCTTGATCGCATCAGCGCGATTATCGAGGAGTACCAACTTCCTGCACACACAGTTGGATTTGGCGTAAAGGGCTGCGTTACATGGTCAACAACTCCAGTTCGAAACTATCGTGATTACAAGGCAACTGACTTTGGCATCGCAGAAGCTCACTGGTTGTTTGCACTGAACCGCGGAATCATCACTCCTCCAGGACTTGATGAGCAGTGGTTGATCTCTTTGGCACATGGCCAAACAGAGATTGATCTACTTGTAGAAGATTTCCGCGAGTTTGCTATAGCGCTTCGAGCATAGTTCGAATCGCTTGTACCATCTGATCTAACGGCATCGTAGGTAGACCAGGGAACTCCCCTGCCTGCTCATCCATTAGTGGAACATGTACAAACCCACTTCGCACATGAGTTCCAGCAAATTTGTTTTGCATGAGATAGAAGATGTGATTACACAAGAAAGCACCAGCGCTCAATGAAACCGCTGCGGGAATATTTTGTGCCTTAATCGCTTCAACAAGCTCTTTAATCGGCAATGTGCTTTCATATGCGACAGGACCACCAACCAGAATTGGTTCATCAATTCGTGTTACACCTTCATTATCTGCAAGGCGTGCATCATCTAAGTTAATTGCAATTCGCTCAGGAGTTATCTGTGTGCGACCTTCTGCTTGGCCCAAAGAGATAACAACATCTGGTTTATGGTGCTCAATCAAAGCAAGCAAAGCTTCGGCCGATTGCGCATATGCGACAGGCAAAATAGCGGTGACAATATTGTCACCCTTAATCTGCTTAACAATTTCACCTGATGGATTAAGTGTTGCCTTTCCAAAGGGTTCAAA
>CAZCDF010000131.1:0-2036 GCA_964497665.1 uncultured Candidatus Planktophila sp. | reverse complement strand
CGATACGCCATTGAGTGCCCATCGATAAGTAATAGGCGTTTGGTCATGGATGCATCGTAGAGTGCCAGTTAGACTCTACGCATGACTGAACCGGATTATCTTTCAATAATTAAGAAGCGTGGCAGTGGCGCCCTCGATAAGAAAATGGGCATTGAAATCACGGAGGCTTCACTCACAAGAGTTGTAGGCACGATGCCAGTTGAGGGAAATACACAACCCATGGGCATCCTTCATGGTGGAGCTAATGTAGTTCTAGCTGAAAGCCTTGGATCGATTGGAACTCAACTCAACGCCGGTGCAGATCGAAAGATTGTCGGAATCGATATCAATGCGACCCATCACAAGGCAACTGCAACTGGAGTTGTAACCGGTGTTGCTACCGCGGTATCAATCGGAAAGACTCTGTGCTGCTGGGATATCGTGATCACAAATGAAAACGGACAGCGCACCTGCACTGCCCGTATCACCTGCATGATTCTTGCCGATAGAGGTTAGTGAGCACCTGTTCCAAGGTATGCAGCACGCACCGCTGGATCATTGAGAAGATCTGAAGCCTTAGCTTCCTTCACAACATTTCCGACCTCAAGCACATAAGCACGGTGAGCGCGTTGAAGCGCCTGCTGTGCATTTTGTTCTACGAGAAGAATCGTCACACCTGTCTTATTAATTTCAGTGATGATGTTAAAGATATTTTGAATCATCAATGGAGCAAGACCCATTGAAGGCTCATCGAGGAGAAGGACCTTTGGACGTGACATCAAGGCACGGCCGATTGCAAGCATCTGTTGCTCTCCACCTGACAAAGTTCCACCAGCTTGGAAGGCGCGCTCCTTGAGGCGTGGGAAAAGGTGATAAACCTTTTCTAGATCCTCAGCCATCTCTTTTTTGCGATCCTTACGGTTGTACTTACCCATTTCAAGGTTTTCCAAAACGCTCATACCAACAAAGATTCCACGGCCTTCAGGTGCCTGTGAAAGTCCAAGATCGGCACGCTTGTGAGCCGGCATCTTTGAAATATCTTCACCATTAAAGAGAATCTCGCCGCTGGTTACTGGACGCAGACCAGAGATGGTCTTGAGCATCGTCGTCTTACCAGCACCATTTGCACCAATTAAAGTGACGATCTCGCCCTCATTAACAACAATAGAGACACCCTTGATGGCTTCAATCTTTCCGTAGTGGACATGTAGGTCCTTAATTTCAAGACGCATCAGCTGGTGCTCCTAAATACGCTTCAATAACGCGTGGGTCGTTTTGAACCTCTGTTGTTGTTCCATCAGCGATCTTGGTTCCGAAATCTAGAACAACGACTCGGTCAGATACTCCCATGATCAAAGACATATCGTGCTCAATCAACAGGATGGTGTAACCAGCATCCCGAATCTTTTTGATTGTCTCTGCAAGTGCAACCTTTTCAGCAGGGTTAAATCCGGCAGCTGGCTCATCCAAAAGAAGCAACTTTGGATTAGTAGCAAGCGCACGAGCAATTTCGAGACGGCGCTGATCACCATATGGCAAATTCTTTCCCAATTGGCCAGCGCGCTTCTTAATTCCCATGAATTCTAGAAGCTCTAGGGAGCGCTCAAGATTTGCTTTCTCTTCACGTCGTGATCGAGGAGTACCGAAGATGGAACCAACGACACCAGTCTTTGAGTGGACATCTGCACCAGTAACAACATTTTCTAAAGCAGTGGATTCGCCAAACAATCTAATGTTTTGGAAGGTACGAGCGATTCCGAGCTTTGTAATCTTGTGACGTTTAATTCCGACGATGGAGCCGCCTTGGAAAATAACATCACCTGAAGTTGGCTTATACACACCGGTAATAACATTGAAAACCGTTGTCTTGCCGGCACCATTTGGGCCGATGAGAGCGAGAATCTCACCCTTCTTTACGACAAGGTTGACTTCATTAAGAGCAGTAACGCCACCAAACTTCATGGTGATGTTCTTTAACTCAAGAACATTTTCGCTCATTACTTGATCGCCCCTTCCCCTGATTCTTCAACCTTGTCCCAGTTAGGATCAAAGTGTTC
>CAZCDF010000130.1:0-2071 GCA_964497665.1 uncultured Candidatus Planktophila sp. | reverse complement strand
TCCGCCAGCTTTAACGATTGCGTACACGTGTTACTCCAGTTCATCTTCTAGGCCTGAGGCCTTGTGCAGCCCCCAACTAGGAGCGTGTGCAGAGGGTAAGCGTACGCAGGCGTGTGCTCAACGGTCAAATTGCGATGAGACGATCCTGGTCACAGCCTTTTCCAGCGCATAGATGGGGTCGCTGGCCGCTCCCTTTACTTCAGCATCGGCCTGGGCGATCGCCCCTACCGCATCGGCGATTTGAGCAGGGCTCCAACGATTGAGCTGTCTACGTGCCTTATCAATCTGCCAAGGAGCCATGCCCAACTGACCAGCTAATTCAAATGATTTTTGATTGCGATTTGCACCTGCAACCTTTGCCAATGAGCGCAGCGATGATGCGATCGCGCTTGTAATCATTACAGGGTCGGTACCTGTTTCTAAAGCACTGCGTAGCGAAATAAGTGCAGCGGAAAGATTGCCCTCTAGAGTCGCATCTGCGACATCAAAACCTGTGGTCTCAACTCGACCTTGGTGATACTTATCAACCATCGCTTCATCAATTAATCCAGAAGGAGCATCTGCTGCAATCTGCCCAACTGCGCCTTGTAGTTCACGTAAATCATTTCCCAGAGCACCCACCAATGCCGAGACCGCACCAGCAGAAGCCTTACGTCCAAGATCGAGGAATAAAGATTTAACAAACTCCTCTTTCTCCGCCTCTTTCTTTAATGGATCACAAGCAATTAACTCTGGTTTAATTTTTTTGATCGCATCTAGGAGTGCTTTTCCTTTTACGCCGCCTTTGTGAACAAAAATTACTGTTGTCGAAGGATCTGGTTGATCTAGGTAGCGGGTAATTTCATCTCGATTTTCTTCAGGCAAATCTTGAAGATCGCGAATGATAAGTGCACGTCTTTCGGAAAATAAGGAAGGTGCAAGCGCATCAGCAATATCGCCCACAATTGTGTCCGCGGCAAACAAGGTTGTGATTTCGCAGTTTTCATCTTTGAGTTGGGCATTGAGTTTTGCTAGTGCACGATCTGCCAAAGCAGACTCGGAGCCAAGGATTAAGTAAAAAGAGTTCATCCCATGCCTTTCTAGCTCCAGTAAAACAACCGTACTCTGCCCTTGCTTTTCCGAACCCTCAAATGGTGAAGGGAGGCTGTAATAGCCACTGCGCCATCTCTATCTGTCCGAAGAACTTGTGTGCCGAGTCTAGTCAATGAGTCGATGCTTTCTGCAGCGGGGTGACCATATGGATTCTTCGCTCCCACGCTAATAAGAGCTACTTGAGCAGATAGCGCACGCATCAAACCCTCATCTTGATACTTAGATCCGTGGTGGGACACCTTATAGATATCAACGGGTCTAACCGATTTGATCAACTCATGTTGTGCCGGAGGTTCCAGATCTCCTGCTGAGAACAAACTCCAATCAACTGTCGATGCAACCACCGCAATGCTGGAGTTGTTTATCTGAGAGCCTTCTCCAGGTAATTCTTCAAAACTTCTCACCGTTGACTCGGGCCACAGCACCTCTAACTTAACGTGTGCAATATTTGCTATTAATCCTTTTTGAACAGTCACAATCTCGGTACCGCTGAGTGCAATAAGTGCCATCGAACTTTCAATCGTTGGCTCAAGATTGTTTGTAATCCAGACCTGCTGAACTTTTCTACCATCTAGCAGGCCGGACAAACCACCGACATGGTCTGCATGAAAGTGAGAAAGGATGAGTAAAGGAATCTGCTTAACCCCTAAATCTCTTAAACACTTATCTATTGATGTGGGATCTGGTCCAACATCTATAACGATTGCTCGATCATTTCCTAGGTTGATCACAAGAGAATCCCCTTGACCAATATCGCACTGTGCCAGTTCCCAATCTCCGGCGGGCCAACGCTGTATCCACCCTAAGGAAAGAACAATTACAAGTAGAACTGCGGTGATCTGTTTCCAGCTCTTCTTGAAAAGAGTAATTAGAAGAAGAATGGTCGCGACTAATGCAAAGCCGATTAATCCGTTATGGATAGTTAGCACTGGAAAGTCAGCTACCCAATGTGCCACCCAGGTGATAAATCCTGCGGGAA
>CAZCDF010000129.1:0-2125 GCA_964497665.1 uncultured Candidatus Planktophila sp. | reverse complement strand
GAATCAACTTTGCGTCAGAAGAAACAGGCTCATGCAATGGCTATGCGCATGCATATTAAAACCGCTGTTGATGGGGTTGTTGAGTTAGATCATGATTCTGCAAATGCATGGTTAGGTGCAATGAATGATGTTCGACTTGCATTAGGAGTACGGTTAAAGGTTGATACAAATACTCAACAAGATTTAGAGCTATTGGCGCCGGATGACCCGATGCGTGGCGTTTACGCTGTTTATAGCTGGCTTGGCTGGCTGCAAGAGAGTTTGATCGATGCGTTGATGGATGAATCTCAATAGTTCAGCTACCAGTATCACCATGCACGCAAGGTAGGCTTGGCCTGTGAGTGAAGCCCCAATTGGAATCTTTGATTCAGGTGTAGGCGGATTAACCGTTGCGCGTGCAATCCTTGATCAACTTCCTAATGAATCCACTCTTTATATTGGTGATACAGCGAGGGGTCCTTATGGTCCACGTCCACTTGCTGAAGTTCGGGAATTTGCTCTTGAAACCATGGATTACCTTGTAGAGCAAGGTGTAAAAGCAATAGTGATTGCATGCAACACAGCATCTGCGGCAATGCTTCGAGATGCGCGTGAGCGATATTCAATTCCAGTGATAGAGGTTATCCAACCTGCGGTACGTCGAGCTGTTGCAGCTACACGATCAGGAAATGTTGGAGTTATCGGAACTCGCGCAACTATTGATTCAAAAGCGTATTTGGATGCATTTGCTGCAGCACCCCAATTAAAAATAACATCTATAGCTTGCCCGCTATTTGTTGAGTATGTAGAACGTGGTGAAACATCTGGTGCAGAAATCACCAAAATCGCCCGTGAATATTTAGCACCGGTTATGGAGGCCAAGGTAGACACATTGGTGCTGGGATGTACCCACTATCCATTACTCACAGGCGTGATCTCTTATGTAATGGGCGAAGGCGTGACTTTAGTTTCAAGCGCTGAAGAAACCGCTAAAGATTTGTATCGAACTCTGGTTGAAAATGGCTCACTGCGAGCACATAGTTCAACCCCTGCAACACATAGATTCTTAGCAACCGGTGATGCCAAGGCCTTTGAAACCTTAGCTCGACGTTTTCTAGGTCCAGAGGTAACGCACGTTGAACACCAAGAGCTGTAACACATACAGTTTTTCGCGATAGGGGAGTTGAAGATGGCACGCAATGATGGACGTACTGAGAAAGATCTACGCGAAATCAAGTTCACACGCGGGTGGCTGGACCATGCTGAAGGATCAGTACTAGTTGAGTTTGGTAAGACTCGAGTTTTATGTGTTGCCTCATTTACACCTGGTGTGCCACGTTGGTTGAAGGACACCGGAAATGGTTGGGTAACCTCAGAGTATTCAATGCTTCCTCGCGCAACGCACACACGTTCTGATCGTGAAAGCGTCAAAGGCAAGTTAGGTGGTCGCACACAAGAGATTTCAAGGCTTGTAGGTCGCTCACTTCGCGCAGTAGTAAACATGAAAGAGCTAGGCGAGAACACAATCGTTATCGACTGTGATGTTCTTCAGGCAGATGGTGGAACTCGTACCGCTGCTATCACCGGTGCCTATGTTGCATTAGCTGATGCCATTGCATGGGCGAAGTCACAAGGCCACATCAAAGAAAGTGCCAAACCACTCAATGACTCAGTTGCTGCGGTGAGTGTTGGAATCATCGATGGTGTTCCAATGCTTGATCTTTGTTATGAAGAGGATGTCCGTGCAGGAACCGATATGAATGTGGTTGTGGCAGGTGATGGACGTTTCATCGAGGTTCAAGGCACCGCAGAGGGTGAACCATTTGATCGTGCATTACTAAATCAATTACTTGATTTAGCTGTTGCAGGATGTTCCACATTGAGTCAACTACAGAAAGATGTACTCGCTAAGTAATGTCCCATAAACTCGTACTTGCTACACGCAATCAGGGAAAGATCACGGAGTTTCGTAGAATTCTTGAAGAGCTTGCCCCTGGTCAGATCGAGCTCATTGGCGTTGATCAATTTCCGCACCTTGTAGATGTTGATGAAACCGGTTCAACATTTGAAGAGAACTCTCTATTGAAAGCTCGCTACACCTGTGAAGCTACAGCTTTACCCGCGATTGCAGATGACTCAGGTCTGT
>CAZCDF010000128.1:0-2142 GCA_964497665.1 uncultured Candidatus Planktophila sp. | reverse complement strand
CATTTGTCATGCCTTCACCACCGTAACTACTGCGCCATGTGCGACGCCTAGGTTTACCAACAATTGAGAACCACGTGAGTTACGAGGCGCCCAGACAGCATCATCATGAATGTTTTCAACCAGCGCTGAAAGTGTTACTGAGCCCTGTGCTGTTGAGATCTTCAGCTGATCACCATCAACTACACCCATTGCTTGAGCGCGCTTGGGTGAGATAACTGCAACGGTTCTGCGAGCAGTACCAGCAAGGTGTTCTTCACCCTCCTGTAAAGTTCCAAGATCCAACAAACGACGCCATGAGGTAATCAAGGCTTGATCACTGTTAAGGGTTGGCTGTGACTGAGGAGCAACCTTGTTGAAGTTTGCACGAGCACCATCCCAAGCCCCTAGTGATGCAATTTCTTTCGCAGCTGCAGTTACTGTTCCAAGATTTAATGAGATACCCATCTCTTCAGCAATCATGGAGAGAATTCTCAAATCACTGCGATTGAGCGAATCGGCAACAGCTGCATCAAATGATCGAGCGCGACCTTCCCAGTTGAGGAAGGAGCCAGACTTCTCTGTCACCGCGGCAACTGGAAGAACAACATTTGCACGAGCTGTTACCGCGCTAGGTGCAATCTCAAGTGAAACTACAAATGCTTTATCAAGAGCGGCAAGTGCTGCATGGCTGTTGTCACCATCGAGTGGATCAACTCCTCCAACTAATAGCGCACCGATCTGCCCTGCATTTACCGCTTCAATAATTTGAGAGGTGGAGCGACCAACTTCAGCAGGAATTGAATCGGTATTCCATACCGCTGCGATATCTACACGAGCGGCTGCATCACTTACTGGGCGACCACCAGGCAATAGATTTCCAATTGCTCCAGCTTCGATTGCACCGCGCTCTCCTGCACGGCGTGGAATCCAAGCAAGCTTGGCACCAGTTGAATCAGCAAGTGCTGCTACGGCTGTGAGTGCGCCTGCGCTTTCTGATGCACGCTCCCCCACAAGAATGACCGACTTATCTGTCAGTTTTTGCGCAGCAATAGCAGCTGCTTCTTGTCCTGGTGCGACCTTTACAAACTCAGCCTTTAGTTTTTCTACCGCGATAGATTCCTTTGAGCCGATTGAAACTACCTTCAAAGCACGCTTACGGAACTGCTTATTGATACGTAGGAAAACAATCGGTGACTCTTCCTCTGGCTCAAAACCAACTAGAAGAACTTGATCAGCCTTATCGATGTCTCGATAAGTTGTCGATGAGCCGACTACACGCGAGGCGATGAAATCCCGCTCTTCATCCGATGAAAGACGTGAACGGAAATCAATGTCATTTGTACCTAAAGCAACACGTGCAAACTTGCTATATCCATATGCATCCTCATGAGTTGCACGGCCACCAACAAGAACCGCAGCCTTTGCAGATTTAAGACCCTCTGCAGCAACGGCAAGCGCCTCTGGCCACGATGCTTCAACTAATTCACCTGATGAGTTACGGATCATTGGAACTTTAAGGCGATCAGTTGCCGTTACATACTTAAATGCCCAACGACCCTTATCGCAATTCCACTCTTCGTTAACTGATGCATCTTCTCCTGCTAAGCGACGCAAAGTCTTTCCACGACGAACATCGGTACGCATATCGCAACCAGATGCACAATGCTCACATGCTGATGGAGTTGAAACCAAATCAAATGGACGGGCACGGAAACGATATGCCGCGCCAGTGAGTGCGCCTACTGGACAGATCTGAACTGTGTTTCCAGAAAAATAAGACTCGAAAGGTTGGTTCTCATAAATACCAACTTGTTGCAACGCTCCACGTTCATTCAAAGTAATAAATGGGTCGCTGGCAATCTGCTCTGAGAAACGTGTGCAACGAGCACAGAGAACGCAACGCTCGCGATCTAGAAGAACTTGAGAAGAGATGTTGATGGGCTTTTCAAAGGTGCGCTTAACACCTTCAAAACGTGATGAGCCTTGACCATTACTCATTGCTTGATTCTGAAGTGGGCACTCGCCACCCTTGTCACAGACCGGGCAATCAAGTGGGTGATTTACAAGCAAAAGCTCCATAACTCCGCGCTGTGCTTTTTCAGCCACTGGTGAGGTTAATTGGGTCTTTACGATCATTCCTGGCTCTACCGGAATCGTGCAAGA
>CAZCDF010000127.1:0-2153 GCA_964497665.1 uncultured Candidatus Planktophila sp. | reverse complement strand
GACCAAAGATCTAAATCATCGAGGTTTACTGGAGTAAATCCCTTTGCTTCAAGAGCTGAGGCAATCTGAGCTCTGTGCTCAGTCGCGTGATGGATCGCCTGAGACAAGATTGTTGATCTCCAACGCTTCACCAGCTCACCTTCAGCATTAACAAATTCAAGTTGGATGTCCTCTAGCTTCACATACTCCAAGAGCATTGCATCAACCTTTGCCGCTTGCTCCTTCAGTCTTGCTAGATCAGCAATGACTTTAACTTTATCAATGCAGGGATCGCCTGGCTGAGTCAGCGCAGGCTTGCCAGAGATTCGATATGCGTAATGATCAGCGCTATCAACGATGTGATAAACAATTTCTCCTGCAAACCATTCTGGGTTTGTTGCAAACGCCTTTAGCGCATCCTCTGGCAAAGTCTGGAGGTGCTCAATAGTTTTCTGATTTGCCCAGGCCATGTGTGCCAATAGGCGATCAAGTGCAATAGTCATACCAAAGTGTAGAACGACCTCGTAAATAGCTGGGCACTTAGTGCTGAAAGCGAGTGGTTATTGCCCTATTCCGCTTACTCCTGCATCAGCGCAGCGCTTGGAAATTGAATCGGTAATTCCCTGAATCTCAGCTTGTGCGCTAGTTGCTGAATTCGTTTCCTTTAGCGCCGCGGTGAGTGCCTTTAAGTCCTCTGCTAATCCAGTTGATAGCAAAGACCGAGCCTGTTCACCAACTAAGTTGTCGACCGTTGTAATCAGACCAGAATCGACAACACCAGATTGATACGTACTAACTACGGTATTGATAGTTGATTCCAAAGCTTTACATGCGGTGGCATCTGCAGCTTGCTTAGCAAGATCTGTAACTCCACAAGAAGACAATAAGAGTGCAAGCAAGGCAGCAAGAATTCCGACGCGAAGTTTCATGCGCCTATCTTTGGCCAATCAGACAGAAATTTCACTACGAAAATCCTCAAAAATGACTTCTCAAAGGAAACTTTAAGAATCGCCCTTTCCATACAAAAACTCAACCTCTATGGAAACCGATGCCTGAAGATCATCTGCTTCGCGTGAGTACATTCATAACTTTCTCAAGTGGGCCTTGTTTGAATCTGTTGAGCCAAATGGTTGCAAGGTTTGCTAGTAACAGCCAAATTCCGAAAGCAAGGATTAACACCTGCCAAGTTTGAAGTTCTTGAAAGAGCCCTAATCCCCATGAGCTAAAGATCCAAGCGGTGATTACCGATTGGGAGATATAGATAGTCAGCGACATCTTTCCTGCTGGTTTCATCCATTCAACTAGCTGCGGTTTCTCCTCAACTAACTTACGAATCACACCGATGTAGAACATAGACATAAGTGGTGCTGCGACAAAAGATGCGAAAAGTGAAATCAAATAAATCGCCTCTGACGGCTCTGGGCTTTGTTCATTTTGAAGCAAGAAAACTGCCGCAATTATCTGAATCGGAGCGCCTAGGAATAGCCCTGTCTTTATCAACTTATTGTTCTGCTTGGTATCAATTGGTGAAGATAGGAAGTTGGCTCGTGCCAAGCGAAGACCGAGCAAGAAGGCGGCAAATGCCATTCCGCCTTGAAGGAAGACTCCTGTTGAAACACCGTAAACCCATAACTCTAATCGAGCTGGAATTGCATCTACAAAGGATCCATCCAGGAGAATTGCGTCAAGTTTTGCCTCCATTGGAGTTTGCAAGCTTTCCTCTGGGAAATACTTTTCAGCTAGGAACACTGAGATTCCTACAAGCAAAATCAAAGTCGAACTGAAGATATAAACAATTCGGGTCCAGATTTTGATTGTTCGATCTTTTCTAAAAAAGAATAGGGTCAAAAGTAGACCGAATAATCCGTAAACAAAGATGATGTCTCCATGCCACAAAAATGTGAAGTGAAGTGCTCCAAGAGCCATAAGAACAAAGCAGCGTTTAATCCAGCGTACTCGATTAGAACGCTCTCCTCTAATTATGTAGTTAGAGCTATACCCGAAGAGGAACGAGAATAAGAGATAGAACTTGCCTGCAAACAATGATGCGATTATGAAGGTCGCTGAACCATTTGCAAATCCAAGTGTCCATTCTCCACGAGCACCTTCATCACTGCTCAGGCCCATAAATTGAATGTTGACTACAAGGATCCCAAGAAGCGCAAAGCCTCGTA
>CAZCDF010000126.1:0-2157 GCA_964497665.1 uncultured Candidatus Planktophila sp. | reverse complement strand
AGGAAAAGTGGCTGCCTGTTTGGGATCAACTGCAACCATTTAAATCAGGTCGCGCAGATGACACACGTGAAAAGAAGTATGTGCTGGATATGTTTCCCTATCCATCAGGTGATCTTCACATGGGTCATGCCGAGGCTTACGCCCTTGGCGATGTAATCGCTCGTTACTGGGCGCAAAAGGGATTTAATGTAATGCACCCAATTGGTTGGGACGCCTTTGGTCTACCTGCAGAAAACGCTGCGATCAAGCGAAACTCTGATCCACGTATTTGGACCTATGAAAACATCGCGGTGCAAAAGGCATCGATGCGACGTTATGCCTGTTCTTTTGATTGGGATCGCGTTTTCAACACATGCGATCCTGAATACTACAAATGGAACCAGTGGTTGTTCCTAAAGTTTTATGAGCGCGGCTTGGCCTATCGCAAAGATTCAGCGGTTAACTGGTGTCCAGGTTGCCAAACTGTTCTTGCCAATGAGCAGGTCGTTGCAGGTCTGTGCGAGCGATGCGATTCATCAGTTACGAAGAAGAAGTTAAATCAGTGGTACTTCAAGATCACTGATTATGCAGATCGTCTGCTTGATGACATGGCTCAACTTGAAGGCAAGTGGCCGGACAAAGTTTTAACCATGCAACGTAACTGGATCGGACGTTCAACTGGTGCAAATGTAAAGTTTGAAATCGAAGGTCGCGCTGAGCCTGTAACTATTTACACGACCCGTCCCGACACCTTGTTTGGTGCAACATTTATGGTTGTTGCGGTCGATAGCGAGCTTGCTGCCGAACTTGTTCAGGGCACTGGAGTTGAGGAAGAGTTTGCTAAGTATTTAGAAACAATCAAGGCGGCCAGTGATATCGATCGTCTTGCTACGGATCGTCCAAAGAGCGGTGTTTTCCTTAATCGTTATGCGATCAACCCAGTTAATGGCGAGAAGTTACCGATTTGGGCAAGTGATTATGTGCTCGCAGATTATGGAACCGGTGCCATCATGGCGGTTCCAGCCCACGATCAACGCGATCTAGATTTCGCCCGCGCTATGAAGCTGCCTGTGCGCGTAGTTGTTGAGACAGGTGAGGAAGATCCAAATACCTCAGGTATTGCAACTGTTGGCGATGGAAAGCTAGTTAATTCAGATATTTTAAATGGCCTCAATAAAGCAGAAGCCATCGCTGCTATTAATAAGAAGTTAGAGGCGGAGGGTAAGGGTGTTGCTGCTCGTAACTACCGTCTGCGAGATTGGTTAGTGTCACGTCAGCGTTATTGGGGTACACCAATTCCAATCATTCATTGCCCTTCTTGTGGCGAGGTTCCTGTACCTGCAGATCAACTTCCGTTGACTCTTCCAAATGCTGAAGGTTTAGATCTTAAGCCAAAGGGAACATCTCCACTTGGTGCTGCAACTGATTGGGTAAATGTTAAGTGTCCTCAGTGTTCTGCAGATGCAAAGCGCGACACAGACACGATGGATACCTTTGTTGACTCTTCTTGGTACTACCTACGGTACGCAGACCCAACAAATGCAACAGAACCTTTCTCAAAGAAAGATGTTGATACCTGGCTGCCTGTTGATCAATATGTTGGCGGAGTTACTCATGCGATCTTGCACCTTTTGTACAGCCGCTTTTTTACTAAGGTTTTAAACGATATGGGAATGGTTGATTTCAATGAACCATTTACTCGTTTGCTTAACCAAGGAATGGTTGTTATGGATGGCTCTGCTATGTCTAAGAGCCGTGGAAACCTTGTGCGTTTATCTGATGAGTTAGAAAACCATGGAGTCGATGCGATTCGTTTATCTATGGTTTTTGCAGGTCCACCAGAAGATGATGTGGATTGGTCAGATGTTTCGCCATCAGGATCAGTAAAGTTTTTAACTCGTGCGTGGAGATTGTCGGGAGATGTGACAAGCCCTGCTGGTGTTGATTTCAGTACCGGTGACACTGCCCTCCGTAAGGCAACCCATAAGGCGCTCCATGATGCCGGTTTTGCAGTTGAATCATTCCGCTTCAATGTTGCAGTTGCTCGCGTGATGGAGCTCGTAAACGCAACCCGTAAGGCGATTGACTCTGGATGTGGCGCTGCAGATCCTGCGGTACGTGAGGCGGTTGAAGCGATCGCCATCATGTTGTCACTTGTTGCACCATTTACCGCAGAAG
>CAZCDF010000125.1:0-2181 GCA_964497665.1 uncultured Candidatus Planktophila sp. | reverse complement strand
AGCGCGTGATAGATCTCGGCTCCCCAGCGAACTGATTCACGGAAGGTTGGTGCACCAATTGGGGCGATCATGAACTCTTGAATATCAACATTGGTGTCTGCGTGTGCGCCTCCATTGAGGATGTTCATCATTGGTACTGGAAGTACGTGTGCATTTGGTCCACCTAGGTAGCGGAACAATGAAAGGTCAGAGCTTTCGGCAGATGCCTTTGCAACTGCAAGTGATGCACCAAGAATCGCATTTGCACCAAGACGTGACTTGTTTTTAGTTCCATCAAGTTCAATCATCGCTGCATCGATTAAGCGCTGATCTTGAGAATCAAATCCAATAATTTCTGGAGCGATTTCATCATTAACAAATGCAATCGCCTTTTCAACACCCTTACCTAGGTAACGCTTGCCACCATCGCGAAGCTCTGCCGCTTCAAAGGCACCAGTAGATGCACCGCTTGGAACAGCTGCACGAGCCTGTGTTCCATCTTCCAATTGGATTTCAACTTCAACCGTTGGATTTCCACGGGAGTCGAGAATTTCACGGGCACCTAGAGCTTCGATAATTGCCATTGCATTACTCCTTCAATACAGGTCTGGGTTTTTAATCTGTTGCCGACCTCAACGCTGAAATGGCAGGTACTTCAATAACCGAAGTCTACCGTGAACCCGCGAAAGACTATGCGGGCCCAATCTCTCGACTAATACGCATAGCCTCCTTGCGAAGGGCAGCCTCTGCATCAATTCCATTGGCATGAGCCCATGCAATAACGGCAACAAGGGCTTGCCCCACAGCACTTTCATCAGCTGGGCCATCGATAGAGACCGAGTCAGGTGTTGTGACTTCTACATTGTATTTTTCAGCGCGATAGAGCAGTTTTTCAATGAGTGGAAGTGCCGGTTGTGACATCGCAACTCCATCTAGTGGAGATGTGCGCCCCTTTTCCTTCTTCTTTAGCTCCTCCCAATTTTCAAGAACTTCCTGCGAATCTCTTACTTCGACTCCCTCAAATACATGCGGGTGTCTGCGAATTAACTTGTCAGCGATTCCTTGGGCAACATCTTCGATTGAGAACGGATCTGTTGGGTGCTCCTGCGCCATACGTGCATGGAAGTACACCTGCAACAGTACATCGCCTAACTCCTCGCGCATATCGACCCGATTATCAGATTGAACCGCATCAACAAACTCGTACGACTCTTCTAGTAAGTACTTAAGAAGTGACTCGTGTGTTTGCTCTGCATCCCAAGGACAGCCACCAGGAGAACGCAAGGTATCCATGACTTCAACAAGTCGTTGAAGTTGAGATCCTTGCATGCGATTAAGTGTTAGTTGCCTGAAGGGGTTACAGCGGATTCAGCAGAGTCTGCAGGTACTACATCTGCAGTAGTTGCATCCCACTTGCCGTAACGAGGGTTGACGGTAACGCCAATCTCTTTCGCCTTGGCAACAACAAGCTTTTGAATTTCAGTACCAAGTTGATCTTCAGTTACACCTGCTGCAACAAGCTTTTGACCAATTTTGTCTGAGTATGCAATCGCTTCGATATAACGATCTAAATCTTGAGGTGCGATTCCGGCATTTACAAGCGCTGTAGGTAGGGCTGCTTCTCCACCAACTTGTTCAATAATGCTGGCACGACGTGTATCGATCTCGGCCTTGGTTACGTTGAGCTGTAACTCTTGACCAAGCTCACGGAGCAAAGTCCCTAGAAGGTGAAAGCGAAGTTGTGAAACATTAAGAGTTGAGCCTGTTTCAAGCTGCATCTGTGAAGTGTCAACCTTTGTGCGCTCGGAAAGAATTGCATCAATGCTTGCCTGAACAGTTGCTTGGGTGATCTTTGTGCTGCCCACAGTTGCTGCTGCGCCTACTTGCGAGCATCCCGCCAATAGAAAAGTTGCCAATACCGCGGTGATTGCCAGGATCTTCTTCATTCTGTACTCGCTTTCGGTGCATCGCTCAATTGATGTAGGGCCTCTACGACCCAGGCCAGAAGAGAAGTATCCACTATTTCAGGCGCATTCTGTGACGGATTCCAAGAGGCAGCCTTCGGAAGTGCCACTAAAACTGTGCTCGCTGCGCCCTTGTAGAGGGAGCCAGGGTACAAACGTGTCAAACGTAACTGGCGTGATTCAGGAAGAAGCAATGGCGCAAGGCGAAGGAACTTTCCTTGCACAACAACCTCAGTCA
>CAZCDF010000124.1:0-2208 GCA_964497665.1 uncultured Candidatus Planktophila sp. | reverse complement strand
AGTATCAAAAAGGTAACGAAATCCTTATTTTTACAGAAGATCTGAAACGGCAACACCGAGGCGAGAAAGCTCAGCATTGCCACCATCAAATGCTGTGAGAACAAATGGTTTGCCATCGGGCAGGATCGCATAGGTATGTTCAAAGTGAGATCCACGTGACTTGTCTGCAGAAACAACTGTCCAATCATCCCCCAAAACCTTAGTGCGGGCTGAGCCACGAGTAATCATGGGCTCAATCGCTAATGCAAAGCCAGGAGTGATCTCTGGACCGTTGCCCGCCTTACCAAAGTTAAGTACATGTGGCTCTTGATGCATCTCTGTTCCAATGCCATGTCCACCGTACTCCTGCAAGATTCCATACTTACCCTGAGAGTTTGTGTACTGCTCAATTGCATAG
This sequence comes from uncultured Candidatus Planktophila sp., assembly GCA_964497665.1. Lineage (GTDB taxonomy): Bacteria > Actinomycetota > Actinomycetes > Nanopelagicales > Nanopelagicaceae > Planktophila. The sequence goes on along the minus strand of CAZCDF010000124.1, from coordinate 1,811 downwards.
CCAATATCGGAAAGTCTTGCACCATTCTTTCCAGCTGCAATTCCTCTCCACATGGATTCTTCACAAACATCCATTAACTTCTGATCTTCAGGATCAACAACACCAATACCAATAGAAAATGCTGCATCGCCATGCCAACCATCGACAATTGCACCACAGTCAACAGATACAACATCGCCATCATTCATCACGCGATCACCAGGAATACCATGAACAATTTCATCATTGACTGAAACACAGATTGTCGCTGGAAAACCATGATAACCCTTGAAGTTTGAGGTAGCACCGTTGCGCTTAATTACCGCTTCAGCGATGGTGTCCAGTGCACTAGTTGTCATGCCAGGCTTAATCGCATCACGAATTGCCTTGTGAATCTCTGCAACCACTAAACCTGCACGGCGCATCGTCTTTAATTGATCGAGAGTTTTAACTTGAATTGCCATCTGTAAAAACCTACTGTGCGACGCGACTTAGGGCAGATATAGCGCTAGCTGTAATGTCTTCAACATTTCCAACCGCACTCACTGAGATCAGTAATCCCTCGTTGCGGTAGAAGGAGATAATCGGAGCGGTCTGCTCTGCATAAACTTCTAGGCGTCGCTTGATGACATCTTCCTTGTCATCAACACGCTTTTCGATCTCTGCGCGATGCAATAGGCGCGCGATGATCTCTGCATCAGGTGCCGAAAACTCTAAGACCGCCTGGAGTGGACTCTTCTTTTCTGCAAGGATCGCCCGAAGAACCTCTGCTTGCGCAACATTGCGTGGGAAGCCATCGAGAATAAAACCGTTTGCTACATCATCATGGGTTAGACGATCTCTAACCATCTCATTTGTAACAGAATCTGGAACTAACTCTCCACGATCCATAAAGGTTTGAGCTTGTTTTCCTAGCTCTGTTCCAGCCTTCAAATTGGCGCGAAAAATATCCCCAGTTGAAATATGTGGAATTGAAAAGTGTGCAGCGAGGAATTGCGCTTGCGTTCCCTTGCCAGCACCTGGTGGACCTACCAGGACTAAACGCATTACTTAAGGAATCCCTCGTATGAACGCTGTTGTAGCTGAGATTCAATCTGCTTTGCAGTATCCAAACCAACACCAACAACGATCAAGATCGCAGTTCCACCAAATGGGAAGTTTTGTGTTGCTCCGAAGAGAACTAGCGCACCAATTGGAATGATTGCAACTAATGCAAGATACATAGAACCTGGCGCTGTGATGCGTGAAAGAACATACTGCAAGTACTCAGATGTTGGCTTTCCTGCACGGATACCTGGAACGAATCCACCGTACTTCTTCATGTTGTCTGCAACCTCATCTGGGTTGAAGGTAATTGCTACATAGAAGTATGTGAAGAAAATAATCAAGGCAGCGTATGTGAGTACATAAATAATGTTGTCACCGTTTACAAAGTTACGGCTAATCCATACCGCCCAAGCAGATGTACTACCTGTGAAGTTTACGATTAGTGAAGGAATGTAAAGCAATGATGAAGCGAAAATTACTGGGATAACACCAGCCTGGTTTACCTTGATTGGAATGTATGTGCTTGTTCCGCCGTATGCCTGACGTCCAACCATGCGCTTTGCATATTGAACTGGGATACGTCGTTGCGCCTGCTCAACAAATACAACCGCAGCGATAATGAGTACACCTACCGCCAAGATGAAGAAGAAGGCGAAAAGACCCTTTTGTAGCCGGATTGACCACAGTTGGCTTGGGAAGCTTGCTGCGATCGATGTGAAGATCAAGATTGACATACCGTTACCAACACCACGATCGGTGATGAGCTCACCAAGCCACATAACAAC
>CAZCDF010000123.1:0-2217 GCA_964497665.1 uncultured Candidatus Planktophila sp. | reverse complement strand
TGAGTCCGAGGTGATCAAGCATCATCGCAACTGACATTACTGTTGCAGTTGGGTCAGCTAAGTTCTTTCCCGCAATATCTGGTGCTGAACCGTGAACCGGCTCAAACATCGATGGGAATTTTCCAGTTGGATTGATATTTCCAGAGGCGGCAAGACCAATTCCTCCGCAGATCGCTGCGGCGATATCAGTCAGAATGTCACCAAATAAGTTATCTGTAACAACTACATCAAAACGCTCTGGATTAGTAACAAAGAACATCGATGCAGCATCAACATGTAGGTAATCAGTTGTGATCGCTGGGTACTCCTTAGCAACCTCGTTAAAGGTACGAGTCCATAAACCACCGGCACGTGTTAGAACATTGTTCTTGTGCACCAGAGTTAACTTCTTGCGATCGCGCTTTGAGGCTCGCTCAAATGCATCACGAATTACACGCTCTGCTCCACGTCGGGTATTAAGGCTTTCTTCCGTTGCGATTTCAGCATCGGTACCTTCAGCAAGTACTCCACCAGCGCCAACATATGGGCCTTCTGTGCCTTCGCGAACTACAACAAAATCAATTGGAGCTTTAGTTGCAAGAGGTCCGGTAACACCAGGCATCAAACGTGCAGGACGCAGATTGATGTAGTGATCAAAGGCAAAGCGAAGCTTTAAAAGAAGTCCACGCTCTAGAACACCACTGGGAACAGTTGGGTCTCCAACTGCGCCAAGCAAGATGACATCAGCCTTTGCAAGCTCTGCCAATGTTGCTTCAGGCAATACCTCACCTGTGCGATGCCAAAACGCTGCGCCAAGATCATAGGAAGTTTTCTTAAACTCCACTGAATACTTTTTTGCAACAACATCGAGAACCTTGAGGCCTTCACCAACAACCTCAGGACCAATTCCATCGCCTGCAATTACAGCTAAATTAATTGTTCTCATTACCCCACCAAAGTTACAGAGCGAACTAATTCTGCTCCAGTTTCCTTCTTTACAGATGAAATGAGCTCATCACTAATTTGTGAATCAACGGTAAGTGCCATCAACGCATTTCCGCCCGCTGCGCTGCGTGCAACCTGCATACCTGCAATGTTGATGCCAGCTTTTCCAAGAGCATTACCAACAGCGCCAACAACACCTGGCTTATCTGAGTAACGAAGGAACAAGAGATTTTCAGTTGGTGGAAGATCTAGATCAAAGCCATCAATTGCAATGATCTTTTCAACCTTGCGAATTCCCATCAAGGTTCCATCAACTGTGACAATCTTTCCATCGGCAAGTGCTGCGCGAAGTGAAATCATGCTGCGGTACTCAGGGCTTTCTGGATCAGTTGTTACCGATGATGTAACTCCACGCTCTGCAGCCAAAGCTGGTGCGTTTACGTAGGTGACATCCAATAAACCGCAGCCAAGTAGGGCACCCTTGAGTGCACTCGTTGCCAGAATTGATGAATCATGTTCAGAGATATCGCCCTTAACAGTTAGGTCCATACTTACTGGAGCTTCACCTGCAATTGCGGTTGCAATTTGAGCCATCTTTTCAACCAAAGGCAGACTTGGGCGAATCTCTTCGTGAATCGCTCCACCCTTTACATTGACCGCATCAGGAACGAGCTCTCCTGCAAGTGCTTTACGCACTGAAACCGCGACAGCAATACCTGCACGCTCTTGCGCTTCATCGGTTGATGCACCCAGGTGAGGTGTTGCGACTACTTGATCCAAAGTGAATAGTGGTGAATCTGTGCATGGTTCCGTTGAGAACACATCAAGACCTGCACCTGCCACACGACCTTCGGTGATTGCATCAAACAATGCAGCCTCATCAAGTACGCCACCACGTGCAGCGTTAATGATGCGCACAGTTGGCTTAACCTTTTTCAGCGCTTCTACGCCGATTAGGTTTGCAGTTTCCTTTGTTTTTGGAAGGTGAATAGTTATGAAATCGGAAACTTTAAGTAGTTCATCAAGTTCAACTAAACGGACTCCAAGTTGGGCTGCACGTGCTGGCTGTAAATATGGATCGTAAGCAACTACATCCATTCCAAATGCCTGCATACGGTGTGCTACTAACTGACCAATACGTCCAAAGCCAACGATTCCAAGGGTCTTTTCAAAGATCTCGGCACCTGTGTACTTTGAACGAGCCCACTTTCCATTACGCAATGCTGCGTGTGCTGGAGAAACAAAGCGAGCAGATGCCATCAGCAATGCAATTGCAAGCTCTGCCGCAGAAAC
>CAZCDF010000122.1:0-2225 GCA_964497665.1 uncultured Candidatus Planktophila sp. | reverse complement strand
GCAAACCGCATGCAGACAGAATCAAAGCGCCTAACTGATTTGGTTCAAGAGATCATAAATCTTTCACGGCTTCAAGATTCAGATCCACTCTCTGTTCCAAGCGAGCTGCATGTTCAAGATCTTATTCGTGAGGCAATTGATCAAACTCAAGTTACGGCAGAAAGTCGACAGATAGTTGTCTCTAACTCCGACAATGTTGATGGATTAGTTCTGGGAGATCGCGAACAACTCATCATGGCGATTCAAAATTTAATTGAGAATGCAATTAACTACTCACCTGAAGGTACCAAGGTGACTGTCACCTCAAAGGTTGAGGATGGAATTGTAGATATCTCAGTTACTGATCAAGGTATTGGAATCCCAGATGCAGATTTAGATCGCATCTTTGAACGGTTCTACAGAGTAGATCCGGCACGTTCACGACTCACTGGCGGAACAGGCTTAGGTCTTTCAATCGTCAAGCATGTTGCGTTGAAGCATGGTGGGGAAGTTAAGGTATGGAGCGCGGAAAATGTTGGCAGTACCTTTTCTCTAAGACTTCCTATTTATTCAGCTATTGAAGAGAGTGCTAAATGACAAAGATTTTAATTGTTGAAGATGAGACCTCCTTTTCTGAAGCCCTGGCATTCCTGCTCGGCAAAGAGGGGTTTGAAGTCTCGATAGCGGAGGATGGTCAACAAGCAATTGATAAGTTCAATAAAGAAGGTGCCGACTTAATTCTTCTCGACTTAATGATTCCAATCATTTCTGGAATCGAAGTTTGCAGAACAATCAGAACCTCTTCACAAGTTCCAATCATCATGTTGACCGCAAAAGATGCAGAAATAGACAAGGTAGTTGGACTTGAACTTGGCGCTGATGATTATGTAACCAAGCCATACTCTTCACGCGAGCTTATTGCCAGAATTAAAGCTGTCCTGCGCCGCGGCATTAGCGATGAATCACTAGATGGTGAGAGCGGTATCCATGTTGTCGCTGGAATCAAACTGGATATTGGGAAACATCAAGTAACTATAAATGGCGAAGTTGTTGCCTTGCCTTTGAAGGAGTTTGAATTACTTGAGTTCCTCATGCGCAACGCCGGGCGCGTTTTAACTCGCTCCCAACTCATAGATCGTGTGTGGGGCGGCGATTACTACGGTGACACTAAGACACTAGATGTCCACATCAAGCGTTTGCGTGCCAAGATCGAAGCAGATCCAGCAAATCCTGTTTTGATTCAAACAATCCGTGGCCTTGGTTACAAGTTAGAAAACCCTTAGATCGCACTCTTTCGAATCATCCGCTGATAGAACTTCCCAGGCTTGCGAGTACTTTCAGTATCTTCACCCATCTTCACAAATCCCAGCTTTTCATAGGCAGCAATCGCACTGAAGTTATCGGTCCACACTCCCAAACCTTGGACCTTCCAATCCTTGTCCTGATGATCGATGAAGTGAAACATTGCTCGCATTAATCCTTTTCCACGAAAAAGTGGATTACTCCAGCACCCTCCAATCCAACATGTTGCACCAAAATCACCATTGAGAACCTCGATGTACATCATTGATCCATCAACACCATCTACTGATGCGATCAGGAAATCATTCTTTTCAAACTTTGCACGCCACGCTGATTCATCTTCGGCACTTTCTACTTCAAAAGTTCCGCCGAAAGCATTGCCACTTTCAGTAAGCGCCTGTAAACGAATTGAACGCAGGCGCTCCCAATCATTGGGCTCAATTAGCTCGACATGGATTGAGGAGTTCATGAACTCATTGTGCCACTTGCAATTCGCTCACGTGCAACCTGCATGGCTGGGGGCTCTGGCCCCAAGATCGCAAGGAAGATATCAAGACTAATTCGTGAAATGCGAAGCCAGATTTTTGACCGTGGAGTCAATCTCAGCAAATCTAATTCCCGCTGATCAAGCGTTGCGATCGCAGCGTTTGCAATCACCTTATAAAAGAACTTACCCGCTCCCCCAAATGGTGGATTCAAAATAAATCGAACAACATCATCTGTTCGCTCACCATGTGCCAAATCATTGGACCTGAAATCATCAAGTGTTGCTTCTAGCTCTGCAACTGACTTTGGAGCGTCGGTTAAGCCGAGCGGAATCGCGCTCTTGCTCCATTCGGAAACATAAGCGTCAGCACCTTTATCTATGGGGTATCCAAGTGCCAGATGCGCCTTTAAAAATGAATCTGTGAAGGCGCAATGCACCCACAACAAAAAGCGAGGAT
>CAZCDF010000121.1:0-2239 GCA_964497665.1 uncultured Candidatus Planktophila sp. | reverse complement strand
CCGATTTTCCTTCACAATCAACTCCACTTCTTGTGATGCATCATCTTTCAGATTTACACGTCTGTGATGCGCAGTCTCCATTGCGACCTGAATTTCTAGATCGTTGGGCAGATCCTGATAGCCCAATCAGAGATGTTGTGGGAACAATTGGTTGTTATCGCCCACATGCGATGTTGTCACCACATGTTGTTGAATCGATGATTCAAGCACTCAATAAGATCACAACCGGTCCGCTTTCTGGACATCCAATTGATGCCGCCATTATTACTGGCGATACAACAGATAATGCACAACACAATGAAGTTGATTGGTATTTAGCACTACTAGATGGCTTAGAAATCACACCCGATTCAGGTGATTTAACCAAGTATGAAGGTGTTATGGATGATGGCGCAGAACACTACGACGTTAAGTACTGGCACCCTCACGGCACACCAGCGGGAAAAGAAGATGATGATGCGCGTGCAAAGTATGGATTTCCCGTTGTTCCTGGATTGTTAGATGCTTGCCGTCAACCATTTAAATCAACTGGTTTGAAATTTCCTTGGTATGCAGTTCATGGAAATCATGACGCGCTATTGCAAGGAACCGTAACTCCGGATGCAGAAACACAAAAAGCTCTCATGGAGAACAAACGATACGTCGGACTTCCTTCATCATTAACGCTACAAGAAACTCTCGAAGCATTTAATGAAGTGGGACCAGCATCGTTTCCTCGTGCAGAAGATGCTCCCTTTGAAATTGCTACAGCAGATGTTCGCAGACGAGCAGTTGAACGTGGTGAATATGCAGCCAAGCACTTGAATTCACCAGGTGTACCAAAGGGACACGGATTTACAGAAGAGCATGTTGAGAAAAAGCACATGTATTACTCAACAAATGTAGGAAAAATAAAGTTAATAGTTATTGATAGCGTTAACGAATTTGGCGGTTGGCAAGGCTCTCTCGATGTCGCACAATTTGAATGGCTCGAAAATGAAATCAAAAATAGCGATCGCTTAGTTGTTTTGGCTTCACACCACCCTTTGAGCAAGATGTTTAATGGCTATGCACCCACAGGCAAACGAGTGTGTGTAGAAGAAATCACCGAGATGCTTCTTAAGTACCCACGAGTGATTGCATGGTTTGCAGGGCACGAACATAGACATCACGTGGAGTGGATCGGCTCCGAGATTGAAGAAAAAGGCTTCTGGCAGATCGAAACAGCTTCACACGCAGATTGGCCACAACAAAGCCGCACAATCGAAATCGTTCAAAGCGAGAGCGGTGAAGTATTCATTGCATTGACTGTTATTGATCACGCAGCAGGTGCAACGTATAACCAAGCACAAACTCCACTCGAGATGGCTGCGCTTTCGCGTTTGCTTAGCGCAAATGTATGGCAGAAGAGAGAGTCACTTGGATCAAAACATGGCGCTGATTGGGCACTTGGTGAACCGCACGAACGAAATACGGTGTTGCGTTTAAGTACTAGAAAATAATTATCAGGCGCTTTAACCCGATTAATCGTGGTGGCGCAGACCTGCTGCTTTTTCCATTACCTGAGTGGAACGAAGGATCACCAAAATAATGATTGTCATGCCCACGCCAGCCACCTGAAAACCTAATCCAACGGCGCAACCCATAGCCGCAGTTGCAAAGACCGTAGCGGCAGTAGTAACTCCCTGAATTCCTGAATTTCGGTTAGTAAAAATAAGTCCGGCGCCTAAGAAACCGATGCCAGTAATAATTGCGTGAAGCGCTCGAGTTGGATCTCCAAAATCAGATGTCTTATCCAGTACCGCGCCGATAGCAACGATTCCGGCAGCCGATGCCCCAACCAATGCCATTGTGCGCGGTCCTGCTGATTTACCGGCGCGGTCGCGTTCCCAACCGATGATTGAACCCAAGATGGCTGCGATTGCAGCGTCTATAACGACAGTGGCTTGTTGCCACAGGTCTATGGATTCAAGATTTAGCATGAGGAGAACTATACGTCTGATTTGTGCCTATTTCCAGAGTTTAAACGAAATACTTTGGCTGTGAAACTAATTCAGACCGAACGCCTCGACCTGCATCACATCGAAGCCGATGATCTGATTTATCTCTTTGAAAAACGCGATGACTCCAAAGTCTTAGCTGGAAAGCGTTTCAGTAATCCATATCGCGTTCTCATAGATTTTCAGGGCCCACTTGCAACGACTGTTGAGCAAGTAAGAAAAGATCCCACATTAAACAGTTGGTTTGTCAGGTGGGTTGT
>CAZCDF010000120.1:220-2274 GCA_964497665.1 uncultured Candidatus Planktophila sp. | reverse complement strand
TACTTCTATGGAACAGGAAACCACATTTATTTATTCCCCGCTCGTTAATATTCATTTAATTTCACGAATTAACGCTGAATTAACACTGAGAGTCGACAAATCCCAATATCTGAGAGCTTTTTGGGCGCGCTTACGCTGAAAAATAGGCTCAGGCGGATAATCTTTCGCCCCATGGCCGAGAAAGATGCAGTTGCGACCCCTTCGCAAGATAGCTATACCGCAAAAGATTTAGCGGTTCTCGAAGGCCTTGATGCGGTCCGCAAACGCCCAGGTATGTATATCGGTTCAACCGATTCACGTGGCCTCATGCACTGCTTGTGGGAAATTATTGATAACTCAGTTGATGAAGCTCTTGCAGGTCATTGCAAGAAGATTGAAATCAATCTTGAATCAGATGGTTCTGTTGAAGTCCATGATGATGGTCGTGGTATTCCAGTTGATAAGGAACCAAAGACAGGTTTAACAGGTGTTGAAGTTGTTCTCACCAAACTGCATGCAGGTGGAAAGTTTGGTGGGGGATCCTATGCAGCCTCCGGTGGTTTGCATGGAGTTGGTGCATCTGTTGTAAATGCGCTTGCCTCACGCCTTGATGTTGAGGTTGATCGTGATGGCAAGATTTATTGGATGTCATTCCAACGTGGCGCTGCAGGCATCTTTGATGGTGATGGCCCTAAGGCTCCATTTGAACCAAAATCAGGTTTGCGAGTAATCGGAAAGATTTCATCCAAGATCACCGGAACACGTATTAAGTGGTGGAGTGATCGCCAGATCTTCCTTAAGGAAGCAGAGTTAGATCTAGAGGATATTTACGCTCGTGCGCGACAGACCTCATACCTTGTTCCTGGTTTAACCCTGATTGTTAATGACAATCGCACAAAGACCAAGACAACTGAAACCTTCTTCCATAAGAGCGGAATTACTGAATACTGTAATTACCTACAGCCAGATGAGCCGGTTGGTGATGTCATTCGTATCTACGGCACCGGTCACTACCAAGAGACCGTTCCTGTTCTTGATGACAAGGGCCATATGGTTTCAACTGAGGTTGAACGCGATATGGAGGTTGATATCGCGATGAAGTGGGGTAATGGTTTTGAGACTACACAGCGCTCATTTGTAAACATTATTGCAACACCTAAGGGTGGAACCCACGTTGTTGGTTTTGAAAAAGCATTGGTCAAGGTTGTCAACGAAGCACTACGTTCAACCAAAACTTTGTCTAACAAAGAAGCAGATGTCATCAAGGATGATGTGCTCGAAGGATTAACAGCTGTTGTAACTGTCCGTATGTCTGAGCCACAGTTTGAAGGACAGACTAAGGAGGTGCTCGGAACAGCAGCTGCAACTCGAATTGTTTCTGCGGTCGTCGCCGACAAGATGAAGGAGTACTTCAATACTTCAAAGCGCATCGATAAGGCTAATGGTCGCCTTGTTCTTGAAAAGATTGCTGCGGCATCTCGAACACGTATTAGCGCTCGTGCCCACAAGGATCTGCAACGTCGTAAGAACGCACTTGAGTCATCATCGCTTCCGACAAAGCTCTCAGATTGCCGCTCAGAGGATGTAACTCGTACCGAGCTGTTTATCGTAGAAGGTGACTCAGCACTTGGAACTACCAAAGCCGCCCGTAATAGCGAGTTCCAAGCGATCTTGCCGATTCGCGGAAAGATTTTGAATGTACAAAAGGCATCACTGTCACAGATGCTTGAAGATAAAGAGTGCGGATCGATTATTCAGGTAATTGGTGCAGGCTCCGGAAAATCCTTTGAATTAGATGAGGCTCGTTATGGTCGCATTATCTTGATGTCAGATGCTGATGTTGATGGTGCGCACATTCGTTGCTTGCTTCTCACCCTGATGTACCGCTACATGCGTCCACTGATTGATTCAGGCCGCGTATTCGCAGCGATTCCACCGCTACACCGCATCGAAGTTGTTGGCGGGGGAGGTAAAAAGGGCAATTACATCTACACCTACAGCGATGATGAGATGAAGAAGGTAACGGCAGAGCTTAAGAAGGAGGGCAAGCGCTGGAAGGAGCCTATTCAGCGTTA
>CAZCDF010000120.1:0-210 GCA_964497665.1 uncultured Candidatus Planktophila sp. | reverse complement strand
AATCGGTGCGGGTTCTGGAAAGTCCTTTGAATTAGATGATGCTCGCTACGGCCGCATCATCTTGATGTCAGATGCTGACGTCGATGGTGCGCACATTCGTTGCTTGCTTTTGACTCTTATGTATCGCTACATGCGCCCACTGATTGATTCAGGCCGCGTATTTGCAGCGATTCCACCGCTACACCGCATCGAAGTTGTTGGCGGGGGAGG
>CAZCDF010000119.1:0-2393 GCA_964497665.1 uncultured Candidatus Planktophila sp. | reverse complement strand
TAATGTAAATACGTTCAGAGAGAATAGGTCCGGCGAAACGTTCAACCTTTTCAATGGTGGTGTCATTTTCGCGAGCAATTTGTTCTGCGGTCTGCCCTGCACGTAGAAGTCGCTGAATCTCTTTGATTGAAATACTTGGTTCATCATTTGATGGAACCGCCATGAGGCGTTGCTGATTTACTGTTGCACGCAATGTGTCAGAAACTCGAACAGTAAATTCCTTTCCATCATTGTCATGCAAAGAAAGGTAGAGACCATCTTCGGTCTTGCCGTTAAGTCGTAGCTCAGTCACGAGCACGAGGGTAGCCGATAAGCCCCTTATAAGTCTGGAAATACGGAAGTGTGGCTACGCATGCCGCAATCATGAATCCCAGGGGAACCCAATATGCGATGTCTGCACCAAATCTGTCGATGATCTGGCCAGATAGAGCGCTAGCTAGTGCACCGCCCATAGGCATTCCTGCAACGACCCAGGTCAACGTTTCAGTAATTTGATCTGGTGGAACTGCACCTTCTGCAACTCCGTAGGCGTTGATTACCAGTGGAGCAATCGCAAAACCATTAAAGAAAAGCGCTACGGCAAGCCATGGAATTGAATGCACAAACAGCATCGGAATTGAAAGCAAGGTGAGAGCGAACAGAAAAAGCAAGAATCGAGCAGCGCTTGTTATCTTCCACTTGATAACTCCATTAGCGATCGCCGCAACTGCGCTGCCAGCTGCCCAGATAGCTAATAAAATTCCTGATTGATCCGCCTGTCCTCGAGTTTCTGCAAAGGCAACGGTCACGATCGCAATTGAGCCAAAGAAGCCACCTAACAATGTTGTTGGCAATACAACCGCCTGAACTCGCTTGTTTCTTATGACGGCAGGGTGTGGATCGACATGTCGTTTAGGTGTTGCAGGTGGCTCCGTTGTTTTGGCAGAAATAAATAGCGGAAAGCCAATAGCTACAAAGATTATGCCCGAGATAATTCCTGCAGCAGGTGCGATTGTTGTGGCACAAGCGGTCACAATGATTGGACCCAGAATAAATACAACCTCATCCATCAATGCTTCAAAGGAGTAAGCGGTGTTTACGATGTGACGATCCTGCTCATCCTCAGCGGTAGTTGTCTTATCTGGGCTTAAAACATGTAACCAACGACGGCGAACTAAGCCGCCAGTATTAACTGAAAAAGCTTCAGCAACAATAATTGAGAGAAACCAGGTCCACACTGGTGTTTCATTGAGAACTAAAACTGTAAAGGCACAAAAGGCAATAACCTTGACTGGAATAACCCTGACCAACATGGCACTTTGTCCGATTCGGTCGGCAACCCGAGACCAATGAGGAGTTGCCAAAGCCATAACTACCGATGCTGTTGCACTTAATGCTCCTGCAATTGCATATGAATCACTGACAGCGACAACTATGAAAATAAGAGCAAGTGAATCCATTGAAATTGGCATGCGTGCGATGAGGCCAGGAATTGAAAATCTCAGCGCTCCAGGGGTTCTAAAAAGTGTTAAGTACCCTGAGAACATAGGCAAGAGTCTATCTCGCCATTAGACTGGCGTAATGACAGATATCAAGCAGCTGCTTGAACTTGCGCTAAAAATTGCACGCGAGGCTGGTGATTTATTGGTTAATCGCCCCGCATCCTGGGATCTCACAGTTAAGTCGACTGCAATAGATATTGCCACACAGATGGATTTAGCAAGTGAAAAACTGATAGTCAAAAGTATTTTGGCGGCACGTCCCGATGATGGAATTATTGGAGAAGAAGGAACATCTCGCCCAAGTAAGAGTGGGGTGACATGGGTTATCGACCCAGTTGATGGCACAGTTAATTACTTTTATGGATTACCGGGTTGGGCGATTAGCATCGCTGCAAAAGATGAGAATGGAACTTTGGTCGGAGTTGTTCACTCACCAACTGTTAACTCAACATGGCATGCAAGCAAAGGTGGGGGAGCATTCCTCAATGATGTAAAGATTGCCTGCAATAATCCAGTCGAACTTAACCGTGCCTTGATCTCATCTGGTTTTGCATATGATGTGCGAGATCGTGTTGAACAGTTAAAGATTGTTAACGCCTTACTTCCGCAGATCAGGGATTTACGGCGTATTGGATCTGCCGCTGCCGATATTTGCCATGTAGCCACCGGTCTTGTTGATGGCTACTTTGAAACTGGGTTACATGAATGGGATTTAGCTGCCGCTGAGCTAGTAGCCCGTGAGGCGGGGGCGGTTGTGACCACCAGAGCCTGGCATGGGCTCAATCTCACCGTTGCCGCGGGAGCTCACCTCTATGAGGCGCTCAACGCTCACATCCCTGAGTAAGCCCTGCTCAGCAAAGGCCGATTTACGGTTCTGAGCGTGGCTATGGCACAATACGCAGTCTGCACCGC
>CAZCDF010000118.1:0-2406 GCA_964497665.1 uncultured Candidatus Planktophila sp. | reverse complement strand
AGGCGATGAGCGCCGAAGGAATTTACCTAGCAAACCCTGACAGTTGGATTGGTTCAGTTCCGCTCAGTACCGATGCACCAGTTATTGATCCAGACAAAGAGGTAATCGTTTCTCCATCAGGTGCAGAAAGTTTTGTCGAATGTGGAGTCAAATGGTTCCTTCAAAACAATGGTGGAACAGATGGTGACAGCACCGCACAGGTATTGGGTTCTGCAATTCACGCCTTTGCAGCAAAGATGGTGCAAGAGCCAGGCACAACCCGCGAACAGTTGATTGATTCCTTAAAGAGATCTTGGAAGTTGATTGATCCAGATAGTGGTTGGGTCAGCGCTTCACATCTTGAATCTGCGGTCACCATGCTTGAAAAGTTTGTGGAGTACCACAAGGAAACAACACGCGAGGTGAAGGGTGCTGAACTCCGTTTTGATGTAAAGCTCGGTCGTGCGCGCATTATTGGAACCGTAGACCGTCTTGAGGTTGAAGCAGATGGATCACTGTTCATCATTGACTTCAAAACCGGTAGCACCGCAATTAGCAAAGAGGATGCCAAGAAGAATCTGCAACTTGCTAGTTATCAGTTGGGTGTACATGAGGGTGGATTTACCGATGGCGATAAGAGTGCAGGGGCTGAACTTGTGTATCTAGGTACAAGTAGCGCAGGCGCATCAATTCGCCAGCAGTATGCGATCGATCTGGAAGAGACTAAGCAAACAATCGAAACTATTGGCGAGGGCATGGGAGCTGCAACCTTCTTTGCCACCGTTAATAAGCGCTGTAAAGGCTGCCCCGTAAGGAAATCCTGCCCTGTTCAAAGTGATGGCCGGGCGGTGATTGAGCAATGACATTAATTGGGAGTACTGAATCAATCCAGCCAAAATACACACCGGAAGAGATCATCGCCAAGCTTCAGGCCAAGTTTGGTTCACAGATCAAACCAATTACTAAGCATCAATCAGCGATCATCAGCAGCGGTTTAGAACCCGCTGTTGTTATTGCAGGTGCCGGTTCTGGCAAAACTGAAACTATGAGCAACCGTGTTCTGTATTTAGTTGCCAACGGCTTTGCTACACCTGATCAAATCTTGGGTCTTACCTTTACCCGTAAAGCAGCTGGTGAACTATCAGTTCGTATCCGCAAGCGTTTGCGTCAATTGTCGCAATTACCAGAGTTCAAACACATCACCTCAACCAGCACCGCGGTGACCACCTACCATTCCTATGCTGGCAAGTTACTAAGCGAACATGCAATCCGCTACGGAATTGATGCCGATGCTGAACCATTAGGCGAGGCAGCTATTTGGCAGATCGCATCTGATGTGGTGCGTAACTGGTCTGATGATTCCTATCGCAATGACAGCGCGGTTAGTACCGTCATCAAGGATTTGCTTGGACTTTCAAAGTTAATGCTAGAACACCAAGTTGAAGCTTCAGATATTGAAGCGATCGGCAACGAGATGTTGGAAAAGTTGCAGCTGCTTGCTGGCAGCACCAATGAAGATACCCGCGCAGTTGCTCGTGCGATGCGTCAACGCAATTCCTTGTTGCCGATGGTTGAAGCCTTTATGGAACGTCGGAAAGCTGCAGGCGAGTTGTCATTTGATGATCAGATGTCACTTGCGGCAGATATCGCGCAGAACTTTGAAGATGTCGGCACCTTAGAGCGCGGTAAGTACAAGGTCGTTCTTCTAGATGAGTATCAAGATACTTCGCAGTCTCAGGTACGGATGTTGTCTGCCTTGTATGGCAACTTTGTGGCAGAAACCGGTCACCCTGTAATGGCTGTGGGAGACCCGTCGCAGGCTATTTATACCTGGCGTGGAGCATCTGCCGGCACCATGGCCTCCTTCCATAAGTACTTTCCAAAGGCTGCGGGACAAACCGGAACTGAACAGTTCTCACTTCCAACAACCTTCCGTAATGACACAATCATCTTGGCGGCAGCAAACACTATTAGCGCCGAGATCAAAGCTGCAGGTGGTCAACAGGTTGTAGAACTTGAAGCACGAGATGGTGCAGGTGCAGGCGAACTTGCCTACGGAGTTTATGAAACCGTTGAAACCGAATCCCAAGCGATCGCTGAGTACTTCAAGGCGTTATGGAATCCTGCAGAAGGTAAATCCTTTGCAGTCTTAGTTCGCAAACGCAGTCAGATCGCCTCAATTGAAAACGCTTTACGCGAGCAAGGTTTGCCTGTTGAAGTAATTGGTATCGGCGGTTTGATTCATATCCCAGAGGTTGCAGATGTTGTTACCTTGATGAGAATTATTACAGACCCCGATGCGGGCTCAGCGTTGATGAGGCATTTGACTGGACCTCGCATTAACTTAGGTCCACGCGATATTGCAGCGCTCGGTGCATTTAGCCGTGAACGCGCAAAGGCGATGCATGCAGATTCCAAGAGCTTCAT
>CAZCDF010000117.1:0-2415 GCA_964497665.1 uncultured Candidatus Planktophila sp. | reverse complement strand
AGCTCATCAAGTGTGCGAGCGACAACACCTTCGACTGAGTTTTCAATAGGAACTAATGCGAAGTGGGCTTTACCCAAGCGGACCGCATCTAAAGCAGCGGTGACATTTGCATAAGGCATAAGGCGATCATTTGAGGAAGTGATCTTTTTAAGAGCCGCCTCTGTAAATGTTCCCTTGGGACCGAGATAGGCGTATGTACTCACTTGCTAATGATACCCGAGCACCGACCTTGCATATGACGGGGTATTTGTAATCAGTACATCCACACCTCTGTCGGCACAAAAGCGCATATCGTGAGCATCATCCACGGTCCACACAAAGAGATTGCGCTCATCTCGCGATAATTCAGGCCTCTCGCGAAGAGTTGAAATACTCGGACCAATTGCACCCGCAGAGGTAAAGCGACGCATCAATCCATTAAAGCGCTTGTTTAATAAGGCAACGGTTTTTTGTTGCGGTGAAATCAAACGCACCTTTTCCAATGCAAGCCAAGAGAAAGACATGATGTAGGTATCTGCAAATGCTTTTTCTTGATTTAAAAGTTCTAAAACTTTTTTCTCCACCTCACTTCCAGTAGGCACGGGGTGTTTGGTTTCAATCGCTAAATCTTTCTTGTTATCCCGCGCCAGAATTAAAAGATCCTCTAATGTGATTGCCTCTGGATACACATCTTTAATCTCAGAAAGTGTTGTGTCAGCTATACGTGCAGAATGGCCACAAATTCTCTCCATATCTGCGTCATGCCATAACACCAATTGATTGTCCTTGGTTATCCGCACATCGCATTCAAAGCCATCGGCCCCATCTTCAATAGCGGCTATGTAAGCAGCCATAGTTAACTCTGGGTGGTGTATCGAGGATCCGCGGTGGGCGTAAATCTTCACCTTTGAAGGTTACACCGATACTCTTAGAACTATGAGCGCACACTTCTTTGAAACGGCTGCGCGCTCAGCTATTGGATTAGTACGTCAAGGCAATGAGGACTCAGGATTTGTTTCCCCTCAATTAATCGCAGTTGCAGATGGCATGGGTGGGCACGCTGCTGGAGAGGTTGCATCACGTATTGCAGTTGAGGTTCTGCAAGCATTAACTCCAACCTTAATCTCATCCGAAATCGATGAGGACTCTGTTGAAGATCTTTTGATGCACTCCCTGCACAGTATTGATTCAGAGATATCAACGGTAACCGAGGAAGAGATTGAAAAGCGAGGAATGGGAACCACCCTTACCGCTTTATTAATTCGAGATAAGTTCATCTCGCTGCTCCATGTTGGAGACTCACGCTGCTATCGGTTGCGTGGCAATACCTTGGAACAACTAAGCAATGACCACACAGTTATTCAAGAGCTTTTAGATCAAGGTGCTATTTCAGAGTCAGAGGCGATTGATCACCCACAGCGTTCTATGTTGACACAGGCGCTACGTGGCGATGGAGATGTCACCCCTGTTTTACAGATGTATGAAGTTAAAAAGGGAGATCGTTACCTGCTCTGTTCTGATGGCTTGTCAGGTGTTTTAACGGAGAAAGAGATAAAGGTTGGCTTAAAGAAATCTGATAAAGATGCCGCGGTTAAATTCTTAATCGATGCGACATATGTCAATGGTGCCCCTGATAATGTCACTGTACTTATCGCAGATATTTCTGATTCGGCAACTACACCAACCTCACTGTTAGGAGCAGCTCATGATTAATTCGCTCCTTGGTGACCGCTACAAACTGGGCGAGATGATCGGCACGGGTGGAATGGCTGATGTTTACATCGCAGAAGACACACGCCTTGCACGTCAGGTTGCGGTAAAGGTTTTAAGAAGTGATTTAGCTCGAGATCCATCATTTGTTGCACGCTTTCGGAAAGAGGCGTTAGCCGCTGCTGCCTTAAATCATCCTGGAATTGTTGCTGTTTACGATTCGGGAGAAGAACCAGCGCCCTACATTGTTATGGAGTTGATTTCAGGTCACACCCTCCGCGAATTAATTCATAAGGGAGATCGTGTTCCACTTAAGCGTGCCCTAGAAATTGGCGAAGGAATTCTCGCTGCGCTTGAGTATTCACATCAAAGTGGAATTGTTCACCGTGATATTAAACCTGCAAATATCATGATTACAGATAACGGTGATGTGAAGGTGATGGATTTTGGTATCGCTCGCGCACTTGCCGATTTAGGTGCAACCCTTACAAGCACCTGGAATGTTGTCGGAACCGCGCAATACTTATCTCCTGAACAAGCATTGGGTGAGGTCGCAGATCTGCGCAGTGATATCTACTCAACTGGGTGTTTGTTGTATGAAATCTTGACCGGTAAGCCTCCATTTACTGGTGAGACACCAGTGTCGATCGCTTACCAACATGTTTCAGGTGTTCTTGTTCCTCCAAGTTCAATCGTGCCTGAACTTCCAGCAGGTATCGACACCTT
>CAZCDF010000116.1:0-2427 GCA_964497665.1 uncultured Candidatus Planktophila sp. | reverse complement strand
CCGACCTCTTCCTTATCAGGGAAGCGCTCTAACCAGGCTGAGCTATGGGCCCGCAACAAGATTGCTCTTGATTGCAGAAGCGCAAGATTACCTTGAACTTCACTAACTCCCAAAACGGGGGTCAATTGCCTTCTAACTCAGGATGCGAACCATACTAACTTTTCGCGGAAATCTCATCTTCGCCATTCTTGGTCACCGATAACAGGCTCACACCTTCATCCAGATTGACCAAGCGCACACCCATACTGTCGCGCCCGGTCTGACGGACCTCAGCTGCAGGGGTTCTCATGACAGTTCCCGCGGAAGTGATCGCAAGGATCTCATCCTCATCACGTAGCACCAATGCGCTAACAAGGGAGCCACGTGAATTCTCATCGATCTTGGCGGCTTTAATTCCAATTCCGCCACGACCCTGCAATCGGTACTCATCTATTGGGGTTTTCTTTCCATAACCACCATTAGTAGCGGTGAATACAAATGAATCCTTTGCAAGCTCTGCATTGACGCGTGCCATTGTTAAGAGATCATCGCCGGTGCGGAACTTCATTCCGATAACACCACTTGTTGAACGTCCCATTGAACGAAGTGATTCATCATCTGCGGTAAAACGTAATGACATTCCCTTGGTTGACACTAAAAGAAGTTCATCATCGGTATTAATAAGGGAAGCTGATACAACCTCATCTCCTGGTTTTAATGTTATTGCGATTAATCCACCAGTACGTGGTGAGTCGTATTCTGCAAGTGGTGTCTTCTTGACTAAACCATTACGAGTTGCAAGAACTAGGTATGGAGAGATTGTGTAATCCTTTAATGACAAAACTTCTGCAATTTTTTCATCGGGCTTAAATGCCATGAGGTTTGCAACATGTTGTCCGCGAGCATCGCGGCCTGCATCTGGTAATTCATGCACCTTTGCGCGGTACACGCGGCCTTGATTTGTGAAGAACAACAACCAATCATGAGTAGATGCGACAAAGAAATGATCTACAACATCATCTTCTTTGAGGGCGGCGCCCTTAACCCCGCGGCCACCACGGCGCTGTGATCGATAGAGATCTGCCATGGTGCGCTTTGAGTAACCGCCACGGGTGATAGTTACAACTACATCTTGATCTGGAATTAAATCTTCGGCGCTGAAATCACCCTCGCTTGCAATAATCTGTGTGCGGCGCTCATCACCATACTTTGCAACCAAATCAGCAAGCTCTGTCTTCACGATTTCTCGTTGTTTTTCTGGGCTTACTAGGATCTTATTTAACTCAACTATGTCAGCCATTAAGCCGTCATACTCATCATTAATCTTCTGACGCTCCAACGCTGCAATACGGCGTAGTTGCATATCCAAAATAGCATTTGCTTGGATCTCATCAACAGATAACAACTTCATCAAACCTGTACGTGCCTCTTCAGGTGTAGTTGATGCGCGAATTAAGGCGATAACCGCATCAAGGGCATCAAGGGCTTTGAGGTAACCCTGCAAGATATGTGCGCGTTTTTCCTTTTCCGCTAAACGGTATTTGGTGCGGCGAACAATGACTTCGACCTGGTGTTCAATGTAGTAACGAATAAACTCATCAAGGCGCAGGGTTCGAGGAACACCATCAACAAGTGCCAACATGTTGGCGCCAAATGTGTCCTGTAATTGTGTTTGCTTGTACAAGTTATTGAGAACAACCTTTGGAATTGCAGATTGCTGCAAGACAATTACTAAACGTTGACCTAAACGCTCATTTCCTTCATCGCGAACATCTGCGATTCCCTTGATCTTTCCATCCTTAACAAGCTCTGCGATCTTCAGTGCCAGGTTGTCGGGGTTAACTTGGTATGGAAGTTCGCTAATAACTAAGCAGGTGCGCTTATTGATTTCCTCAACTTGAACAACTGCACGCATTGTGATTGATCCACGGCCAGTGCGGTACGCCTCTTCAATACCGGTGCGACCAACAATTAAACCCTTGGTAGGAAAATCGGGGCCTTTAACAATCTTGATTAATTGATTAAGTAGTTCATCCTGCTTCATCTCTGGGTTTTCCAGAGAGAAAATAACCGCTTCACCAATCTCGCGCAGGTTGTGAGGCGGAATATTTGTCGCCATACCAACTGCGATACCTGCAGAGCCATTAACTAAGAGGTTTGGTAAACGACTTGGAAGAACTGTTGGTTCCTGTGAACGACCATCGTAGTTTGGGATGAAATTGACGGTGTCCTCATCAATATCGCGCATCATCTCCATAGCGATCGGAGATAAACGAGCCTCTGTATAACGCATCGCTGCCGCTGGATCATTTCCAGGAGAGCCGAAGTTTCCATTTCCATCGATGAGTAAATAGCGAAGGGACCAATGTTGAGCTAAACGGACTACGGAGTCGTAGATCGCGGTGTCACCGTGTGGGTGGTAATTACCCATGACATCGCCGACGATGC
>CAZCDF010000115.1:0-2458 GCA_964497665.1 uncultured Candidatus Planktophila sp. | reverse complement strand
CCAAAGTTTGCACAGATGCGTTATGACAAACCTGGTGCGCAATTTAAAGCATGGTGTGAGGGCAAGACGGGTTACCCATTTGTGGATGCTGCGATGCGACAACTTGTACTTGAAGGATGGATGCACAACCGAACACGAATGGTTGTTGCCTCATTCTTAGTTAAAGATCTACATTTAGAATGGCAAATTGGAGAACGCTTCTTTGCAGAACACCTAGTTGATTACGATGTCGCCTCCAATGCACACGGGTGGCAGTGGACAGCTGGAACAGGAACAGATGCCTCTCCGTATTACCGTGTTTTCAACCCCATTGAGCAAGGCCGTCGCTTTGATGAAAATGGCGATTACATTCGAAAGTACGTGCCAGAGCTTGCCCACTTATCTGCAGCAGAGATTCATGAGCCATGGTTATTCCTCGATGGTTATAGTAAGGGTTACCCGGAAAGAATTGTTGATCATGCTGTAGAACGAAATGAAGCCTTAGCTCGACTACAAGAGATCAAAGCTGACAAACCCCCAATGCCTGGCGCTTAGCGTTATACATCGCATTATCAGCACGTAGTAATAAATCATCGCCACCATCATTATCTGCAATTCCAATACTTACTCCGATACTTATTTGGTGGCCATCGATAACAAATGGATAAGACAGAGTGCCGCGAATTGCTAAGGCGATCTCCATCACCGCCTCTTGTGAACCATCGATCAGAATTCCAAACTCATCTCCACCTAGACGAGCAAGCAGTGCGTTGCTGGGCAAGACCCTGGAAAATCTCTGCGCTACCTGCTGTAAAACCTTGTCTCCCACCTCATGTCCGTAAGAGTCATTAACCGGCTTAAATCCATCGAGATCCAAGAGCATCAATGAGCCTTTTCGTGAAGCAAAGTTTGGAATCTCTGAGATGAATCTTCTGCGATTTGGCAGCATCGTTAACTCATCGGTTCTGGCCAAGATTCTTTCATGCCCAATACTGCGGGCCTGATGGAGCGCGATACTCATTCTCACAAAAGCTAAAGCCAAGGTGCCAATTGCTGGGAGCACAATAAAAAGTGGAAAGCTATCTGGAGCGATAGCAAGGAGTGCTAACAAGGTAGCGCTTAAGAAAACAGAGATTGTTATCAGCACCGGACTTACCCCACCCCTGTTCTTGTTATCTGTCGCAGGGTGCCAGCAACTTTCTGCGATAACAATGAAAGCTAAGAGCCAGCCATGATCAACTAGTGAGCCAAATTCGTAACTCAAATTGAGATTTTGCCAGAGAAAGAAAAGATCGGTTGCTGCATACAAGAAAACTCCAAGAGATAGAAGTAATCCTCGTAGAGAGAAGCCCTGCATCACCGCTGTGGCAATAATGGAACAAAACAACACCAAGTCAGCAACTGGGTAAATGATGGCTAAAAATGATTGCTGGAGATCACCATCAAAGTGGGGAAGTACCGGGTGAAGGGCAAAGGCAGCCCCCAAGGTGCTCAAACCCAAGCCAACAATTGATGCATCTACAACCTCAAGAACAGTGAGCCTTTGTTGAATCGAGATGAGTAGTTGAAATCCAAGTAGAGCTAGGGGATAGAAGAGCAGGTACATGGCATCAGATACTTGGCCCAATGCGGGCCAGGAATCAATGTAAGAACTAGCGGTGGCCATGATGGAGCCGAGGCTCCAACTTCCGATCGCAAGTGCGGTCATAGGTTGCGCCCACTTGGTGTTGATTCTTGGTGCAGCTAGAACGGAGGCAAGTGTTGCAATAGCGATGCTGTTAAAGAGGAAGAGGTCGCTCCAGATTCCTGCAAAACTTTTATGCAGAGCAAGCTGCACCGCAAAGAGAATAGGGGCTATGAACCGCACAGCACGCATGCTTAAAGCGTAGGAACATATTCAGAGTTTAGGGATAGGGGTTCCCATAGATAAAAAACCCCGCCACCTGAAAGGCAGCGGGGTTTTTACTAATGCGGTTTGAGTTAGAAGCCCTTAGTACAGATTAATTGTGCACTTGCGCGAGTGTCTGCAATATTTGCTGCAAGCTCTGCTGGCTTATTGGTGGCTGCAAGCTTAGCTGCCTCTAACTTACGAAGTGTGATGTCGATGTTACGAATCTTGCTTCCGTAGGCACGTACCGCTGATGTCCATGAGCCAACTGCGGTTGTCAAAATCTTTTTATCAGCATCGGTTGTGGCAGCAGCTAACTTAGCTTGGGCTGCAACCTGACGCTTTGTCGCTTCATCTAGTTTGGCTTGAATCTCTGCCTTATTTGCAGTTTCAGTTGTGATCCCAAGTTCAATTACAGGCAACTGGGCCTTGAAATCAGCGTTGGTTTTTACCGCAGCACGTTGCGCCTTCACCGCATCATTTGCCGCTGTTAAGCAATCCAGAGATAGCCAGGTCAACTTGGTGCTGGAAACTAGTGGATTCTTTGCGCAACGGTAGGTTCCGCCACTTGTCTTAGTAGTTTGACCTGAC
>CAZCDF010000114.1:0-2486 GCA_964497665.1 uncultured Candidatus Planktophila sp. | reverse complement strand
GAAGCTGGACTCAATGCGGTCGAAGAGGTTGGACTCAGCGACTTCAAGGTGGACATTGCAATTTACGATCCGAAGGACAGCACCAAGGCGGTTCTTGGAATTCTGTTAGATGGTCCCCGCTGGAACTCACGTGAGACAGTTTCAGATAGAGACTGTCTATCTGTCTCTTTACTTCGTGATCGAATGGGATGGCCGGCGATTGAACGTATTTGGCTCGCTTCCTGGCTTCGCAATCCTGCCGATGAGGTTCAGCGCATCAAAGATGTTGTTGAGAATGTACTGAAATCAGGTGCCAAGCCAGTCAAAAAGGCTCAAAAAAAAACTGAATTAGGACCCATCTTCACCACACTAAATTCAGATGAGGTTGAAGATGGCGAAAACCCTATCGATCGCTTGTTGCAAGAGGTTGAAGAGTGGACTCCGATGTATCCAACCTACATTGCGGACAAGAAGTATCTTGATTATTTGTACGACTCCGGGGTTAGAAAGGCAATCAGTGATATTGCCGCTCAACTAACCGCCGAAGAAGGTCCAATTAGCCCTGAGCGATTCGCCAAATTTGTGGGCGGCTGCTTTGGTTTGGAACGTGTTGTTGCGACCCGAGTAAGCGCAATAAATCAGGTTCCCTTGCCAGGACAAGAGCGTGATCAGGAGGGATTTATTTTTCCACAGGGACAGACAGTAAAAACATTCACTACCTGGCGCCGCGGCACAGAATATTCAGCACGTCATATTCAAGATATTTCAATATGTGAAATTTCAAATGCAATGAAAGCAATTTGCAGTGCAGCGCACGGTGTACGTCCAGAACAACTGAATAAAGAAGTCTCGCGCTTGTTTGGTGTCACTAAAGTTTCGGCTGCAACAAATCAACGCCTAGACATGGCCCTGTCATTTGGACTTAAATCTGGTCGCTTATTCCAAGACGGCGAGTACATCCAGGCAGCAAACTAGTAGCTCAATCCGTTTCAATTTTATTTTTAAAAAGTGATGTGCTATAATTGTGTCATCACAGAAACTAAGGGGGTAAAAATGTTTAACACACGCATTTCCCCACGCTCAACCGCTCAGATAACCGGCTAGCCCGCTACACGCAGGGCCGCCAAACCAGGTCCTACTGAATAACCTGTAAAAACTCATCACATCCTCTGTCGGGCTAACCCGACAGCTGCCCTTTTGTTCGGCACCCACTTCAACAACACCTTTATTTTGCCTTCCCAAAAATTGGAGATTTATATGAATGTAAAAGCCCTTCTCGATGTAGATATGGTTGCTCTGGAAGCAGCCGACAAGGTCACGCTCATGCTCGACCTAACCGCTCCCGCAAACCCTGCTCAGAGCACCCGCCCAGGCCAAGCTGTTCAAGTTGTTCTTGATCGCTCAGGGTCAATGCAGGGTCAGCCATTAGATGCTGCAAAGGGCTCACTCCTCAAGCTTGTAGATCGCCTTGCTCCTCAAGATGCATTTGGCCTTGTCGCATTTGATGACACAGCACTTGTAATAGTTCCAACCCGCACCATGGCTGATCACCACATGCCTTCACTTCGTAAAGCAATCCGCGATCTACAAACTGGGGGATCTACAGATATCTCAGCGGGATACCTCATGGGATTGCGTGAATTAACAAGGGTCCAAGCTGCTGGTGGTTCAACTCTGCTGCTTATCTCTGATGGTCATGCAAATGCTGGCGAAAAAGATCCAAAGTTCTTTAGCGAGGTCTCAACTAAGTCAGCTACCGGCAAGGTAACAACATCGACTATCGGATTAGGTAACGGCTACGACGAAACCATTCTTGAAGCGCTCGCTCAAGGCGGCGGGGGAGCACACCGCTTCGCCGGTTCCATCGATGAAGCGGTCGGTGCAATCGCAGCAGAAGTTGATGACCTGCTCGACAAGACAATCGTTAACGCTGTTCTTCGCATTACTCCAACACCTGCAATGTCAGGTGTGCCAGTCATCGAAATTGTTCAACGTCTTCCATATTGGAAAGATGGCGAAACATTTGTTGTACAGCTTGGAGATCTATACAGTGGGGAAAACCGTCGCTTTGTAATCGACCTCGATGTTCCGGGTATCGCAGCACTTGGTCTATGCACAATCGCTGACATCACTATCGAATACTTAGATCTTGCACAGCGTCAAGAAATCTCTGTATCAATGCCGGTCAACGTCAATGTTGTACCTGGTGATGTCGCAGCAGGTCGTATCTCTGACCCAATCGTTCGTGCCGAGCGATTGATCTTGGAAGCCCAAACTGCAAAGTCGCTGGCAGTAGATGAGCTACTCAGCGGCAAGGTTAAAGAGGCCTCTAGTCGTCTCAAAGGCACTGCAGCCAACCTTCGTCGTGAAGCTTCTTTGATACCCGTTACAGATGAGCGCACTGCTGAATCACTTGCAATCATCAAAGCTGAAGCCGATGAGATCGATGTATTGGCTCAAACAGCTGAAGAGCAAGATGTTATGTACTCATCAAAGCGCATGACTGA
>CAZCDF010000113.1:0-2536 GCA_964497665.1 uncultured Candidatus Planktophila sp. | reverse complement strand
GAGATTCACGCAGGGTTGAAGCCAGATCCCGAAGAAAAGTAATTATGAAGCGCATTATCGCCTTCGTTCTTTCTCTGGTCACAATCGCAACACTGACGACTTTCATCACCGCACAAACAGCTTCGGCAGAGGGTAAGCCCCCTCGCAAAGTTGTAACTGGATGGCTTCCTTATTACTCGGTGCGAACCATTATGCCTTTGGTTCGCAAACTTCCATCTGCGCAGCCCACTGTTCCGGGAAAGCCTGCGGTATGTGATGCATCCCAATATGGTCCCGCGGAAAATCAAGCGATTGAATCCTCTTACCTATTTACAAATAAAGATTTAATGAAAGAGGTAATGCCCTTTTGGTTTTCGATTAAATCGCCGACGGTAATTCGCAATGATTATGTAACAGGAAATCCATCTTGGCCTATGGCAGATACTGTCTGCTTAATACGTCGTGCCGGATTGCAGGTAATTCCTACTATGACCGATGGCACGGGAAAGTTAGAGCTTTCTAACTACCTTGCAAACCCAACTACGCGATCAACTATTGTGAAAACCATCGTTGACTTAGTTCTCAACAATAACTTTGATGGCATTGATTTAGATTATGAAGGCTTTGCCTTCGTCGATGGAAACTCCACCTGGACTAAAACGGCGCCACGTTGGGTCGCTTTAGTAAAGGAGCTCAGCGTTGCTTTACGTTCTCACAACAAATTGCTCTCTATTTCAACCCCTTATGTGTATGACCCAAAAGAGAAGCAAAAGGGTTACTTTGTCTATGCGTGGGCTGATGTAGCAAGCAGCATTGATCGTTTACGAATCATGACTTATGACTATTCCGTTGCTAAGCCAGGACCAATTGGTCCAATCTCATGGACTGAAAAGACATTGAAATATGCAGTAAGCATCATGTCTCCATCAAAGGTATACATCGGATTTCCTGGATATGGTCGAGACTGGATCACATCTGTTCAAGGAAAGTGTCCAGTCAATGCACCACCAGGTTTAAAGGGTGGAGCAAAAGCTGCAACATTTAAGACGAGTTATGCCGAGACTAAGGCAGCTATCGACAAAGCAACCCCTATCTTTGATGAAAAGTTTAGCGAAGCCACTTACTCATACACACAAACTTATAACGGCTTATCAGCAACAGGTGCATCAACAGAATGCAAAGTAAATCGAACTGTTTGGTATCAGAATGATCGTAGTTATGCAGAGCGCATGGCACTTGTTGCTAAGTATCGACTAGGTGGTGCTGCACTGTGGACCCTTGCGATGGAGTCTCCTGCGGCAACTGCAGAGCTACGCAAAGCCGCTCTATCAATAGCGCCAGATCCTGTTGTGAGTACATTGAGCATTGAAGGCGCTCCTCAAAACACTATTAACTATGCAGGATTGTTTACGGTTAAAGGATTGCTCACACTCAAGGATAAAACTCCAGTTGCAGGAGTCCCAGTGTCACTAGAGATTAAGCGCGCAAATGAAAGCACGTGGAGCAAGGTTACCGAACTGATTACAGCTGTGGATGGAACGATATCTACTCCAATGACATTGGGTGGTGCTGCATCCTTGCGCCTAACAACGGTTGGAACATGGGAACAAGCCGAATCTATTTCGCAAGAAGCAAAAATCACGGTAAAGAGCAGTGTGCAGTTAGATCGTCCAGTTTCTGTATCTAAGGGCTCACCAATAGTTATCAAGGCTCAGCTATTGCCACCTATGCCTGGAAAGACAGCACAATTGCAGAAAAATGTTAATGGCAAGTGGCAAAATGTAGGTACTGCAGTGCCATCTGATGCCAATGGCTTATTTACCCTCACTGCGGTCGAAACAAAACGAGGAGTTGTAACAATGCGAGTTCAGATAGTGGGCGATATCGTCTCTGAGCAGTTCGCAATTGTGATTCGTTAATTATGCCAAAAGTAAAAAGCAAGAGTGATGTTAATGAGAAGCTCGATGAAGAGCTAAAAGCTATTTTCAGTGGTGACATTCCTTGGGTAACAATTGTTTGGGATGATCCAGTCAATTTAATGACCTACGTAACATATGTGTTGATGGAGCTCTTTGGTTACAGCAAAGAAAAAGCACATGAGTTAATGATGAAGGTGCACACAGAGGGTAAAGCGGTGGTATCTACCGGAAGCCGCGAAGAGATGGAGCATGATGTTGCTCGTCTTCATGAATATGGTTTGTGGGCAACTCTTCAGCGTGGTGATCAAGCGATATGAGTGAGGTTCAACATGGATTTTTTCGACATGGTGATAACGCATATTTAGCCAATTTCACTGAAGCTGAGCGCGAAGTATTGCTGAATCTTGCAGAACAAATCATTGAGTTATTGGCAGAACGGGTAGATCAACATAACGAAGACCCACTTGCCGCCATGGTTGGTATTACCGTGCATGACACACCTCCAGAAGATGAGGTTTTGTTGCGTTTACTGCCAAATGCATATGCTGATCAAGTTGATGCATCTGAGTTTCGCCGTTACACCGAAT
The DNA here is from genome assembly GCA_964497665.1 of uncultured Candidatus Planktophila sp. Classification (GTDB taxonomy): domain Bacteria; phylum Actinomycetota; class Actinomycetes; order Nanopelagicales; family Nanopelagicaceae; genus Planktophila. The sequence goes on along the minus strand of CAZCDF010000113.1, from coordinate 51 downwards.
CAACTTTGCGTCAGAAGAAACAGGCTCATGCAATGGCTATGCGCATGCATA
>CAZCDF010000112.1:0-2544 GCA_964497665.1 uncultured Candidatus Planktophila sp. | reverse complement strand
TATTAATAGGACTTTTCGCAGGATCTGCGATCGGATACCTCTTGTCAGCCCTCAAATCCAAGGATTCTTCAGGAAATCAAGCCCTACTCGATGATTACAAGGCTCAACTTGCAGCAGAGCGAGCAAAGACTGAAAGTGCTATCGCCTTAAACTCCGAACTTGCGGCGGTGAAGGAATCGGTTGCGAAGTTAAGTACGCAATCAAATGAGGCTAACCGCATACGTACCGAGGCTGAGGCAAAGCTCAATACAACAATTCTAGAAATGCGCCGTGCATCTGAGTCCATCTTTGATGAGACCAAGAAGATCGCTGGTGCGCTTTCTAATTCACAGACCCGCGGAAAGTTTGGCGAGGCACAGTTGGAGCTACTGCTTCAGGCGGCCGGTCTTCGTGAGGGACATGAGTACACAGCACAGCGCTCAACAACAGACTCTGATTCATCGGGGATTCCAGATATCACCGTTTCCATGCCTGGTGGTTCATTGTTGTTTATCGATTCAAAGTTTCCCTTTGAGCGTTTTCTAGAAGCCTTTGGCACAGATGATCAATCACAACGTGATGAGTATCTACAGCAGCACACCAAGGATTTAATGAAGCATGTAGAAGCGCTCGCAAAGCGTGGGTACCACAAATCTCAAGGATCACCCGATTTTGTTGTGCTCTTTGTGCCCTTTGAAACCTTGTTATCTGAGGCTTTGCGCCTAGATCCTATGTTCCTTGAAAAGGCCTTCAAATTAGGTGTCACCATTGCGACCCCAACATCGATGATGGCGTTGTTGCGCACTATTGGATACATCTTTACCCGCAATAAGTTGGCGGAAAATGCTGATGAGATTCAAAAGGTTGCAAGCACCTTCTTGAAGAACATCACCTTGCTGCATACAAAGATTGTGGCCGTTGGAAAGGCGATCTCATCTACCTCAAAGGCGTATGAGGATCTTGTACCAACAGCGGAAAAGACTGTTTTGGCACCTGCCCGAAGAATTCATAATCTAGGAGTCACCGGAGATAAAGATAAGTTGGCCATTGAGTATCCTGAAGCCCCTGGTGCGGTTCGCGACCTAAAGAGCGCAGAGCTGGAAACTGGGGATGATTACATTGATGTAGAAGAGGTAGATGAGCGATGAGCACACTTCAAAAGATTCAAATTCAGGGTCCTGGATTAAAGAAGCAGGGCATCGTTGTTTTGCAGTTTCTCTTTATCGGCTTCTTTGTCTTTATTGAGATGACCATCCGCACCGGTGTTGGAATCCTGACCGGTATCGCAATTTGTGCGGCAACCTTTGCATCTCTTCGCTTTGGTCGCTCCGGTACAACCTATGTTTCAGTTGTAACTCCCCCTTTGGCCTTTGCAGGCTCGGCACTCTTCTTCATAGTTTTGCTGGGTGGCTTTAGACCCTCTCGAGTGGGAGTTGATTTCATCGCATCCCTTGCATCAGAGGCGCCATTCCTCATTATTTCAGCGTTGTATGGCTGGTTTGTCTACCTCAATGAAAAGGCAAAGGCTAAGCCTTCCAAGAAAAGAGCTGCACAACAAGCAGATTAAGCGATCCCCGCCGCCTTCATATCCTTACGAAGCTCTGGTGGCAAAGCAAAAAGTAATGACTCCTCTGCCGCTGTAATCTCTTGAACATCACGGAATCCATGCTCTGCAAGTGTTGCTAATACATCCTTCACTAAAATCTCTGGAACAGATGCACCGCTTGTTACTCCGATTGTTTCTACATCGGTAAACCAGTGATCCTGAATCTCTTCAGCGTAATCAATCAGATGTGATGCCTTGGCACCATATTCCAGTGCAACCTCTGCAAGGCGCACTGAGTTACTTGAGTTTTGAGAACCTACAACAATTACTAAATCTGCTTGTGGCGCAATCACCTTGATCGCCTCTTGGCGATTTTGTGTTGCGTAGCAAATGTCATCACTAGGTGGCGCTTGAATATCTGGGAAACGCTCTTTCAGGATCGCAACGGTTTCCATCGTTTCATCAACAGATAATGTTGTTTGCGATAACCAGATCAAGTTCTTTCCTGGTGTTGGTTGAATGGTGCGGGCACCTTCGAGGCCATCGACGATACGGACCTTGTCTGGTGCCTCTCCCGCAGTTCCCTCAACCTCTTCATGGCCATGGTGACCGATAAGCAAAATCTCTGCATCCTCTGTCGCAAAACGACGAACCTCATGGTGAACCTTGGTTACCAAAGGACAGGTTGCATCAATGGTCTTGAGGTTTCGTGCAGCAGCTTCTTCATGCACCATCGGAGAAACACCATGAGCGGAGAAGACAACGGTCTGACCCTCTGGAACCTCATCTGTTTCATCAACAAAGATCGCACCCTTTGCTTCCAAAGAGGTAACGACGTGAACGTTGTGCACGATCTGCTTGCGAACATAGACCGGTGCGCCATAGAGAGCCAGGGCTTTTTCAACGGTGATCACAGCGCGATCTACCCCTGCGCAATATCCGCGAGGCGCTGCCAGCAGAACTCTCTTAGCCATGGGGGCAGTCTATTAGGCTCATCCCATGTTCGAAACTTCAAGTGA
>CAZCDF010000111.1:0-2553 GCA_964497665.1 uncultured Candidatus Planktophila sp. | reverse complement strand
AAATCGATCGACAGATCCGCGGACACAAGTTTTATGAAACCGCGTACTACCTACCAGTTGTTCTTTCACTGGCTGTAACCGGAATTATTTGGAATTTCTTACTTCGCCCAGATGGCTTTGTTAATGGTCTCTTTGGACGAGATATTGATAATGCGATTTCTTTCTTTGGTGATTACAACATCAATATCTATGTCATTTTGACTATCGCCTCGTGGCGACACATTGGCTACATCATGCTTTTGTACTTAGCTGGCCTCAAGTCAGTTGATTCAGCGCTTCGTGAGGCCGCTTCTCTTGATGGCGCTACAGAATGGCAGACCTTTAAGAGGGTTATTTTCCCTTCGATGAAGCCTGTAAATATCATCGTTATCGTTATTACGATCATCGAATCTCTGCGTGCATTCGATATTGTTTACATTATTTATGGTTCATCGGCCGGCTTCCCAATTCTGGGTACCTTGGTCTTCCAGAACATCGCAGGTGAAGGGGCATCCATGAAGGGTGCGGCTTACGCAGTTATTCTCTTTGTTCTCTCGATTGGGCCAATTATCGCCTACCTCCGTGCAACCTTTAAGAGTGATGTCCAATGAGCGTAGATCTAGAACTCGCACAAGCCGCTGCTAGGTACAAAAACAAGCAGAAGATCAAAGACCGCTTCATTTCTGCATTCATCGGTGTCTTTGCAATTGTTTGGATCTTCCCAATAGCTTGGACCATTTGGACATCTTTGCGTCCATACAAGGATGTGCGTGCTAACGGACTCTTCTCGATTCCAAAAACTTTGAACTTAGATAACTACACCGAAGCAATTTCACGTATGGATTTACCTTTGTATTTCTGGAATACAGCTCTGATTACAGTTCCTGCGGTATTTCTAACTTTATTCTTTGGTTCATTGATTGCATTCGTTGTTAGCCGTTATTCATTCAAGTGGAATGTTTCGCTTCTTCTATTATTTACAGCAGGAAATCTCCTTCCTGCTCAATTGGTATTTATCCCCGTCTTTAAGATGTATGTCACCTTGGGTAAAGCGGTTGGAATGCCACGTCTTTTGTATGACTCCCCATGGGGCGTTGTACTGATTCACGTTGCATTCCAGATGGGCTTTGCAACATTTGTACTTTCAAGTTACATGAAGACGGTTCCAAAGGAGATTAGCGAATCAGCTATGGTTGATGGTGCAAGTGTCTTCACCCACTACACCAAGGTGATGTTGCCCTTACTTCGACCAGCGTTGGCTTCACTTGGTGTACTTATGACAACCTGGATTTACAACGACTTCTTTTGGGCACTTGTACTTATGTCCTCCGATTCAAAACGACCGATTACATCGGCCCTGGGTCGACTGCAGGGCGAATTCGTAACGGATTACAATCTCTTGGCCGCTGGCGCAACAATTGCCGCCTTGCCTACTCTCATTGTCTTCTTCTTATTGCGTAAGCAGTTTGTATCAGGCTTAACACTCGGCTCAACAAAGGGCTAATTTAAGAAAGCTGGGAGAAATGAAAGCAATTCAGATCACCGAATTTGGTGGTCCAGATGTCATGCACCTCGTAGATCTCGAAGAGCCAAAGGTGGCAGAGGGTTTAGAGCTCATCACCGTCTCTGCAATAGGAATCAACTACGCCGATACACACCAAACAGAAAACTCATACCTTTCAGCGCAGAAACTTCCATTGATTCCAGGAATTGAAGTTGTTGGAACAACATCAAAAGGTATTCGTGTTCTAGCACCAGTTGATGGTGGGGGATATGCACAAAAAGCTCTCACCCATCCTGCGACCATGATTCCTATTCCAGATGGGGTCACAGATGAACAAGCGCTGTGTATGTTGGTTCAAGGATCAACCGCTTGGCATATTTTGAAGACTGTTGGACACCTAAAGCCAGGAGAAACAGTTGTTGTTCATGCAGCAGCAGGTGGTGTTGGAACAATTGCAATTCAATTAGCAAAAATGTGGGGAGCAAAGGTTATTGCTGTTGCCTCCTCTGAAGGCAAACGCGCACTTGCAACATCTCTTGGTGCCGATGTTGTCGTAGAAGCAACCCATGAGAACTTAGGTGATGCTATAAAGGCCGCTAATGGTGGCAAGCGCGTTAACTTGATTCTTGAAATGGTTGGTGGGAAAACATTTGATGACAGCCTTGAAATTCTTGCACCATTTGGTCGCTTAGTTACTTATGGAATGGCATCACGAGTTGCACCAACCATGATTCAGCCAGCATCACTTATGGGTGGTTCAAAGACGATCACAGGTTTTTGGTTGTCACATTGCTTTGGTAAAAAAGAGTTAATGAATGATGTGATTGAGCAACTCTTTGCTCTTGTTGTAGAGGGAAAGTTGAAGCCAGTTATCGGCGCGACATATCCACTCAGTGAAGCGAGCAAGGCCCATAAAGCGATGTTAAGCCGCGAGACAACCGGCAAAATCACGCTAAATCCCGCTCTATAAGAAGGTAATTTTTCCAAAGTGGAAGTAAGAAGGTAGGCTCAGCACTCGATCAACGCCCCCCTAGCTCAGTCGGTAGAGCGTTTCCATGGTAAGGAAAAGG
>CAZCDF010000110.1:0-2558 GCA_964497665.1 uncultured Candidatus Planktophila sp. | reverse complement strand
AATGTTGTTGGTTTAACAGAGGCCGAGGCAAGGTCTTTACTCAGTGATTATGTAGTAACAGTTTCCCGAGCCTTTGATGGAAGAATTCCAAAGGATCGTGTTGCAAGCCAGGTTCCATTAGCAACAACTCGAGCACAAAAAGGTTCCGGGGTTGTATTAACAATCTCTGATGGACCTGGAGATGCGGTTGTTCCAATTGATTTACTTGGTATGTCCTTGCTTGATGCTCGAAGCGCCTTAACCTCTGTTGGATTAGTAGTCGCATCAACTGAGGCTGTTCCATCTGATGAACCGCAGGGAACTGTATTAAAGGTAACTCCAGAACCTGGTTCAACAATTACCGCAGGCAGTGGTGTTGTGCTTCAGATTGCAAGTGGTGAGGTAACCGTTCCTTCTTTGATAGGAACTGAAGCGCTGCAAGCCAAAACTATCTTGGTCCAAAACGGTTTCTTGGTTCGTGAAGTTGAAGGCTACGATGCAAACCAACCAATTGGTGTAGTTATTCGTCAAGCTCCAGATGGTGGAACTACACAAACTATTGGTAAATCAGTAACAATTACAATTAATAAAGCGCCGTAACTCAGCGAGAAACTACTGGAGATAATCCAACTGCACGTTCGCGAGCGCCTTTATCTCCACACATTACCAACCAATTAGCAAGCATCTGATGTCCATGCTCGGTTAATACTGATTCTGGATGAAATTGCACTCCCTGAATTGGAAGTGATGTGTGTTCCATCGACATTACCAATCCTGAATCAGTTGTACCGGTTACATGTAATGTGTTTGGCACTGAATCCTTTTCTACACACAATGAGTGATAACGGGTTGCTGTAAATGGCGATGGAAGATCTGCCAAGACTCCCTCTTGTTTGTGATACACAAGTGATGTCTTTCCATGAAGAAGTTCTGGTGCTCGTGAAACAGTTGCGCCAAAGGCGACACCTATAGCTTGATGTCCTAAGCAGACTCCAAATAGTGGAATGGAGTGTTCGGCGCAGTACTTGATCATCTCGACTGAGACCCCCGCTTTTTCTGGGGTTCCAGGTCCTGGAGAGATAAGAACGCCGTCATAATTGGAAGCCTCATTGGCGGCCACGGCATCATTGCGAACCACGGTGCATTCAGCGCCTAGTTGCTGCAGGTACTGCACCAAGTTAAAGACAAAGGAGTCGTAGTTATCGACGACGAGAATCTTGGTGGCCATAGGAGCATTGTGTCTCATGGTGTATCTTTCGCGTATGCCTAAATCAAAGCTACGTAAGAAGGTCGTTGAGCAGCGCGCTCACAACCAAGAGGTTGATGTCCAAACCCCTCACGCACCGTTGGAGAGCCCACGTTGGCTTGCACCAACCATGGTTGCAGCCTTTTTGATCGGCTTGTTCTGGATTGTGATCTTCTATGTCACTCAGACCCAGTACCCAGTGCCAGGAATCGGCGCTTGGAACATGATTATCGGCTTTAGCTTTATTGGTGTGGGCTTCTCGCTCGCTACTAGATGGCGATAGAGCGAAGCATCATCGCCTAAATCGGCTAGCGCGTTAAATCCTTTAAATACTCTCTTAATTACAACGGTGTAATTCAATCCACACTGTGGGAAAACCCTGTGGATAACTTATCGTCGAACCATAACTAGCTGCGCTGCAACTACCCCGCCGATTAATCCACCCAGGTGCGCCCGCCAATCCACCCCGCCCAAAGCAAAACCAAAGGCAAAGTTGATTCCGATAATCACAACAATGGAGCGAATATCTGCGCCAATTCTCTTGCCCACAATTGCAAGGGCACCAAATAAACCAAAGATCGCACCTGATGCACCAACTGAAGCGCTGTAAATAGATGCGAAGTAGGCCGAAGTGAGCGAGCCAGTTAATAGTGAGAAAAAGAAAACAATAAGAAACTTTTGCTTTCCATATGCAGCTTCAAGTGGATTACCTAAAACCATTAATGAATACATGTTGAAACCCAGATGGAGGAATCCGCCATGGGTGAGCGCAACTGTAAATAGTCGATACCACTCATTACTGAACTGTAAATACTCAAAACTTGGGAGCCACAACTGTTGTTGAATAGATGGAACCAACAATTGCAGCAGATAAGCGCCGCAGATAACTGCGATTAATGAGTAAGTGGCGGAACGTTTAAGCAACTGTAACGCTGTTTATTGTTATGTCAGTTACCGGCTTGTCTTGAGCGCCAGTCTTTGCAGTTGCGATCGCATCGACTACAGCTTGGCTCGCAGCATCCTTAACCTCACCAAAAATACTGTGCTTGCGGTTTAGCCAGGTAGTTGGTGCAACTGTAATAAAAAACTGTGAACCATTTGTTCCTGGTCCTGAGTTTGCCATTGCAAGAATGTAAGGGCGATCAAAAACTAGCTCTCCATGGAACTCATCTTCAAAACGGTACCCCGGTCCACCCGTACCGCGACCTAGTGGATCTCCACCTTGGATCATGAAGCCATCGATGACGCGGTGAAAGATTGTCCCGTCATACAACTTTGCAGTTGTCTTCTGGCCTGTACGTGGATCTGTCCACTCTTTTGCACCTGTTGCTAG
>CAZCDF010000109.1:0-2585 GCA_964497665.1 uncultured Candidatus Planktophila sp. | reverse complement strand
GAACAGAGTCAACAGATGCGCGCATGAGCGTTGTTCCTGCGATGTTGGCAGAGCGATTGAATGCGGCACAACTTACCTTTGCGTCAAAGGTTGAGGTTGATCCAGCAGCTCAAAAGGTTTCCATCACACGTGTCACAGAAGCTGGCGTGGAAGAGATGCACGCTAACTTCCCATGTGTTATCTCTGTTGTAGAAAAGATTAATGAACCGCGTTACCCATCATTCAAGGGCATCATGGCGGCAAAGAAGAAGGTTATTGAAAGCCGCGATTTATCAGCGGTTGGTGTTGCGGTGGAGTCAGCATGGTCGCTGGTTGCAGATTCATCACCTCGTCCACCACGTGCGGCAGGAATCAAGATCACCGATGACAACGCTGCAGATCAAATGGTTTCATTCCTAGCAGAAAAGAAGTTGATATGAGCAATGTATTGATTTTGGCTGACTTTGTGGGCTCAAAGGGCACAAAGACAAATGCTGAATTAGCTACCGTTGGTGCACGCATTGGCGAGGTAACAGCTGTTGTTCTGGCTCCTGCAGGTAAAGGTGCAGCAATGGCTGCCGAGATCAACAAGGGTCCTGTATCTAAAGTTGTCATCGTCGAATCAGATGCATTTGTAAATAACGGTGTTGCTGCTGTTGCCGATGTACTTGCTCAAATTATTGCTGCGCAATCACCAGCGGCTGTGCTCATCGCTTCGCATGCCTTTGGTAAAGAGGTTGCAGCACGTACCGCAGTGAAGAGCGGTTCAGGAATCATCACCGATGCGGTTGATGTATCTGCAGATGTAACCGCTACCCAACTTGTATTTGGTGGATCAACAACTGTGCACTCAAAGGTTTCCCACGGAACACCAATCATCACAGTTCGCCCTAATTCAATTGAAGCGCAGACAGCTGCTGCCACCCCCGCAGTTGAAACTCTTTCACTACAAGTTTCAGATGCATCGAAGAAGGCAACTGTTACTTCAACACAACCTCCTATTCAAGGCGGTCGTCCAGAGCTAACTGAGGCAAATATTGTTGTTTCAGGTGGACGTGGAACAAATGGAGATTTCTCTGCAGTTGAAGGTTTTGCAGATTCACTAGGAGCTGCAGTTGGCGCATCACGCGCAGCCACTGATGCGGGTTGGTACCCACACTCATATCAAGTAGGGCAAACAGGAAAAACTGTAAGTCCTCAGCTTTATGTTGCATGCGGAATTTCAGGGGCAATCCAGCACCGTGCAGGTATGCAGACAAGTAAGACAATCGTTGTGATCAATAAAGACCCTGAAGCACCGCTCTTTGAAATCGCAGATTTTGGCGTTGTTGGAGACTTGTTTGCCGTTCTACCTAAGGCAACGGAAGGCGTAAAAGCCCGCAAGTCATAGACTTAGGCCCGTGCCTTCGATCTATGTAGACCATGCTGCAACGACACCACTGTCGCCTGCCGCATTTAAGGCGATCACCTCACAACTTCAAGAGTTGGGCAATCCTTCAAGTCTGCACACACATGGGCGTGCAACCCGCAAAGCTTTAGAGGATGCACGTGAAGCAATCGCTGCACAAGTTGGCTGCCTTCCATCTGAAGTTATCTTTACCGCATCAGGAACTGAAGCCAACAACATTGCTCTAAAGGGTTTGTGGTGGAATGGAAAAGCCAAGGGCAAATCAGTTGTTGTTATTTCAGCCATCGAACATCATGCAATTTTAGATCCCGCCCATTGGTTAGCAACACATGAAGGCGCAGAGGTAATTCTTGTACCGGTTAATGTTCATGGAGTTATCGATTTAGATTTCCTCAAGGATTTAATCTCAAAGCGCGGTAATGAGATTGCGGTTATCTCAATCATGCATTCAAATAATGAAACCGGCGTAGTTCAACCGATTCGTGAGGTTGTCGATATGGCCGGAGATATTCCGGTACATACCGATGCGGTTCAAAGTTTCAAGAAGGTTCCGCTTTCTTACAAGGAGCTCGGTGTCACAGCGTTGACCTTAAGTGCACACAAAATTGGCGGCCCACTTGGAATTGGTGCCTTGATTTTACGTAGGGCCTATGAGATTCCAGCATTGCTACATGGCGGGGGACAAGAGCGAGAGATTCGAAGCGGAACATTAAATGCGCCAAGCATTGTTGCTTTCTCAGCAGCTTCAACTGAGAGGTATCCAAGTGCTGATGTTCATACTTTGCGTGACAATTTCATTACCGCTTTGCATCATGCAATTCCAGATGCCTATGTCAATGGCGAAGCTAGCCAACGCTTACCCGGGATAGTTAACGTCACCTTTCCTGGTACACAAAGTGACATCTTGCTTTTGCTTTTAGATAACGCACACGTGTCAGCATCAACTGGATCTGCATGTAGCGCGGGTGTTCACGAGGCAAGTCATGTACTGCTTGCAATGGGCCATACCGAAGAAACCGCCCAATCCTCACTTCGTTTCTCCTTTGGGGCCGCATCTACCCAGGCAGATGTCGATTATGTAATGTCAGTGTTGCCGGGTGTAATTGCCACAGGACGGGCGGCGAACAGTAAATGAAATTGATTGCAGCGATGAGCGGTGGAGTTGATTCAGCGGTAGCTGCTGCCCGCGCAGTAGAGG
>CAZCDF010000108.1:0-2612 GCA_964497665.1 uncultured Candidatus Planktophila sp. | reverse complement strand
CAAACCCTGCGATTCACATCTACGCATCTGGTTATGCATTTGCACAGGTTGCTTACGTTCTTGGAACAGATGAGCAGAAGAAGATTGCAAAGCACATGGTTGAAAAGCATTGGGGTGCAACGATGCAGCTAACTGAGCCTGATGCAGGTTCAGATGTTGGTGCAGGTCGCACAAAGGCTGTGCAGCAACCAGATGGAACATGGCACATCACCGGAACAAAGCGTTACATCACATCAGGTGATGCTGATTTCTATGACAACGTAGTTCACTTTGTATTGGCACGTCGCGAAGGTGGCGGACCAGGAACAAAGGGTCTTTCACTATTTTTAATTCCTAAGTTTATGTTTGATTTTGAAACTGGCGAGCTAGGTAAGCGCAATGGTGTATTTGTTACACAACTTGAAGACAAGATGGGTCTTAATGTTTCTGCAACCTGCGAAGTTAACCTGGGTGAGAAAGAGCCTGCAGTTGGTTACTTGCTTGGTGATGTTCATGAAGGTATTGCACAGATGTTTAAGGTCATCGAGTTTGCTCGCATGATGGTGGGAACAAAGGCGATCGCAACACTTTCTGCTGGATATATGCAGGCTTTGGCTTATGCAAAGGAGCGCGTGCAGGGCGGCGATATGAAGGTAATGAATGACAAGGCATCGCCTCGCGTCACCATTATTAAGCACCCAGATGTGCGTCGTTCACTGATGGTTCAGAAGTCTTACAGCGAAGGCATGCGTGCACTTGTTCTATACACCGCATCGATTCAAGATGAGATTGAACTTGCAATCCAAGCTGGCGACAAAGAGCGCGCTGAGGATATGGAAAAGCTCAACGATCTCTTGCTTCCAGTTGTTAAGGGTTATGGATCAGAAAAGTCTTGGACACTTCTTGGAACAGAGTCCTTACAAACATTTGGTGGTGCGGGCTTTACTCGCGATTGGCCATTAGAACAGTATGTGCGTGATGCAAAGATCGATACTTTGTATGAAGGCACAACCGCTATTCAAGGTTTGGATTTCTTCTTCCGCAAGGTTGTAAAGGATGGTGGGCGCGCACTTGGTCTACTAGGTAAAGAGATTCAAAAGTTTGCTGAAAGTGGTGGCGCACATGCTGATGAGAAGCAGATGCTACTTAAGGCACTTGGCGATCTAAATGGAATCGTTGCAGTTCTTGTTGGACATGCAATGGAGTCACAGACAGATCCAGTACATATCTACAAGGTTGGCCTCAACACATCTCGTTGCTTAATGGCTGTTGGCGACATCATTACATCGTGGTTGTTGCTACGCCAGGCAGATATCGCTGTCGAGAAGTTGCCTAACGCAGGTAAGGACACAGATTTCTACACCGGTAAAGTTGCTGCAGCTAAGTTCTTCGTTCATAACTATCTGCCACACATCACCGCAGATCGTAAGATCGTAGAAGGAACTGATGGAGCAATCATGGAGCTGCCTGAATCAGCGTTTTAAGCCTGAATCAGCTTTCTAACTTTGTGAGGTAGCCTTCTCGGATGCTTACAAAGCACCGCGGTGAGTTCTACCTTGTAATGGGAGCTCTAGTTTTCGCCTTTAACGGGGTTATCTCCACCGTAGTTTTAGAGCACATCTCCCCATTTCGTTTGGCGCAGGTGCGCTCTATCGGTGCCTTCATAATCTTGCTTACCGTTACCTTGATTATTGCAAAGCCATCTCTTAAGGCCAGTAAAAAGCAGATACCAATGCTGGCCGCCTACGGAGTCATTGGTTTTGCAGCGGTTCAGGCTGGTTACTTCCTTGGAATCCAGCGGGGGGTACCGCTCAGCCTGGTGCTGATCGTTGAGTTCACCGCACCTATTTGGATCGCGCTCTGGATTAAGTATGTGCGTAAATCATTTGTTCCTGCATCGATGTGGTCTGCGATTGCGTTGTCCTTGCTGGGATTAATTCTGCTGGCACAGGTGTGGAATGGTTTGAGCTTTGATCTCATTGGATTGTTGGGCGCACTCTTTAGCGCCTTTGCCTTAACCGCCTACTTTTTAATTGGTAAGGGTTTTGGAACCAGTAGAACCGCTTTGTCGCTAACGGTATGGGGTCTGGGAATGGCATCTCTGACCTGGTTGATTTCGATGCCGGTATGGAACTTTCCCTTTGAGGTTTTTACAATTGATATGGATCTGAAAGGTGTATTTGCTGGTAACACCTTGCCAGGATGGTTGTTAATTCTTTGGATCATCATTATGGGAACAATCGTTCCCTATCTATTTGTAATCGCAGGTCTGCGTTTGTTATCGGCATCAACATCAAGTGTGATTGGAATGCTTGAACCAGTGCTTGCCGGAGTCTTTGCCTGGATCTGGTTGGAACAAAGTTGGAATGGGATTCAACTTATTGGTGCAGCGATTGTGCTTGTTGGAATTTACATCGCAGATCGCGCACGATCTGTAGCTGGTTAATTTCCGAAGTTATCCTCTGAAGAGGTATTTGTAGCTTCACGTTGTTGGGTCCAGTCTTGTCCGCCACCTGGGTTTTGTGGCATGTCGTAGAACCGTGCGTAGTGAAGCTGGGCAGAAACGGTAATTGTTCTGGTTGGTCCGTTACGGTGCTTAGCAACAATTAAATCCGCTTCACCGGTTCGGTTTT
>CAZCDF010000107.1:0-2613 GCA_964497665.1 uncultured Candidatus Planktophila sp. | reverse complement strand
GCGATCACATCGACGCTTAGTCAATAGCGACTAGGTCGAAGTACTCCTCTTTCCATAAATCCTCATCGCCATCTGGCAACAAAATAACGCGCTCTGGCTTTAGCGCTTGGACCGCACCTTCATCGTGAGAAACCATGATGACGGAGCCCTGGTATTCGGCGAGTGCGCCAAGAATTTCAGCACGAGATGCAGGATCTAAGTTGTTTGTTGGCTCATCTAGCAACAACACATTTGCAGCAGATACAACTAGAACCGCTAACGCTAAACGAGTTCTCTCTCCACCAGATAAAACCTTTACTGGCTTATGTACATCATCACCTACAAACAAGAATGACCCAAGAACATTTCGAGCCTCTGGCTCACGAATATCAGGAGTTGCAGACATCATGTTTTCTAAAATGGTGCGTTCAAAATCAAGTGATTCATGCTCCTGGGCGTAGTAACCGATCTTTAAACCATGACCATGTTCAACCTTGCCGGTATCTGATTCAAGTTCGCCCGCCAATATACGAAGCAGGGTTGTCTTTCCGGCACCGTTTAATCCGAGAATCACAACTCGTGAACCCTTATCGATGACACAAGAAACATCGGTAAAGATTTCAAGAGAGCCGTAGTTCTTTGAAAGCTCTTCACCAGAAAGCGGAGTCTTGCCACATGGGGCAGGGGTAGGAAAGCGCAGCTTTGCAACCTTGTCGGCGACTCGAACATCATCAAGTCCGCTACGAAGCTTTTCAGCACGACGCAACATGCCTTGTGCAGCTGTTGCCTTCGATGCCTTGGCACGCATCTTTTCACCCTGCTTTTGCAAAATCTCTGCACGCTTTTCCGCGTTAGCACGCTCCTTCTTACGACGGTGTTCATCCTGTTCACGTTGTAAGAGGTACGCCTTCCACCCAAGGTTGTACACATCAATGCAGTTACGGTTGGCATCTAGGTAGAACACCTTGTTAACAACGGTCTCAATTAAGTTCACATCGTGAGAGATGATTACTAAGCCGCCTGAGTACTTGGATAAGAATTCGCGCAACCACATGATCGAATCAGCATCCAAGTGGTTAGTTGGCTCATCCAGCAAAAGGGTTTCTGCGCCGCTAAAGAGAATGCGAGCAAGTTCAATACGACGTCGCTGACCACCAGAAAGGGTTGAAAGCTCATTACCAAAGACCGCTTCAGATACACCAAGTGAGGTTGCTATCGCTTCTGCCTCTGCTGTTGCTGCATAACCACCCGCTGCAGAAAACTCTGCTTCAACACGTGTGTAGCGATCCATCGCTTTTTCCAACGCCTCACCTTGAGCGGTGGCCATCTCCTCTTCAACTGAACGCATACGTGCTGCAATCTGATCTAAATCACGAGCAGATAAAATTCGATCAATTACTGTGCCGGGTTCATCACCGGTTCGAGGATCCTGTGGCAGATAACCAATCTTGCCGGTGCGATTTACCGCACCACCTGCAGGCATGGTTTCACCCGCTAGAACCTTTGCAAGGGTTGATTTACCAGCACCATTTCGACCAACAAATCCAATGCGGTCGCCGCTGTTGATACGGACAGTTACACCTTTAACAAGAAGGCGAGCACCTGCACGTAATTCGAGCGCTTGGGTTGAAATCACACCGAACTCTATCGGGAGAGTTTAAGCAGCACCAATTCGCGTACGACGAGGTGTTGCATATGACTTACCAACTGCGGTTAATTCATCAGAAACCTGTGCCTTAATTGCATCCTCGCTCTTGAGCAACTTTGTGAGCTCTGCAATTGTGCTCTTGAGTTCTTTTTGCTCAGTTTCGAGTTCAATTTTGCTCATCTTGGTCAAGCGACGAAGAGGCATATCCAAGATATAGGTTGCTTGCTCATCATTGAGTTTAAAGTCCTTAATCAACTTATCTTTTGCAGCTGCTGCATCATCGCTGCCACGAATAATCTTGATGACCTTATCGATATCGATAATCGCCTTGAGTAAACCATCAACTAACCCAAGACGGGCTTCAGCCTTAGCTTTACGGAACTCTGAACGACGACGAACAACTTCGATGCGGTGATCGATAAATACCTTGAGAAGCTCCTTCAAACCAAGGGTTTGTGGACGACCCTTCACCAAGGCAACTGCGTTAATTGCAAATGCATCCTCCATGGGTGTCAATGCATACAGCTTTTCTAGAACCTCTTCAGGTTCAAATCCATTTTTAATCTCGATGACAACATTGGTTCCTGTCTGGCCATCTGAAAGATCAACAATGTCACTTATTCCTTGGATCTTCTTAGCCTTAACAAGTGCTGCAATACGTTCAACAACCTTTTCAGGCCCGATTGTGTAAGGAAGCTCCTTGATGACGATACCCATCTTGCGCGAGGTTACCTTTTCGATTTCAACTGTGGCACGAACCTTGAAAGATCCCTTACCTGTTGAGTACGCCTCACGAACTCCATCGAGTCCAACGATTTCTCCTCCTGTTGGGAAATCTGGACCAGGAACAAACTTCATCAACTGCTTGACAGTTGCCGATGGGTTTTCAATCAGAAACTTGGTTGCAGCGATTACCTCACTTAAGTTGTGAGGTGCCATATTGGTTGCCATACCAACAGCGATTCCAGAACCACCATTTACGAGCA
>CAZCDF010000106.1:0-2624 GCA_964497665.1 uncultured Candidatus Planktophila sp. | reverse complement strand
CATAATTTTCGCTCACGTAAACAGTTTACTCGGGCTTACGTCCCTGACGCATAAGGCCGAAGGTAACCGCATCTTCAAGGGCCATGGCAGATGCAGCGATAACGTTTTCATGCACGCCTACGGTGTTCCATTCACCATTTCCATCGCTGGTTTCAACTAATACACGTGTAACCGCACCTGTTCCTAGTCGACCCTCAAGGATGCGAACCTTGTAATCGGTGAGTTCTAAAGTTGAAAGCTCTGGGTATAAAGCGGTGAGTCCGGTTCGTAGCGCGTTATCAAAAGCGTTGACCGGTCCATTTCCTTCACCGTTGCAGGTGATCTCTTGTCCTCGTGCAGTCACCGTTACTTCAGCCTTTGTAGTAATTCTCTGATCAGCTGCACGTTCTACAGATGTGACCCAGTGATTTATTGTGAAGAATGATGGACGCTTACCAGCGATCTCTTCATGTACCAATAATTCAAATGAAGCATCAGCGGCTTCAAAGGTAAATCCACGAGATTCCATCTCTTTAACTCGGTCAACGATGCGACCAATGAGCTCTTTGTCGCCACCAAGATCAACGCCAAGTTCTTGTGACTTTAGTTCGATAGATGCACGTCCAGCCATATCTGATACAAGCATGCGCATATCGTTTCCGACAGATGATGGATCTTCATGTTGGTACAGCGATGGATCTACCTTAATTGCGCTGGCATGCAGTCCCGCCTTGTGTGCAAAGGCTGAGACACCAACATATGGTTGACGGCTACTAGGTGCCACATTGGTAACTTCGGCAACTGCGTGTGAAATTCTAAAAGCTTCTTGCAGCGCATTTGGAGGAAGTACTAACTGCTTCTTCTTCAGCTCCAGGTTTGCAATGATTGTGACAAGGTCAGCGTTTCCTGTTCGCTCGCCATATCCATTGAGTGTGCCCTGAACATGTGTGGCACCTGCTGCAACCGCTGCCATTGAGTTTGCGACCGCACAACCGGTGTCATTGTGACAATGGATACCTAAGCGGGCAGAGCTTGCCGTTAATACATCATGCACAACTTGCGATAGTTCATCGGGCAACATTCCACCATTGGTATCGCAAAGAGCAATTACATCGGCACCTGCTTCTGCTGCTACTCGCACTACCTCAAGAGCATATGCGCGATTGCTTCGGTAGCCATCAAAGAAATGTTCGGCATCAAGGAAAACACGTTGGCCTTCTTGAATTAAGTGGGAAACAGAGTCGCGAATCATCGCTAGGTTTTCATCAAGAGTTGTCTTAAGTGCTAGATCAACATGGCGATCAAAGGCCTTAGCAACAAGGGTTACAGCAGGTGCTCCACTATCACGAAGCGCTCCGAGCAGTGCATCATCTGCAGCTTTTGCATGAGGGCGACGAGTTGCACCGAAGGCGACAAAGGTAGCGTTCTTGAGCTTTAACTCTTTTTTGGCCAAGGCAAAGAACTCTGTGTCCTTAGGGTTAGCTCCAGGCCAACCACCTTCGATAAAACCGACACCTAAATCATCTAGGTGACGGGCTATGTTCATCTTGTCATGAACCGAAAGATTAAGACCCTCTTGCTGAGCACCATCACGAAGGGTTGTGTCGTAGATATGAAAAGAATCATTAACTGGCATTACTTAACCGCACTCATCCAGTTGTGCTTATCTGTGATCGTGCCGTGTTGAATTCCTAACAAGTGATTACGAATCTGCATCGTGATTGTTCCTGGTTGCCCATCACCTGTGACCCAGGTACCCATGGCACTCTTTGCTTGACCAACAGGTGAAACAACGGCAGCGGTTCCACATGCGAAAATTTCAGTGATCTGTCCCGATGTGACACCATCGCGCCAATCATCAACAGAAAGCATTACCTCATCAACTTTGTATCCAAGATCTGCGGCAACTGACAAAATGGAATCGCGAGTAATTCCTGGTAACAAGGTTCCCGTTAATTTTGGGGTAATGACGGTTGCATCGGCGCCTTTGCCCTTAACGAAGTAAAGGTTCATTCCGCCCATTTCCTCAACCCATTTACGCTCTTTTGCATCGATCCACACAACTTGATCGCAAC
Source organism: uncultured Candidatus Planktophila sp. (assembly GCA_964497665.1). Lineage (GTDB taxonomy): Bacteria > Actinomycetota > Actinomycetes > Nanopelagicales > Nanopelagicaceae > Planktophila. The sequence goes on along the minus strand of CAZCDF010000106.1, from coordinate 570 downwards.
CCTCTTTAGCTGCAGCTTTTTGTGCAACTAGCGATGCTGCGTAATTTCCGCCGCACTTTGCTTCACCTGTTCCACCTTGAACCGCACGAACATACTCAGTTGAAATCCAGACAGAAACAGCCTTTGATGGATCAAAGTAAGCACCAGCTGGTGTTGCAATAAGAAGGTATGTGGCTTTATTAGTTGGACGAACTCCCAGTCCAACTTCGGTAGCGATCATAAATGGACGGATATATAGCGACTCTCCGACCTTATTTGGAACCCATCCGCCATCTTGCTTTACCAGCGCTTCAACAGTTTCCATGAATAGCTCAACTGGCATTTCAGGTAGCGCTAAACGTCGTGCTGAATTAATAAATCTTTGTGCATTTGCAGTTGGCCGAAACAGTGCAATAGATCCATCGGGTTGGCGATACGCCTTCATACCTTCAAAGATCTCTTGCCCATAATGAAAAACCGCGGTTGCTGGATCTAAAGAGATTGGACCGTATGGCATCAGATGAGGTTCTCCCCAACCATCTTTTTCACTCCACTCGCACATCACCATGTGATCGGTGTAGTACTTACCAA
>CAZCDF010000105.1:0-2637 GCA_964497665.1 uncultured Candidatus Planktophila sp. | reverse complement strand
ACCTGTTGCACCAGCCGTTCCTGTCTCACCTGTTAAACCTTGAATACCTTGAGCTCCTTGTGCACCTGTTGCTCCTGTTGCACCTGTTGCTCCCGTTGCACCTTGAACTCCCTGGGCTCCTGTTGCACCTGTTAATCCAGTCGCGCCGGTATCTCCCTTCGCACCCGCAGGTCCAGTTGCACCAGTTAATCCAGTTGCACCAGTTAATCCTTGAATACCTTGTGGACCCGTTGCTCCCGTTGCACCAGTTGCGCCTCTGTCACCGGTTGCACCTTTCTCACCCTTATCTCCTTTTTCTCCCTTATCTCCTTGCGGCCCAGTTGCTCCAGTAGGTCCGGTAGGACCAGTATCACCAACTACAACTGATGCAGCTGCAGGCTCTTTAGGACGCAACGATGTTGTAACTTTCCAAACACCTTTTGTCTTGGGTCCGTATAAGTTGAGATTTTTTGTATCAATATAAAAGTCACCATTAATACCTAAGGTTTTTGATGGTGTTCCTGCACCACTCAGAATGGTATTTACAACTGTTGTGGGAGAAGGACCTGCAGCCTTTTTACTACTCTTTTCGGCGGCTGATGCTGACGGAAGGATCGCTAAAGAAGTGACAAGAGCAAGAGCGATCAATGACCTGTTGGCTTTCATATTTCACCAATTTTCTGTGCGGGGATTTAAGTGTGAACCTGTGAATTAGCCGAGGAAATAAGGGTTTCGGCAGAGGATTTACGCGTGGGGGTAAGGGAAGCCCTACCAAAAAATATTTGATTCTCTGCCGCGTTACTCAGGTTCAGTGGCTAAAATCCTCAGCATTGACCTGTTTATTACAGGTAGTCGATGACGAGGGGTCAGGACACTAGGTATAAACGAGAGGACATGAATATGTCATCAAAGAAGAGAGTAGCTGCGGTAGTAATCACCATCGCAGCGCTAACAGGTGGTTCAGTTTCAGTTGCGGCAGCACATGATCGTGCAGGCAAGGGAGTCGTAAAGACAAACATTCTCGCCGAAATGGTCAAGGCCGGAACAATCACTCAAGCACAGGCGGATTCAATCTCGAAAAAGTTTGACGAGCACAAGGCAAATAAGGATGCAAACAAAGCAGCTCACAAGGCTGAACGAGATGCGCATCATGCAGAGGTTGAAGCACTTGTGGCATCAACACTTGGAATTGATGCAGCAACGATCAAGGCACGCTTGACCGCTGGCGAATCTCTAGCGGCAATTGCTGGAGATAAGAAGGCTGCGCTCATCACAGCACTTGTTGCTCAGCACTCAAAGGAGATTGATGCGCGTGTTACAGCAGGAAAATTGACCGCTGCTCAAGCAACAACTCTCAAGGCAAATCTCACAGAACGAGTCACCAAAATGGTTGAGTCGGTAAAGGGTCCTAAGGGAGCTGGTCATCTTGGAGGCAAGGGTCACAAGGGTCCACGCCACTAAGTGCTAAATAATTAAGAGGAAGACCCGCCACGTGAGCAATCACTTGGCGGGTTTTTCTTTGCCCATGGCAAGATGCGGTCATGCGCATTCATATTGGTAGTGATCATGCTGGCTTGGAGTTAAAAGCCGCTCTCGTCGAGTATCTACAAGGCAAGGGGCATGATGTCAAAGATCACGGGCCTCATGAGTATGACGCAGTTGATGATTACCCAGATTTTTGTATTCCGGCAGCGATTGCAACTGTTGCGGATCCAACATCACTAGGAATAGTTCTAGGTGGTTCTGGAAATGGTGAACAAATAGCTGCAAATAAGGTCAAAGGTGTCCGCGCAGTCCTTGCGTGGAGCGTTGAAACGGCAAAGCTTGGCCGTGATCACAACAATGCAAATGTTGTCGGAATCGGTGGACGTATGCACTCAATCGAAGATTGCAAAGCGATTATTGATGCATTCATTGAGACGCCATTTTCAAATGATGAACGCCATGTTCGTAGAATTAACAAGATTGCTAAATTTGAAAGTGAAGGTTCGCTTTAAACCTTTAAGTACATCATGTCGTTAACGGCATGGTCTTTATCGATTCCTTGGCCTTCAAAGCGAGTTACTGGTCGCCACTCAGGTTTATCAATAACTCCCCCAGTGAACAAAGATGATTCCGCAAAGACCTCCTGGATACTAACTGCGTAGGGAACCCAATCTGTAGCGATATGTATGAATCCACCTTTTTTTAACTTTGGGTGAATCAAATTGAGGAATCCCTCATTCACAATACGACGCTTGTTGTGTTTTTTCTTTGGCCATGGGTCGGGAAAGAAGAGATGGATTCCATCTAATGATTCGTCAGCGATCATGTGCTGTAAAACAACATGAACATCTTCCTCGATGACCTTTAGGTTAGTTAAATCATTTTCCACAATGCGAGCTAGTAGCTTTCCAATTCCGGGCGGATGAACATCAACTGCGATGTAGCCGTTGTTAGGGTGATTCTTTGCAATGATCGCCGTTGCCTCTCCCATGCCAAAGCCGATCTCCATAATCACCTTGTCACTCTTTGGGAAAATCTCAGAAATCTCTATTTGTTCCTGCTGGAACTCAATTCCATGAACCTTTTGGAGGGCATCTTTGGCCAATCGCTGGGCATCTGTAATTCGGGAGCCGCGGATACTGTAGCTACGTACCGATGGGCGTTCCATGGGGC
>CAZCDF010000104.1:0-2671 GCA_964497665.1 uncultured Candidatus Planktophila sp. | reverse complement strand
GTGCGAGCGCGCTTTCCTGGGGCGATTTCGATGTTATTCATGAGCGGCCCTTCTTTTGGTAGTTCGGTGCATCAGCAACATGTGCCACATCATGTGGGTGGCTCTCCTGCAATCCTGCTGCGGTTATTTGAATCAACCGGCCCTCGCGACGAAGGGTTTCGATATCAGGCGCACCTGCGTACCCCATTCCTGAACGAAGACCACCAACTAATTGATGCACAACTTCAGCTACAGAGCCGCGGAATGCAACTTTGCCTTCGATACCTTCAGGAACCAGTTTGTCCTCAGACAAAACATCATCCTGCATGTAACGATCCTTTGAATATGACTTTTGCTCTCCGCGAGATTGCATTGCACCCAATGAACCCATGCCGCGATACGCCTTGTACTTAACGCCATTAATCTCTATTAATTCGCCGGGAGACTCTTCACAGCCAGCAAGTAATGAACCGAGCATTACCGAGTTGGCACCAGCGACTATCGCTTTAACAATGTCACCTGAATACTGCAATCCACCATCTGCAATTAATGGGATACCGGCTTTGTTGCACGCCTTTGATGCCTCCAAAATCGCAGTTACTTGTGGAACTCCAACACCTGCAACAACACGGGTTGTACAGATTGATCCGGGACCAACTCCAACTTTTACCGCATCTGCACCAGCGTTAATTAGAGCTTGAGCACCAGCACGTGTTGCAACATTGCCACCAATAACTTCTGTTGTTGGAGAAAACTTCTTAATTCGAGCAATCGCATCTAGTACTGCGCGATGATGACCATGCGCGGTATCGACAACAACAACATCTACACCTGCTTCGATTAAAGCTTGAGCTCGAGCAAAACCATCATCACCAACACCAACAGCAGCACCTGCTAAACCAACATTTTTAACTAATTTGACATGGGTTACTTGCGCATCGATGGGCAGGTTGCGGTGGATGATTCCGATTCCGCCCGCCTTTGCCATCGCAATAGCCATCTCTGACTCTGTAACTGTGTCCATCGCCGAAGAAACCAGCGGCACTGCAATTGAGATATTTCGTGTCAGCTGAGTAACTGTGCTGACTTCAGAGGGAACTACATCGGATGCATCTGGAAGTAGAAGAACATCGTCGTAGGTCAGGCCAAGCATCGCGACCTTATCTGTATCGCTCATCTGGCCCCCCGTTCACTGAAGACCCAAGTCTATCGGGGCTTTAGAGCCCCAAAGCACCCTCAATTTCCGCACAAGCATGGGTTAAATCGCGAGCGACAATGACATCGGTGCAAATATCCAGATCCCACCCAGGCCCACCCACAATTACGCGTGGTGCAGGGCGAATCGAAGGAATGTCACGGAAGAACTTTGCATCACTATTTTGACTTAACTGCGCCCACAAAAATATTGCAGGTGGTGCAGATCTACGCACCATTGCATCAATGGCTTCTAAGGGAGTTCGAGCTCCAAGGAAGAAGCTTTCAATATCTTTTTCAGCCAGAGCTGCCGCAAGTGCATGCAGGGCAAGACAATGCATCTCTTCACCAACTGCTGCCAACAAAATAGGTTGGGCATTCTTTGGATTCTTAATCTCCGGAACGCCTTCGCGCATGATGCGTTTCAAAAGCTCTGAAAGCATGTGCTCTACTTCAATTCCAGAGCCATCTTCCTCCCACTCATTTCCAACTAAAAACAAAAGCGGAACAATGACTTCAGTCCATGTGGCGATAACCCCGTTATCTGCAATATCTTTTCGCAGTGCGGTTTCAATAAAAGTTTTATCGAGAATCTTGGCCGCTCTATGGATCGAATCAACTAACTCTTCACGTACTTCAAAGTTATCGACCAACTCTTCAATCTTGAGAGAGCCTTTGTGTTCCTTGGCTTTCTCTGCTGCATCTGCCGGCGAAACACCTGTGGTGATTAATCGGCGCATGAGCGCTAACTTGGCTAAATCGGTGGGACAGTATCGGCGGTGCTCTCCCGCCTCATGGCTGGATGGGCCTAGACCGTAACGACGATCCCAGGTGCGAAGGGTGGCTGGAGCTACACCTATGCGGCGGGCGACCGCTGCGACGGTCAATAACTCCTCTTCCATGGGCTTATCGTGGCGTGAAGTGGCCCATCTCACCACCCGAAAAGGGGAAATGAACAACTTATGCCACGGAAATACTTGAACAACCTATGAAACGGTTGTACCGTATGCCCATGGCCGAAATATCACGCTTACCCCGCCCCGTTGCAGATGAATGGGAGTGGCAGTACCAGGGTTCATGCCGCGATCTACCATCAGAGATGTTTTTTCATCCAGATGGCGAGCGCGGTCCTCGCCGTCGTAACCGCGAGAACACAGCGAAAGCTATCTGCGCATCATGCCCAGTAATTGCGGCATGCCGTGCACACGCACTTGCAGTTCAAGAGCCATATGGAATTTGGGGAGGTCTTTCAGAAGATGACCGCCTAGCAATTCTTGGCAAGGACATCAATCCAGATATTTCACACGCATCATAGGGTTCCTTCTCATCGAGGATAAGAAAAAGCCCCGCAGAGAAATCTGCGGGGCTTTTTTCTTTTCTAACTTTATTGGGCCACGAAATTAATGTGAGTGTCCACCTGGACCATGTGAGTGTCCATGTCCGCCAGCAGCATCAGCAGCTGCTTGCTCTGCTGGCTTCTCGTAAACAACAGCCTCTG
>CAZCDF010000103.1:0-2678 GCA_964497665.1 uncultured Candidatus Planktophila sp. | reverse complement strand
ATGTTTTAGATTGTGTGCGACAGCTGGTGCCATTGCATGATCGCCACATTGAACGACGTAACGCTGAAGGATTTTTGAAATCTAGTGATGAGATGATTTCACTGGCTGCTGAAATCGCACGTGCTGCAGGAGAGCGAACACCGCGTGCGCTGTTAAAGACAACCCGTGAATGGGCGGAACGATCACTGCTCTCGCCCCAGCGCGATATTGGTTTAGGAGGAGCCCACCTGCCAGAGCCCCATGTCGTAGGGGTAAATACCGCACAAGAGATGCGCACTTTGCTGCGCTCTCGCAGTGAAGCTGGAATCAATTGGCGCTACACCAGCAGCGATCAGATCAGCAAAGCACGTGCACGTTTAGATGATGAACTCGCAACCGTTGCAACCCTTGGTTACGAGTCATACTTCTTAACCGTTGCAGATATCGCAGATATGGCACGTGATGCCGGAATCCGTGTTGCAGCTCGTGGCAGCGGTGCAGGTTCCTTGATCTGTCACCTACTTGGAATCTCAGGTGTAGATCCCATGCAACATGGTTTATTGATGGAGCGTTTTTGCTCTCCGTTGCGCAGAGCCCTGCCAGATATCGATATCGACGTGGAATCAGCCAGACGTCTTGAAATTTATGACATGGTCTTTAAAAGGTATGGCGATAGTGATTGGGGATCACCTACCAATCAATCACGGTGCGCAGTTGTAGCGATGGTCGATACCTATCGTGCACGTCATGCGATCCGTGATGCAGGAGCCGCTCTTGGTTTACCCGGTATGGAGATCGATATGTTGGCCAAATCCATGCCACATGTGCGTGCCCGCAATATTGCAGCAACTTTGGAATCCCTGCCTGAACTTCGCCGTATGAATACATCGGCGCCATTAATGGCTGCAACAATTGAGATGGCGCAACGTCTAGATGGTTTGCCTCGCCACCTTGCGATGCATCCATGTGCCATTGTTTTATCTGATGGCGGATTTCTAGATCGCGCACCTTTGATGAGCAGCGCTGGCGGTTACCCCATGGTCGCCTTTGATAAGGATGATGTTGAGGCGGTTGGCTTGTTAAAGCTAGATGTCTTGGGAGTTCGTATGCAATCAACTATTGCTTACTCAATGAAAGAGATTGAACGGGTTCACCAAGAGGTCATTGATATCGATGCGGTTCCACTAGATGACACAGCAACCTACGAGTTAATTCAATCCACCAGAACACTGGGGATCTTTCAGGTAGAAAGCCCAGGACAACGTGAACTTGTTGGAAAGCTTGCACCCAAGACCTTTACCGATTTAATTATCGACATCTCTTTGTTTAGACCAGGGCCGGTAAAGAGCGACATGATCACGCCATTTCTTAAAGCCCGTCATGGGTGGAGCCCAGCGCAGATAATTCACCCTGATTTGTATGAGATTTTGGCCCATACCGAAGGCGTTGTTGTCTTCCATGAACAGGTTATTCAGATCATCGCAACGATGACCGGGGTTTCATTGGCAACAGCTGATGAAAAACGCAGATCCTTGGGAGATCGCGCCGGGCAACAAGAGGTCTGCGATTGGTTCTTTCCTGCAGCAACAGCCAAGGGATATGAGCTGCCAATTATTCAAGAGATCTGGGATGTTCTGCGCGCCTTTGCCTCCTTTGGTTTTTGTAAGGCACATGCTGCAGCTTTTGCCTTGCCTACCTATCAATCGGCATGGCTTAAGACCCATTACCCCGCAGCGTTTCTTGCAGGTGTTTTAACCCATGATCCCGGCATGTATCCCAAACGTTTAATTGTGGATGAGGCACGACAAATGGGAATCACCATCGCGCCTATTGATGTCAACGCATCTGATGCGGTGTATCGAGTGGAAGATCATGGCAACGCGATCCGTATCGCCTTATCAACGATTAGCGGAATCAGTGATGGTGAGGTGCAATCAATTATCGCTGGCCGTCCTTACATCGACCTCAATGATTTTGTGCGCAGATCTGGGTGCAGCACACCGGTTACTGAAAGTTTGATTCTTACAGGTGGTTTTGATTCGCTGCATACCGATGTTAATCGACGTGACTTGCTACTGCATTTTTCTGATCTACAAAAATCACCAAGTGCTGCCGTCTCTGGCGCCCAGATGAACTTAGGGTTTGAACCACCAGCGTTGATCAGTAGTGGCTTGCCAGCGATGACCGCATCGGAAAGTGTGAAGCATGAGATCGATCGATTAGGGATTGATATGTCCCGTCACATGATCGAGTTTTACGGAGAATTCCTCAACGCTATCGGTGCGGTTCGCTCTAGTGATTTGCTGAAGCAACGATCCCAATCATCGGTGCTCGTTGCAGGCATCAAGGTAGCGATGCAAACCCCGCCGGTGCGTTCTGGCAAACGTGTCATCTTCCTCACCCTTGATGATGGATATGGGCTTAGTGATTCAACTTTCTTTACCGATGTTCAAAGCGAGTACGCCAATGTTTTGTATTCGACATCGCTACTGCTGGTTCGGGGCGTTACCCGTCGCACAGGTGCCAGAGGCATCTCTATCAGGGCTACTGGGGCTTGGGATTTACGTGCCGCTTACGAAAGTTGGAGCGCTAAACAAAGTACGCTCGCAATATGACAGCGGAGGAAAAGCCAACCCAGGCAACGATTCTGCATGTTGATATGGATGCCTTCTTCGCATCAGTTGCCGAAAGAGATAACC
>CAZCDF010000102.1:0-2722 GCA_964497665.1 uncultured Candidatus Planktophila sp. | reverse complement strand
TGGGTCGTCGAGTTTTGCTCGTCGACTTCGATCCTCAAGGCGGTCTATCACTTGGACTTGGCGTGAACGCCCACTCCCTTCCATTAGAACAAACTGTTTACTACGCATTGATGACACCAACGGCAAATGTGGATGAGATTGTTTTGAAATCCTCAGTTCCTGGATTGGATTTCCTACCCGCTAACCGCGATCTTGGTACAGCAGAAACAACCCTGGGCGCTGAAATCGGTGGACAGCAATACCTTAAGCGCGCTTTGGCCCCACTTCGCGATTATTACGATGTCATTTTGATTGATTGCCAGCCAACAATGGGTCAGTTAACGATCAACGCTTTAGTTGCATCTCAAGAGGTAATTGTTCCAATGCAGTGTGAATACTTTGCATTGCATGGATTTATTGAACTCAAGGGCAACCTCGATAAGGTGAAGAATTTCCTCAACCCAGAACTTCGTCTCATTGGAATTTTGGCAACAATGTATGACAAGAAGACTTCACACAACCGTCAGGTATTAGAACGCATCCTTGAACAGTTCCCAGAGGATGTCTTTGAAACAATTATTGCTAAGACAATTCGTTTCCCAGAAACAACTGTTGTTGGCGAGCCAATCACAACATATGCAACATCTTCAGGTGGCGCAGCTTCATATCGCCGTCTAGCACGAGAACTAATCGCCAGAGGAGGCGCACGATGACACGCAGAGCAAACCTTCCAGGTGCAGATGAACTATTTCGTTCAACAGCACCAGCATTAAGTGCAGTTCCTGCACAAAGTTCTCAAGAGGTTGCGGCACCACTAGTGCCACCTGCAATTGCAACCCCTAAAGCCGCTTCTTCCAAGAAGGGTGTCCGCACAATTGCACGTCGTCGTGTAACAACTGTTGACCGCTCCCCTTCAGGACGTGAACGTCATGATGAGAAAATCACTGTGTACCTATCTCCAGATGAGTTATTTGATCTTGATCAAGCCCGCCTACAACTTCGCGGTGACCTTGGTTTAGCTGTTGATCGCGGTCGCATCGTTCGCGAATCCATCGCTGTGATCATTGCAGATCTGGAAGCCAAGGGCGATCAAAGCATCTTGGCCCGCAGACTTCGCGGTCAGTAATCTCTACTTGGCGCGAGGATGCGCCATTGAATAACTTTCGCGAACTTTGTCGATTGTGATCAAGGTGTAAATCTGAGTTGTTGTCACAGATGCGTGCCCCAATAACTCCTGCACCACACGAATATCCGCACCGCCATCCAAAAGATGTGTTGCATATGAATGCCTAAATACATGGGGTGAAACATGCTCAGTAATACCAGCAGCAGCTGCCGCATCCAACACCATCTGCCATGCAGATTGGCGCGAAATTCTTCCGCCACGAGAGTTTAGAAAGAGCGCAGCATTGTTCTTCGGATTCTTAGCTAATAAATCGGGACGAATTCTCACGCAGTAATCATCAATCGCCTTTGTTGCAAATGACCCAAGCGGAACTATGCGCTCTTTAGAACCTTTTCCACGTAGCTTGAGCGTCGTTATTTCTCCATCATCGCTCTGAACTTTGCTCAGATCATTCATATTGATTCCAATTAACTCACTCACTCGTGCACCACTGCTGTACAAAAGTTCTAGCATCGCTTGATCGCGAAGGGTTATTGGTTCGCTCGCTTTGTAAGCTGCATCGATCATCGAAAGTATTTGAGAGATTGTGAGCGCTTTAGGAAGTCGCCGGGCAGATTTGCTAGCCGCGATTTCTAAGGTCGGATCAGCGTATCCATGCTCTTGCTGTAAATGTTTGAAAAAGGATCTCAAGGTTGAATCGGCACGGTTTACCGTTGCAACGGAAAGTTTTGCTGCACGCAATGAAGCTTCAAAGGCGGTGATTAAATCTGGAGTAACCTCACGAAGATCCTGACCGTTGAGAAACAAACGGAACTTCTCTAAATCACGTCGATAGGCGGCAATTGAATTTGGAGCCAATCCCCTCTCAATCTGAAGGTGATTGAGAAAGGATGAGGCAGCTAGATCAAAGCTGAGCGCTTGCGTAACCATGTGCTTCTGCGACGGCGGAGTAATAAATCTTTCCGTCATGCACATTCAAACCTTTAGCAAGGTTTTTATCCTTGTCACAGGCCGCTTCCCACCCAAGGTTTGCCAAAGAAAGGGCAAATGGAAGGGTTGCATTAGTAAGTGCATAGGTTGATGCGACAGGCACCGCACCTGGCATATTTGCTACACAGTAAAAGACAGAGTTATGAACTGTGTAAGTTGGCTCGGCATGTGTCGTTGGCTTTGAATCTTCAAAACAGCCACCCTGATCTATAGCGATATCAACCAATACTGAACCGCTCTTCATCTGTGCAACCAATGCATTTGAAACCAACTTTGGTGCCTTTGCTCCATGAACAAGAACGGCGCCAACAACAAGATCTGCCTGCTTTACTTCACGTTCGATGGCGTGCTTAGAGGCGACAAGGGTCTTGATTCTTCCACCGTAAACAGTGTCGATGTACTGCAAGCGATTAATTGAGCGATCAAAAACGATGACATCTGCGCCCATTCCAATGGCGATAACTGCGGCGTTAAGACCTGCCACGCCACCGCCGATAACAACAACTCGACCAGGTGCAACACCAGGAACACCACCCAGTAAAACTCCACGACCACCATGTGGCTTTTGGAGAGCTGTAGCACCGACCTGAGTTGCAAGACGACCTGCAACCTCGCTCATTGGTGCAA
>CAZCDF010000101.1:0-2812 GCA_964497665.1 uncultured Candidatus Planktophila sp. | reverse complement strand
CTATGCGAGCCCTCCGTGGGAGAGATTACCCGAATATGGCTCAGGCTTAAAATCGGACCCTGAATTAGGCGGGTAGATCCAAGAGTTGTTCAATGATCTTTGCGACACCATCGGCTTCACACGGTTCGGCAATTCCGGTGGCAAAAGTTGGAGCTGCAGGGTGTCCATCTGACATTGCGTAGGAACGTGCGGCCCATTCGAGCATTGAAAAATCATTGGGGTTATCTCCAAATGAGACACAATCCTCAGCGGTTAAACCTAAACGCTCTGCCATCATCGCCAAGGTTGCGCCCTTTGAAATATTAAATGCAGAAATCTCTATCAGTGAATCTCGCGAAGTTGAGTGAGTTACTGTTACAAGATCCTTAAGTTCACGATGGGCGACTTCAACCATCTGATCAGATGTGAATTCGTGATTGCTGCAACGGCCCAAAATCTTTAACGCGGGACGTGTTATCGCATCTTCAATCTTACTAACTCCCACATTATCTAGACCAATATCCCACTTAGGCACATAAGCAACTTCGCGGTGATAATGATCATTTGATTCAACAGCAAATGACATCTCTGGCATTGCTATTCTCATTCGGCGGACAACCTCTAATTGATCTTCAACCGAGATCATCCACTCCTCTAAAACTGTGTCATTCATTAAGTCGTACAACATCGCACCATTGCAACAAATGGCTTCACCAAAACCAAAGGCGTCACGAATTTCACCCATCCAGCGCGGTGGGCGTCCGGTTACAAAGAAAACATGTACACCTAAATCTTTTGCGCGGGTAAAAACATCTACTGTTCTTTGTGAAATTACACCTTTGTGCGAAACGATAGTGCCATCAAGATCTGTCGCTATTAACTTAGGGCGCTTATTCACACCAACTCAAATCGTTTCATTCCTAAGAATGGTTGTAGTGCTGCGGGGACATTGACTGAACCATCGGCGTTTTGGTGGTTTTCAAGAATTGCAACAATCATGCGAGGAATTGCAACTAATGTGCCGTTAAGTGTTGCTACAGCCTTGGTTCCATCAGCATCCTTAAACCGGATATTGAGACGACGGGCCTGGAATTCAGTGCAGTTAGAGGTACTTGTAACCTCGCGATACGCCTCTTGTGTAGGAATCCACGCTTCGATATCAAACTTGCGGTTTGCACTTGATCCAAGATCTCCAGATGCAACATCGATGACTCGGTATGGGATCTCCATCGCGTTGAGAAAATCCTTTTCCCATTGCAATAAACGCTTGTGTTCTTCCTTGGCTTGATCAGGGTGGCAGAAAGAGAACATTTCAACTTTATCAAATTGATGAACGCGAATAATTCCTCGCGTATCTTTTCCATATGTGCCAGCTTCGCGGCGGAAACATGATGAGTACCCTGCATAACGAATAGGAAGTTTCTCTGCAGGAAGAACCTCATCCATGTGCATCGCGGCTAAAGGAACTTCAGAAGTTCCAACTAGATAAACATCATCTTTTTCAAGGTGATAAACATTCTCTGCGGCTTGTCCAAGAAAACCTGTTCCCTCCATAGCTGCTGGATTTACAAGTACTGGTGGAATTACAGGAGTAAAGCCCGCTGTTAATGCAGATGAAATCGCGTAATTAACAAGTGCAAACTCAAGCATTGCGCCGACACCAGTTAAGTAATAAGAGCGAGAGCCTGCAACCTTGGCACCACGTTCAGTATCTATTGCACCTAGCAGCTTTCCGAGTTCAACATGGTCTTTAGGTTGAAAATCAAAGGTGCGCGGTGTTCCAACATGTTCGATAACTACAAAATCTGCTTCGCCACCAATAGGTGCTTCTGGGTCGAGAATATTTGAAAGCTGCATGATCAACTGCTTGCTTTCCTCTTCAACTTCAGCGCGCTTTGAATCAGCCTCTTTTACCTTTGTGGCGAGCTCTTTAGCGTTCTCTAATAATGCAGCCTTTTCATCACCTTTTGCTGCTCCTACAGATTTTGACAAAATGTTTTGCTCGGCGCGTAAGGTTTCAAACTTTTCAATCGCTGCGCGGCGTACCTCATCAATAGCAATTACCTTGTCAACAATTGATGCATCTTCGCCACGACCCTTTTGTGATGCACGAACAGCATCTGGGTTTTCGCGTAGGTACTTGATATCAATCATTTGCTTGCCTTTTCTCGTGGGTATGAGCCAAGGAATCGAATGTCTTCGCAGATCGCTCGAAGGCTTTCTACCGCCTCCTTCACCGATGTATCTGCAATATGACCCTCAGCATCAATAATGAAATGGTAGTGGCCAAGTTCTAAACCGGTCGGACGTGATTGAATAAAAGTAAGGTTTACATCGCGCTTAGCGAACTCGGTCAAAATATCAAGTAAGGCTCCGGCGTGATCTATGCCGATAAAGACGGCAAGTGAGGTTCTATCAAAACCTGTGTTCTTTGGAATAGTGCCTGGCTTTGAAACCAAGATGAAGCGGGTAATCGCTCCCACATTGTCACCGATATTGTCGGCGATAACTCGTAAGCCATAGTGAGCGGCGGCAACAGGTGCTGCGATCGCTGCATCAAACTCACCACGTGAAATTGCTTCTGCCGCAGCTGCCGTTGAAGCTGTCGCGATTAATTCAGCATCTGGATAATTGGTTGCTACATAGTTGCGGCATTGTGCTTCTGCATGTGGGTGTGTAGCGATACGTAAAATCTCTTTTGTATCGCCTTTAACCATCAACGCAAATGAGACTGGCAATGTAACTTCGCCAACAATTGTTAACGGCTCACCAGTTGCCAGCTCATCAAGTGTGCGAGCGACAACACCTTCGACTGAGTTTTCAATAGGAACTA
>CAZCDF010000100.1:0-2837 GCA_964497665.1 uncultured Candidatus Planktophila sp. | reverse complement strand
CAGCACTCGGCGCAGATGCATACCAATTCAACTCACGTGGTGGAATTGTTTACGGCCGTTCATTCAATGCAACAACATTTGGTAAGAATGTTCGTACTTACCTAATGGATGGCAAGAAGAGCAATGGCTTCTTCCCAGCAACAGACACTGGTTGCAAGGACAACTTCCTTGCAGGAACTGTTCCATACGCAGTTATTGGTAACTGGGAGTGGGCAGATTATGTAGCAAAGGGATTCACAATGAACCTAATGCCAGTTCCAGGTGTTGCTGATGGCACATATGGAAAGATGTTTGGATCTGTTAGCGGTGCGCTCCTAACAACATTTGCTGCAAAGCATGGTGTTGAGTCAGGTGCTAAGTCACTTCTAACTAACTTCTTCGCATCAACTGATGGCCAGGTTCGTTACCAGGCACTTGAGAAGCGTCCACCTGCTGAAAAGGGTGCACAAGCAGACTCAACAGTTTCAGCTGCACAGCGTGGATTCGGTTCAGCCGCATCTCTAGCTGGAATTCCACAGATCGGCGCATTCCTAAACAGCAACAAGGGTGGCGCTAACTACTGGGATTCAGCACCTGCTTACTGGACAGCTGTTCTAATTGATGGCAAGGATGCAGTTCGTGAAGCATCAAAGCTTGCATCAATCTGGCGTGCTAACACCGATGGTGGCAGAAACGATCTCTAATTAATTTGAATCATTCAAATTAAGTTATAAAAGAGGGTGAAGTGAATGATGCGGGCGTTAATTCGCCCGCATCATTCATTTTCTAACATTTAGCGACAGGAATACCAATGACTTACTTGATTAGAGGCAAAGTTGCGCTCTTCTTAAAGGTAGTTGTTGTGACCCTTTTTGCTTCCGTGCTCTTGATGTTAGCTCAGAGCGCATTTGCCCAAAAAGAGTATGTAATCGCAGCCTTCTTAGCAATTGCAGTATTGCTCTTGGCTCTTACATATCTAAGCAAGATTTCAGTACCACTTAAATTTTTTATTCCAGGAATTCTTCTCTTAACTGCCTTTGTCATTGGTCCAATCTTGTACACCGTGACAATGTCTGGCTTTAATTACAAGACTGGAAACATTATTTCGAAGGAAGAAGCGATTGTTCAGATTAAGGTACGTGCTATTGAAGCAGCGCCATCTGGATTGAGCTTTGATATTAAATTAGGCACCTACGATGGCAAGCCAGCAATCTTGGCATCAGATATCAACACCCCTGAATACTTTGTATCTACCCAGGAAGATCGAATTCCCCTGGTTGCATCCTCATTAACTCTCAATGAGTTTGGGGTAGCTATTGAAGCTCCTAACTTCATACCACTTAATGAATCTGAGTTTGCAACAGCAGATAAGAAGTACACCGGAACACGCTTTGCCTTTGATGATCAATACTTCATCGCACTTGAAGGTTTTGAGGCTGGCGTGGTTTCCCAGCAGATTCTTGAGTATCTTCCTGAAGTAGATCAATTCAAAAACCTAGTAACAGGGGCTATTTACACTGACAATGGACGTGGTAACTACGCCCTTGCCGATGATAAATCCGCAATCCTTGAGCCAGGATGGCGTGCGCCAATCTGGTTTGAGAACTATGTAAATATCGTGAGCGATCCACGCGTCCGTGAGCCGCTTATTCGAGTATTTATCTGGACAGTTGTTTTTGCTTTGTTAACGGTACTGACAACCTTTGCATTAGGCCTCTTGCTGGCATTGGCGCTCAATAAGCCAATTGGTGGCCGCCGCATTTATCGCTCAATACTTGTACTTCCATATGCGATGCCAAGTGTTATGAGTATCTTGATCTGGGGCGGAATGTTTAACACCGAATTTGGTGCGATCAATACCTTGCTAGGAACAGATATTGCGTGGTTCTCAGATCCAAACTTTGCTCGTGTAGCGGTGATTCTGGTTAATCTCTGGTTGGGATTCCCATACTTCTACTTAATCTCCAGCGGTTCTCTGCAGGCAATTCCAAGTGAGCTCATGGAAGCTGCTGCCATCGATGGAGCAAATCCTCGCCAAATCTTCCGCAAGATTACTTTGCCTTTATTACTCCAGATTTTGTCACCTCTACTCATTGCATCCTTTGCCTTTAATTTCAATAACTTTAACTTGATTTTCTTGTTAACTGGCGGTGGACCTCGTAATGAACTCGATGGTGAGATTGCAGGTGCCACCGATATCTTGATCAGTTATACCTACAAGATTGCTTTTGGTTCAGGCACCCAAGATCTTGGTTTAGCTAGCGCGATCTCGCTCATTATCTTCATTCTTGTAGCCTCGATCTCCTTATACAGCTTGAGAAAGTCTAAAGTTTTGGAGACCTTCGCATGAACAAGTGGCTAAGGCAAGATTTGTGGAGACACCTCGTAGGCATTTCAATCTGCCTTTTCGCCCTATTTCCACTGTATTTAGTGGTTATCTCCTCATTTAGCTCATCTGGCAGCTTGCAATTGAGTTCATTTATTCCACGTGAGATTTCTTTTGCAAATTACAACAAGCTCTTTAATGACCCAACGATTCCTTACCTAACGTGGGTGAAGAACTCGCTCTACATCGCAGGCTCTGTTGCGGTCTTTTCTGTAATCATCGGAACAGCTTCAGCCTTTGCCTTTAGCCGCTTAAAGTTCAAGGGGCGCAAATTAGGAATTCAATTGCTGCTCTTGGTTCAAATGTTCCCGGCAATCCTTGCAATCTCTGCGGTGTATGTAATCATGGAACGTGTTTATAAGTTTGCTCCAGAAATCGGTTTAGGAACACAACCAGGTTTGCTCTTGGTATATCTCGGTGGAGCTATGGGTGTGAACATCTGGTTGCTCAAGGGATTTGTGGATTCAATTCC
>CAZCDF010000099.1:0-2872 GCA_964497665.1 uncultured Candidatus Planktophila sp. | reverse complement strand
CTCTTGAAGCAAAGGGATTTACTCCAGTAAACCTCGATGATTTAGATCTTTGGTCCTTTGAAGAAGGCTTTGATTACAGAATTATTCATTGAGAATAAATTGCATCGTGGACATATTGAGCTAATCCACGCACGCGTCCGTCGTAATACTCTTTAAAGCGTGGATCTTCGATATACATGAGTGCAAGGTTTTTCTGCATATCAACTGAACAGTCGTAAAACCACTTGGTGATTGCATCTCTGTGGGCACGCACAGCTTCCTGAGCCTTAGGGGAGTCGATGGGAAGTGAGTTTCCAAATGCGTAAACGAATAGCTCAGTAGCCGCTTCTTGATCTACCTTTGCAGCCTCAAAATCATCCTTAGAGTACTTAGATGTCTTTGCCTGAGATTGTCGGTAAGCCTCGGTGTCTCCCCAACGCTGCTGGACTTCGCTTTCAAATTGGCTCATGTAAGTGAGTTGAAGTAGGTAATGATTGCACCGGCAATCGTTAAATTGATCGCGTCATTTGCTGTTTCGATAATCCAAACTTTTAGCGATTCTCCGCCAAATACTCGGTGACTCAGAGATGCAAACATTCCAATGCCTACGCCAAGTGCAAGGCCTACCAGTGAGCCATCAGTGACTGAAAAATCAGAATTATTTGCTTGTAGCGAGTTAATGATTAAACCTAGCGTCAGAGTTTGGATCAGGATGCCAACAATTGTTCCGCCAAAGAGAAGAGCTGGCTTGTTTTGCTCGCCTGTTAACTGACCTGAAGCATTGCCCTTTGCTCTCATCCAAACTGGATAAAAGGTTTTTGGACCGAACCAGATCGCTCCACTAATGAAGGAGACAAAGAAGGCGACTATTACACCGATGTAGTTAAACTCTGAAAATGTCATAAATGAATTTTACATAATGACATTGAAATATTTGGTAAATCCGCCTTATTATTCGGTTATGCGCTTCTTAATATCTGTAATTGACACGCAAACCCGCGCACCTCACACGCCTGAAGAGATGAAGGCGATTGATGATTTCAATGACAAGATTGAAGATGCCGGTCAACGCTTATTCGCATGTGGAATCGATTCTCCGGATAAGGCAATTGTTTTTGATTCAAGAGAAGGTGCCCAGATATCAATCCCAGGTCCGCATCACTCATCAGCCGAATACTTCAGCGGTTTCTGGATTGTTAAGGTTGATTCTTTCGAAACTGCCCAACAGCTGGCTGCAGAAGGTTCAAAGGCTTGTAATCGTAAAGTTGAACTTCGTCCTTTACTTGGTTAACTCTTACTTTCTGTTAACCATCTCTTTCGCTCGGGTTCAGGTAAGCGCTCGATGGCATATCTCAACATAGTGCGTGGCATTTCATGTGAATGTTGTTTAAGGAATCTACGAAGAAGATTGACATCTTTTTTGCCCAACTCACGGAGCATCCAGCCCACCGCCTTATGAATCAGATCTTCTTTATCTTTGAGTAATGCTTCCGAAATGATGATTGTTGGCTCTAAATCTCCTGCTCTGATCAAAGCAAAGGTAAGGATGATCGAAACGCGACGCTGCCACAGGGACTTTGATTTGGAGAACTTGATGAGCAAAGGCATGGGATCTTCAACCTCAGTTAAATAGACGCCCATCCACGGCGCTGACACATCAACGATGTCCCAGTTATTGATTCTTTCAGCGCGCACTTGCTTAAGATAGAAATCGAAAATCCTCTTGCGTTCTTGAGATGATCTCGCCGCCTTGAATTTCAGGTTGAGAATTATTGCGGCGCACAAACGAGCTTCATGAAAAGGTGAATTAAACAGTTTTTGAACTTCCACAAACTCCAAGTTTTTGAATGAGTTTGCAACAGATCGTGTCTGAGGAACTGTTCCACCAAGGAATACATCGCCTTCAGCGTATTCACCAGGGCCAGTTTTATAGAAGCGAGCGAGGTCGCTGACTCTGCTTTTCTTGCCGTAGCCCTTTAACTCCTCGAGTGCGAGACTGGCTTTCATACCTGAAATATACCTTTCAATGATTAATCGGTATTTGCTCGTTACTATTGCCCTCTAGGTGTTGATTGGAGGGTGAGATGATTGAAGCAATAATTCTCGGAATTGTTCAAGGCCTCACCGAATTCTTGCCAATCTCCTCAAGTGCACATATTCGTATCTTTGGAGAGTTCCTAGATGGCGCAAAGGATCCGGGTGCTCGATTTACCGCCATCACTCAAATAGGTACCGAGTTAGCTGTGCTCATCTACTTCCGAAAAGATATTGCGGCGATTCTGCGTTCGTGGTTTGGGCAAGCGGTACAACGCAAAGAGCTAGCCGGTGAAGCTAAATTACAGGCTCGAATGGGTTGGCTGATCGTTATTGGAACAATTCCAATTGTTGTTCTTGGATATCTAGGTAGTGACATCATTGAAAACAATCTTCGATCACTCTGGCTTATTGCAACAACCTTGATTGTCTTTGGTGTGATACTTGGTTTGGCAGACACTTACGGAAAACGCGAGCGAACATTGGATCAACTTAGCAATCGCGATGGACTCTTGTATGGAGCAGCTCAAGCCTTAGCGCTCATGCCAGGTGTATCTCGTTCTGGTGCAACGATCGCCATGGGTCGCTTCCTCGGATACAAGCGCGAAGCAGCACTTCGCTACTCATTCTTATTGGCGCTACCCGCAGTCTTTGGAAGTGGTTTCTATCAACTTCAGGGAGCGCTTTCATCATCTGATAATTCAAATGTCTTTTCACTGACAGAGACCGCTACTGCCACTGCAATTGCATTCGTGGTCGGTTATTTGGTTATTGCTTGGTTACTCAAGTTCGTTTCAACAAGAAGCTTCATGCCCTTCATTATCTACAGAATCACACTAGGCACAGTGATTCTTATTCT
>CAZCDF010000098.1:0-2879 GCA_964497665.1 uncultured Candidatus Planktophila sp. | reverse complement strand
AAGGCTCCCTCTACACATTTGATGATCGCCTAACAATTGATTTCAGCGATCACACCAAGTTGATTGGCGAATGCGCCGAATGTAAAGGTGCAACTAAGCAGTTTAGAAACTGCCAAAAGCCAGAGTGTCACCAGTTGGTTTTGTTATGCGATCCTTGCTACGACACTCATACCGAGCGTCCTTGCAATCATGAGCGCGAAGTTAAGCGCAACCGCGAACTAATCGGATAGTTACGCAGATTTTTTAGTCTGGCGCCAGTGGTACAGATACAGCGGCGCTGCTATTGCGATCGTTGTAAATGAGGAAAAGATGTTCTTAATCGCCTGAATCTGATTGTTCTCCTCCTGCTGTGCTAATAACTCTGCTGAAGGGGCGTTCTCTGGCTTGGCGTACACATCAATGTAGGCAGGATCTGGGAAGACCGCATTCATAATCGCGTTGATAAGTGCAACAGTTGAAAACAAGACAACTAGCAAAGTAATCAGGCACACTGCGTACAAGTAAAGGGAGCGCCAATCAATACCAGCGTGTCTGGTCTCAATCTCAACACTCTTCTTTGCAACAGCTTTCTTAGGTGCGGCTTTCTTGACCGTGGCCATGATTTCCTCCATTTGCCTAGATGCTAGGTCTATCTTCCCACACTCATTCAAGTATTCTTTTGTTTATGAGTAGCGCAGATGTGTTGGCAGTTGATTTGGGCCAATCTGGCACTCGCTTTAAACAAGGTAGCTTGTTGATCACCAGCGATCGAGGCAAAGTAGCTGGAGAAAATCCACTACCGGCGTTAAAGGCGGTATTTGAATCAATACAAAGTTTTGAAGCAGATTTGGTTGCACTTTCTTGCACCGGTTTTTATGGCGTCGTTTCAGAGCCACAGAATTACCTTGAGCTCTGTCGACAATACTTTGGAGCAAACAGGGTTGCTGTCATTGATGATGGTTTGGCTGGTTTTGTGGGTGCACTCAATGGAGGCAATGGTGTGGTGCTATCGATTGGCGGTGGCGTTGTTGCAATTGGTGGGCGCGAAGGTCGATATGCCCATCGTGATGGATTAGGTAACACCTTTGGTGATGAGGGTGGTGGATTTTGGTTAGGAAAGTTAGCGATTACTAAAGCCTTAGCAACTAGGCAAGGTCGAGGCGATGATCCTGAAATGGTGGATTACTTCGCTGATGAAATAGATGCTTACTTCGCCTTGGAGATTAGAAATAGTGTCGATGCGGTTAATCTAGCGACTAGAACAGCAAAAAAAGTTCTAGCTGCCGCTGATGCTGGTGTTTCCACCGCAACAGCGATAGTTGATGAAGGTGCATTTTTGCTTGCTCAAACAGCGGTCTCAGCTTGGTACGGATGTGGTGGAACAAAAGCTGATTCTCCAGAAATTGTTATTCAAGGTGGGCCAGCACGTAATGCCTCGTATTCAACCAAGATTGCGTTAGAGATAAATGCCAAGTTACCTAACGCGGTGATTGTTCAATCTAATGGCGATAATTTAGATGGAGCAACCTGGATTGCACAGAACATGCATGAAGATGTACCCCCATTAATGTTGTGGGCTAGATAAGCCCAAACTCTGCAGCTTTTGCAGTTAGCTCTTCACGTACCGATGGGTGTGCAGCATTCTTAATGATGTTGAGTGCCTGATCATTTTGGCTATGACCAAAGCAGGCCGCCACCCCTTGTTCAGTAACTACATATGAATGCTGGAAGTGGGTGACATTTGCCTGCAATCTAGGAACGATCGTAGAAACATCAGCCTTTGGGTGCCAGGAAGGAAGTGCCACAAATGATTGCCCACCACGACTATGTAGCGCACCCACGATGAAATCTGTTGATCCACCAAAGCCGCTGTAGATCTTTCCGCGGACATGGCTAGCGTTTGCTTGATCAAAGAGATCTACTTCTAGGGCGCTATTGATTGATGTCATCTTTGCTTGGCGTGCAATCTGGCTCGGATCATTGGTGCGCTCAGTGCGGAGCATGCGAACCTTTTTATTGAGATCCAACCATTGATACAACTCTTGGCTACCGAAGATAAAAGAAGCGGTAATCAAGACCTCATCATCTAAGGTTCCAGCCTTGGAAAGTTCAAGAACACCGTCGGAGAACATTTCAGTCCAGATACGTAACCCTTTGCGCTCTTTGAGCGCTAACAAAACAGCATCTGGAACTCCACCGATTCCTAACTGCAAGGTTGAATGGTCCTCTACCAGCGCCGCTATGCGACTTCCGATCTCTGCCTGAGTATCTGTGATTTCAGTGGCAGGCTTTTCTTGTAGCGGCTCATCTACCTCTACTAAATAATCGATCTCGCTCTCGTAAATCTGTGCGTCGCCATAGGTGTATGGCATTTGCTTGTTGGATTGAGCAATAACCAATCCCCCATGTGCACGAGCGGTTTCAATTGCTCGGGGCAAAATGTTTACTTCGGTACCAAGGCTTACCGTGTCAAAGCGTTGTTGTGATGTATGAATGAAAACTACATCGGGACGGTAAAAGTTGCGGATCAAAACTGGCAAAAGCGAGAGACGAGATGGGATGTATTCAAGTCGTGGATGGTTGCGCATCACAGGTCCCACAAAAGCGGTTTCATATGTCACGCCTTCGCGATCTGGAATTCCAGCGCCATGGGCGTTGAGCATGTGAAGTTTGAACTCTGGAATTACTTCATCAGCGATCGCCAGCAAGGTACGTGGGGTCGAGAAGTTTCCTGAAGCGATGATCCGTGGATTGCTCGGAAGATTGGCGAGAATGCTCTTTAACTGTTCTGTATTAATCACTCGCATGTATGAAATCTATCGCGTTAGACAAAACAAAAATCTCCCTTCTCGCACATTTGCTGTGTGAGAAGAGAGATATCAGTGGTAGCCCCGAAGGGA
>CAZCDF010000097.1:0-2931 GCA_964497665.1 uncultured Candidatus Planktophila sp. | reverse complement strand
CCTAACCTGGTTGAAACAGTTAAGGGATATGCAAAGCATGAGCAATCAACCTTTGATGCAGTTGTTACTGCACGTGCAAAGGCAACAACAGCCTCAACAGTTGCAGATACCGCAGCAGCTGATGGAATGCTTACCCAAGCGCTACGTGGTTTGCTCGCAGTTGCAGAGGCTTACCCAGATCTCAAAGCATCAGCAAACTTCATGTCATTACAAGAAGAGCTTGCAACCACAGAGAACAAGGTTGCATTCTCACGTCAGTTCTACAATGACAATGTGCGCTCGCTTAACACCGCTGTGAAAACCATCCCGAGCAGCTTCTTTGCAGGGTTTGCCAAGGTTTCAGAGCGGGAGTTTTATGAGGTTGAGGATCCACAAGATCGCAACGTTCCAAACGTCTCCTTTAACTAACAATGAACTTTAGAACGATGCAAGCGGCTAACCGCCGCAAAACAATTGGTCTGCTCATGGGTATGGGCGCGTTGATGTGGGTTGTTGTCTATGCAGCGATGACCTACTTTGGCGGAACCGGTGCTGGCATCGTTCCTATTGCAGTTGGTATCTCATTAATTTCAGTGTGGGGCGCTTACTACGGCTCTGACAAATTAGTTCTGACAATGACAGGTGCCAAATTAATTCAAGAATCAGATAATCCAAAGTTATTTGATTTAATTCAAGAGGTAACAATCGCATCAGGTCTACCAATGCCAAAAGTTGCCGTGGTTATTGATGATGCCCCAAACGCCTTTGCAACAGGGCGAAATCCTGAGCATGCACTCATTGCATTTACCACTGGAATTTTAGATGTGATGGATCGCGATCAACTGCAAGGTGTTATCGCTCATGAATTAGCACATGTTGCCAACCGAGACACCTTAGTGAGCGCGGTTGCTGCTACTACAGCTGGAGCGATTGCAATTGTTTCCGATGTCTTGGCCCGCATGATGTTTTTTGGTGGTCGTCGCGATAACAACAACAATGCAAATCCAATCGCGCTACTGCTATCTCTGGTCATATTGATCTTGGCACCACTTGCAGCAGTAATGCTCAAATCTGCGATCTCACGCAAGCGTGAATCCTTAGCTGATGCAACCGCGGTTTCCTTTACCCGCAACCCTGCTGGTCTGCGCTCTGCTCTTGAAGTTCTAGCCGCTGATTCAACCGTTGTTCAACAACGATCTACCGCGGTTGCACATATCTGGATTGAATCACCGCTGGATGCAAAATCAGTATCCAAGATGTTCTCTACCCACCCACCAATTCAAGAACGAATCGCCGTTCTGAAATCTATGGAGAGTCTGGGTTAGTTTTTAAATCGCAGGGTAAAAGCTGCGCCTTTTCCAAGCTCAGATTGCACACTTACATCGCCGCCATGGGCGCGCATAACAGCATCAACAATAGATAGCCCTAAACCGCTGCCATCTTTGCTGTTGCGTTGGCGGGATGCATCGACCCGATAGAAACGTTCAAAGATTCGTGCTTGATCCTCCGCCGATAACCCTGGGCCATTATCCGCAATAGTTACAAGGGAATCAGCCCCATCCTTGGAAACTGAAACCTTAATCGCTGTACCTGCTGGAGTATGTGCACGTGCATTTGCTAAAAGATTTGTAACTACCTGATAAATCTTGTCTGCATCGCCCTTTGTAACAACCCCTGTAGCAATACTTGTTGTAATTGTGTGATCGGGACCTGCAGCCTGTGCCGATGTAACCGCCTCTTGCACTAGCTCACCTAGGTTCACATCTGAAATTACCAACTCACGTGATTGATCCATACGTGCAAGCATCAAGAGATCTTCTACTAAATAACCCATGCGCATTGATTCTTTTTCAATGCGTGCAATTAACTCATTGGTTTTTTCACCATCGGGAACTGCGCCTTGTCGGTGTAGCTCTGCAAAGCCACGAATCGCAGTTAACGGTGTGCGCAGCTCGTGGCTGGCATCTGCAACAAACCGTCGCAACTTATCCTCGCTCTGCATGCGAGCATCAAAGGCCTCTTCAATACGGGAAAGCATTATGTTAAGCGATGTACTTAAACGCCCAACCTCAGTATCTGGTTCAAAGTTATCAAGACGAGCAGATAGATCACCGGCGGCGATCTTTTCCGCGGTCTCCTCAATCTTTTCCAAAGGTCGCATACCAACCTTGATTACCTGTCGTGAGGCAAAGGCGATAAAGAGCAGAACTAAACTTCCGATAATTAAAAATACAGAGCCAATTTGTCTCGTAGTCTTATCAAAATCAGCAAGTGATTGAGCAACGATGACCGAACCTAATGATGAAGGTAAAACCGTTGTGGCTACCCGGAAATCTGAACCCGGTGCCTCAATAGTAAATGGCTTACTTCCATACGCTGCTACCTGCCCAGGCAGTAAACCCTTCACATAATCGGTGATTTGATTGGAGTTAAAGTCACCACCGATACCACCAATGAGGTTTCCAAAGGGATCTAAAACCGTTACCGAGATAGATGTTGGAACCCGGTTAAGTGGCGTTACCGGCCGTGAAGCTGAGGGATCATCATCATCCCGATCTCTCTCAATACCAGCACGATCAAGACGTTCTGCGGTACCGGCGATAACGCTGAGAAGTTGATCATCTACTTGATTGATTAAGTAGTCGCGAAGCAAAGCTTGAGATCCAACACCTGCTCCCACAAACCCAATCGCTGAAAGAACGAGTACTCCGATCGTTAAACGATTTCGAAGACTTGAATTCGCCCAATCATTATTGAGTTTGCGTGATCTCATTGACTACTTAGGCGGCATCCGCAATCGGTAACCAACCCCACGAACTGTGTGAATTAGTGGTGGCTCAAAGGCATCAACCTTTTTGCGCAAATATGAAATGTAGGTTTCAACAATTCCCATGTCGCCACGGAAGTCGTACTGCCATACGTGATCAAGGATCTGTGCCTTTGATACAACGC
>CAZCDF010000096.1:0-2933 GCA_964497665.1 uncultured Candidatus Planktophila sp. | reverse complement strand
TACCCAGCTGGACCTGATCCAACAATTACGACATTTCTTACATCACTCATATCTGCTCCCTAGACCCCGAAATCTAATGGTTTTCCTCTGGCTTTGTTGAACGGCGCGAGATCGAACTACCTAAGTGGCGGATCATCGAAATCTCCTCCACCTTAAGCGCCTTTGCCGCAAAAACATACCCAAAGAATGCGATGACCATCACAAGTAATAACTCACCGGCACGAGCGGCTGGTGAGAGCTCAGCACCAACCCACGCGATGTACTCAACCATTGCAAACAATGGAAGCATTACAAGCAGCGCTGCAGTAAGTAAACGCAGATGCTGAGCTAAAAATTCCCGAACCGCCAACTTTCCGGTGTGTTTCTTTAACAATCCAAGGGTGACAAGCAAGCCAACCAAATAACTGAAGGAGAAAGCGGCACCAAGACCAACAGTCACCCACTGATTCTTCAAGAAGTACAAGAAGAAGTATGAGAGCGCCACTGAAATAACATTGATGATCAGGATTGAAACAACCTGGGTGCGAGTATCTTCAAAGGCGTTGAAGCCACGAATTAAAATCAAGTTAATTGAAAAAGCGACTAAACCAAAACTTAGCGCAGATAAAACATGTCCGATGTAACGCGAATCTTCAGTTGGAATTCCGATGAAGATTACTTCGGTGATTAAAGAACCAAATAATAAGAATGCAACAGCACTCGGAATTGTAATTACACCGACCAAGCGAATTGCACGAATCAACTGTGCCTTTACCTCTTCACGCTTTCCATCAAGTGCTAACTTGGAAATATGCGGCAAGATCGCGGTAATGATTGAGATAGTGACAATCGAATATGGCAACAACATTACATAGTAGGCATATGTGTACGGCGTGTAGCCAACACCAGTTGTAACACCCTCTTGTGCACTTCGTACCGCTGCAGATGTGGCGACATTAACCGTTACCAAGTAACCAAGCTGCGAGATCAAAACGTAAATCAGTGTCCAACCAGCCAAATTAAATGATTTACCTAAACCCTCTAAACCTAACCTTGGTTTGATGGTTATTCCTAAACGTTTTACAACTGGTACCAGCACCAAGGCTTGAACAATCACACTGAGCGTGGTTCCCCAGCCCAAAATCTGCACCTGCAATGGGGTGATATTTGAAATGTTTACGCCTGGAGATAGCACCAGGAAGCCACCAAAAAGCAGGATTCCCACCAGGTTATTGGCGATCGGAGCCCACATAAGGGGACCAAATGAGCCACGAGCGTTTGCCACCTGTCCCAGCATCGTAAATAAACCTAAGAAGAAGATTTGAGGCAGGCAGTACCGAGTAAATGCAACGGCAATCTCTTGTTCCTTTTCAAAGCCCGGAGTAAAAAACTCAGGTGCGTATAAACGCACTAACGCAGGGGCAAAGATCATTCCAAGTGTTACCAACACAAGAAGAATGAGCGAGATTGTTGTAATTAATCGTGAAGCAAAACCATCTCCACCATCATCATGTTCAAAGGATCTCACTAATTGTGGAATAAAGATTGCGGTGAGCGCACCACCAACTAGTAAGTTATACAAAATATTGGGCATTGTGTTTGCAACATTGTAAGTATCTGCAAGCAACGCGGTACCTAAAACAGCAACAATTAAAATTCCGCGGATAAATCCTGTGATTCGCGAGATGATTGTTCCCAAAGCCATGATTCCTGAGGCGCGGAAGAGTTCATTGGATTTCATTTAACTCTCCTTCTGACCCGACGGACACTTTGAGCAACAGCTGCCAATAAGAGAAGTATGGCCGCACCTGTTGTAAACCAGGTCACCCTGGAGTCAATTACAGTTGAATTTAAAGTTAACAGCGCTTCTGGAACCACCTCGGAATCATCCTCAGGCCCAGTGATCAGCGCTGAAACAATAGTTTGCCCAGGTGCAATGACATCGACCTGCATCTCTAGCTGTCTCTTCGATTGCGCAGGGATTACAACATTATCAAAGCTACTCACAAAGATTCGAGAGCTGATTGGGATCATTGCAATATCAACAGTTACATCTACATCAAACTCATTAATAACGGTGACAGGCAGTTTTACCGATGAAGTTGTTATTTGGTACTTACCACTATTAATACGTAATTTATTTACAACCTCTTTAACCGCCGTAGTTGCACTGTATGAGAAGTACTGACGAGAGTTTTTATCCAAAGTTGGCGACAACAACTGCGCTAAACGAGCTCGAAGATGGATTAACTCTGGGGTGTCTACAACACGTGACAAACGGGTTAACGCCTTGCGATTATCGCTGTAGCTCTTACGCAGAGGGTTACTTAACCCTGATTTTCCTACGCTCCACTGCACATCGGGCTCACTGCGAACTATGCGACCAAGTGCTAACTGCAAACGCTCCTGCCCATAGACAAAGTAATTCTTTAATTCACTAGGAGCTAATCGTTTTGCAAGCGCTATATCTGGATTTCCATAGGCAAGCGCCACTACTTCATTGCTAGCAGTAACTCGCTTCAGCTGATTTAACCATGCGGTAGCGATCTCTTTGCCTGCGGGCTCTGCCTCATTGGCCAAGGTGTACTCATTAGCCATAACAATTACTTCATCGATTAACGCTGCATCAATAACCCAAGTGCGATTTTTTTCAATCGACTGAAAAACCTTTAAACCTAACTCACCAGAAGGAGTTAGAGCTTGTGCTAAATCATCATTTCGAAACTCACCGGTGAATGTCTGATTTGCTGGTGCGGTAATTCGAATAATGGTGTTTGCCGCCGTTGCTTGTGGCATCACCAACAGGAAAAATGTAGAAACAATAAGTAGCGCTAACTTTTTCATGAAGTTAGCTCCGCACTTCGGGCGATTAACTTCTTTTCATCAGGATAAGCAAGTCGATCAACGATCTCTTCTAATGGGAACCAAGAAACCTCATCTACCTCACTTTCCTG
>CAZCDF010000095.1:0-3002 GCA_964497665.1 uncultured Candidatus Planktophila sp. | reverse complement strand
GTTGTGTGAGTTGTCTCAAAGCTTTGCTCAATTCGTGCAAGGTTTAAGTACTTGCCTTGTGCCAAAAGCAACGCCGATGCGCTGTAACCAGGAAGTGCCTTGTGAACACTTGTGATTAAGGCATCTGCGCCAAGTTGCATTACATGTTTTGGAATCTGTGAATTAAAGCCAAAGTGCCCACCCCAGGCAGCGTCGATAATCACTGGTATTGAGTTCTCATGCGCCTTTGAAATAAGGGCAGGGAGTTCCGAAATTGTTCCAAGGTAGCCAGGCTCTGTGAGCAAAAGTGCGATCGGCTTTTGATCCAAAACTCTTTCAAGTTCTGACACGGGAATACCGGTTGGAACTCCTGTTGCCTCATCGATTTCAGGTGTTAGCCAGATTGGTTCCAAACCTGTGAGCACGAGTGCGCTCAAAACAGAACGGTGAGCGGTACGGGTGATTGCAACCTTGTCTCCAGGTTTTCCTAGCGCCAAAATAATTGCTTGATTTGCATGGGTTGATCCACCAGTTGAAAAACGTGCGTAATCTGCACCCCACAGTGATGCGGCTAACTCTTCTGCTTTTTTTAGGGTTCCCTCAGTAAGTTTTATCTCATCAAGTCCACCATAGAGGGGTGTATCTGAATCAACTACCGCACCTAACCCCTCATCGAGGCGGTGTGCTTTCTGTTTATGACCTGGAATTGTGAAGGCTGTGCGCTGGGTTTCGAAATAGGACAGATATGCATCCAGTAATGGTGCGCTATCTCGTAACCGTGAGTTCATCTTCTAAGCCTAACCAATGGACTGGCTAGTACGAAATGATGGCTTAGACTTTACCCATGACAACACTTACCGCATTGACTCAAGAGCGTCGGTTGGTTACCGCTATTCCGGGACCAAAATCTCTCGAGGCGCTACAGCGCCGCAGTGAGGCGACATCTGGGGGACTAGGCCTTGCCTTTCCTGCGGTAATTGAACGCGCAAGTGATGCGATTCTTTTGGATATCGATGGCAACCAGATCATTGATCTTGGTTCAGGTATCGGTGTTACAAATGTTGGAAACTCAGCACAGCGCGTAGTCGATCGCGTAATTGATCAGGTTCAAGCTTTTACTCACACTTGTTTCACTGTTGCTCCATACCTTGGTTACATCGAAGTGTGTGAAAAACTTAATGCGCTAACGCCTGGAACATTTAAAAAGAAGTCACTTCTTGTTAACTCAGGTGCAGAGGCTGTTGAAAATGCGGTCAAGATTGCTCGCCACTACACAAAGCGTCAAGCCATTGTAGTTTTTGAGCACAGCTACCACGGTCGCACCAACTTAACCATGGCGCTGACCGCAAAGAACATGCCATACAAAGAAGGCTTTGGTCCATTTGCACCTGAAATCTATCGAGTTCCTATGCCGTACTCATTCCACTGGGTAGGCGATCAGGCAACGATTACTGACGATGCAATTGAGATGGTCACACATAAGATTGATAAGGAAATAGGTGCGCACAACGTTGCGGCAATTATCATCGAACCTATTCAAGGCGAGGGTGGCTTCATCGTCCCACCTAAGGGATTCTTGCCAGCACTTTCTAAGTACTCAACAGACAATGGAATAATCTTCATTGCAGATGAGGTTCAGACCGGTTTTGCACGTACAGGCAACATGTTTGCTGTAGAAAACGAGAATGTTGTTCCAGACATGATCGTGACCGCGAAAGGCATTGCAGGCGGGCTTCCACTTGCAGGTGTTACTGGCCGCGCAGAAATTATGGATTCAGTTCATGTTTCAGGTCTTGGCGGAACCTACGGTGGAAACCCAATCGCATGCGCTGCAGCACTTGGAGCGATTGAGACTATTGAAGAAGAAAACCTTGTTGCTCGCGCAAATCACATCGGGCAGATCCTTGGAGATTCACTTCGTGCTATGCAGGCTAAGTACCCGGTTATTGGAGAAGTTCGTGGTCGTGGTGCGATGCAAGCTATTGAATTAGTAATGCCTGGCACGAAGACACCGAATACAACTGCAATGAACGCGGTAGTTAAGTACTGCCAGAGTAAGGGTGTACTTATTTTGACCGCCGGAACATACTCCAATGTTGTTCGCTTCTTGCCACCAATTGTTATTACAGATGAGCTTCTTAAGGATGCGTTAAGCGTTCTAGATGAAGCTTTCGCTTCACTCTAAATTCCTGCAGCGTGACCTTCGCAGCGAGGATCAGATCCAAATGCGAAGGTTCCATTAGCAAGAACCTCCATCAATTGAACTGAAGAGCCATGCCCCCACGCACCAAGAGCCTTAACCTCATGGCCCTTGGCACGCAATTGTTCAAAAACTTCAGCAGCGACTCGGTTTTCTATTTCAAGGACACCCGCACCTTTTTCTTCTTCTGAACTTTGCCCAGCCGCATTGAGGTGTTGCCAACGTGGAGCTTCAGTTGCCTCTTGCACATTCATCTTTAAATCAATCATGTTAATAATTAACTGCAAATTACTTTGAACCTGAATGTTTGCACCCGGTGTTCCGCCTACAAGATACAAAGACCCATCGGGGCGCACCGCTGTAAATGCATTCAAAGTATGTGCGGGGCGCTTACCAGGTGCGATGATGTTAGGAGATTGCGGGTCTAAAGAAAACCCAGTAAGTCTATTATTCAAAATGATTCCTGTGCCTGGAATTACCCACGAGCTACCGAAGCCATGGAATACAGATTGAATCCATGAGACCGCATTTCCATCAGCATCTGCCACCAAAAAGTAGGTTGTATCGCTGCCCTCGCTGATAGGTGCAATATCGCTGCCCGCCGAGTCCATGGATATTTGTGCTACACGTTGGTCTATATGGGATTGCGAAAGAATTTTCTCGGTATTGACCGCAATAAACTCTGGATCTCCAAGGATGGCGTTGCGATCGGCAAAGCCAGCCTTTTTGGATTCAACTCCGATGTGAATTCGATCTACCTCTGACATCTGAGCGATATCAAATCTTTCATTGATCAATAGCTCTTCCATCAAGATCATTCCCT
>CAZCDF010000094.1:0-3037 GCA_964497665.1 uncultured Candidatus Planktophila sp. | reverse complement strand
GAAGAAGCCAGCAGCGAAGAAGGTTGTAAAGAAGGGTAAGAAGAAGTAATTCTTTTTACTTTAAAGACGGGGTCGGCTAACGCTGGCCCCGTTTTTGCATGTACAGCACTAGTATTTAAACCATGACGGAGTACAAGGTTTCCTACGCTCCTCCAAGTGGAAAGCCACTTGGGACAAATTTGACCTTCAAAATCTGCACCAAGATAGTCATACCGCTTTTAAATGCCGTTGGAAAGAAGCAGTGGCGCGGGGGAGAGAACATTCCCAAAAGTGGAAAAGTAATTATCGCCAGCAATCACATCTCATACCTCGATGTACTTTTCTTTGCCCATTTTCTCTTCCGCAATGGTCGGGCCCCTCGCTTTATTGGCAAAGAGGGGGTTTTTAAAGTTCCCGTGATCGGCAAGATTCTTCTAGCTGCCGGTCAAATACCTGTGATGCGCGAAAGTAAAGATGCTGCCAAGGCGCTAGAGCACGCGATTAAACTTTTAGATGCAGGACATTGTTTAGGTGTTTATCCAGAAGGAACTTTGACTCGAGATCCCGCTGGTTGGCCGATGGTTGCAAAAACGGGTTTAGCACGATTAGCAATCATCACCCATGCTCCCGTAATTCCAGTAGCGCAATGGGGTTCTCAACTCGTGATGCCAACATATGAAAAGAAAATCAAAGTATTCCCAAGGACTCCTATAAAGATGTTGGCGGGTAAGCCATTAGATCTTTCTCCTTGGTATGGAAAAGAGAATGATCCAGAAGCTCTCAGAGAGGCCACCGCCTTTGTGATGCGTGAACTCACAAATCTTCTGGAACAGCTACGTGGCGAAAAGCGTCCAGTTGAAATATTTGATCCCCATAACTCCGATCTACCTCGCACCGGTAACTTTAAGAAGGCCAAGAAGAAGTGAGCAAGGTTGTCGTTCTAGGTGCTGGTCAGTGGGGAACAACGATGGCTCAAGTTCTCTGTGATGCTGGAAACCATGTTTTGATGTGGGGACGTAGTCAAGAGCTGGTAGATGAGGTCAATGAAAAGCACACAAACTCTAAGTACTTAGATGAAAATATTTTGCCGGTTGGATTAAAAGCAACTACCGATTTACGTGAAGCCTTTGAGTACTCAAATATTTATGTCTTGGCGGTGCCTGCGCAGACTCTGCGTGAAAATCTCACCGCTTGGAAATCAATGATTCAACCAAACGCCTTGTTTATAAGCACGCTCAAAGGCATTGAAGTGAGCACTATGTCTCGCATGACCGAGATTATCTCTGAGGTGCTGGAGACTCAGAATATTGCAATCATTACCGGTCCAAACCTTGCTAATGAGTTAATTATGCGTCAGCCAGCCGGAGCGGTTGCAGCAGCTGCGACGGTTGGCATCGCCGAAAAAGTTCAGCAACTTTTCACAACACCGTATTACCGCGTTTATACATCTTTAGATGTCTTAGGGTGCGAACTTGCCGGTGCAATTAAAAGTGTTATTGCATTGGCGGTTGGAATCTCGATTGGTATGGGTTACGGAGAAAACACCCAAGCGATGCTTATTACTCGTGGTCTCAATGAGGTAGCTCGCTTATGTGCGGCGCACAATGCAGATCCGCTAAGCGCTGCTGGCCTTGCCGGCATGGGAGATCTAGTCGCAAGTTGTGGATCAGCGCTTTCTCGCAATCGTACCTTTGGAGAAGTACTGGGTAAGAGCGGTTCGATGGAGGTTGCTAAAACTCAGGTGGCAAAAACAGTTGAAGGTGTCGCATCATCAAGTGCGGTTCTTGAAATTGCACACCGAGTAGGAATTGAAGTTCCGGTAATTGAAGCTGTTGCCGATGTGGTTTCAGGCTCCCTTACCCCGGAACAAGCCTTAGATCGACTGATGGAGATCACAACAAAAGCCGAGAACTTCATTCGATGAGTAAGTTAACAGTTGCCGTTATATGTGGAGGCCCAAGTAGTGAGCATGAGGTCTCATGCGTATCAGGCGGGGGAGTCTTAAAGGGCTTAGATAAGAAGAGCTTTAAGCCGATATTGGTTGGAATTACCAAAGCAGGCAAGTGGGTTGCACTTGATGAAAGCTATCCGCTGACAATTCACAACAAGGTAATGCCAACAATCGAAGATAATGGAACAACGGTTGAGCTGGCACAAGGTGGGCTAGTTATAGAAGGCTCCTTTGTAAAGATTGATTGCATCTTCTCCATTCTGCATGGTGAGTTTGGTGAGGATGGAGAGATTCAACAACTACTAGAGGATGCACATATTCCCTATGTAGGTAGCGGGGTCAAGGCCTCAGCCGCGGCGATGGATAAAGCATTAGCCAAAGAGCTCTTTTCTGCCGCAGGATTAACAGTTGCCCCCGGAATTGTTGTGCACAAATCAGATCCACTTCCAGATGCAAACTCACTTTCATACCCAGTCTTTGTGAAGCCATCGAGTGGTGGATCTAGTCGTGGCACGCACAAAGTTAAATCTCCTGAGACATTGTCGGCTGCAATTAATGACGCTTTCTTGTATGACTCAAAGGTATTGATTGAAAACGCTATCAATGGTCGTGAAATTGAGTGCGCTGTTCTAGAACGAGATGGAACTAGTTACGCATCTGTAGTTGGAGAAATCGTTGTAAACCCTCGATTTGAGTTTTATGATTTCGAGGCAAAGTACTTAGATGATGCAACAACTGTAAAGATTCCGGCAGATATTCCGGAAACAGATGCCCAAGCTATTCAAATTGCCGCGATGCAGGCCTTTGATGCGATCGGCTGTGCAGGGCTTGCCCGCTGTGACTTTTTCTATACCGATGAGAATCAGATCATCATTAATGAGATCAATACCTTGCCAGGATTTACCGGCACCAGCGTGTACCCCAAGTTATGGCAGGCAACGGGAGTTACTTACTCCGATTTGATTACAGCTCTCATCGACTCTGCAATCAATAAGGCGGATTAAAGGGTCTAGCTCAGGTGTGTAACTGGGCAGGTCAAAGTACGTGTGATGCCAGGTACCGCTTGAACCTTAGAGAGAACTAGGCGACCAAACTCTTCCATGCTTG
>CAZCDF010000093.1:0-3097 GCA_964497665.1 uncultured Candidatus Planktophila sp. | reverse complement strand
CTTTAACTCTCTCGGTAGTTGGCTGCGGTTATCTTGGAGCCACCCACGCTGCATGTATGTCCTCTCTTGGATTCACCGTTGTAGGCGTGGATACCGATCCGGAAAAGGTCGCGCTCCTACAAAGTGGAAAGTTGCCATTTTACGAACCAGGTCTAGACACCTTGCTAGAGCAAGAGATGAAGACTGGACGGCTTTCATTTACAACTGATTTTTCAGCGGTTAAGGTTGCCGATGTTCACTTTGTCTGTGTTGGTACTCCGCAAAGCAAAGATGGACTTGCAGCAGATCTCACCTATGTGAAATCCGCTGTTGCTGCGATCGCTCCTCATCTGAAAGATGGTTCACTTGTTGTTGGTAAATCAACGGTGCCCGTTGGAACAGCTCAAGGATTGCGAGCTGAATTGGCCAAGACTGCACCTCAAGCAGATCTTGCATGGAATCCCGAGTTCCTTCGTGAAGGTTTTGCGGTTGAAGATACTTTGACACCTAACCGGTTAGTTGTAGGTGTTGCAAATGATCGTGCAGAGGAAATTCTGAAAGAGGTTTACGAACCAGTTATCGCATTGGGAACGCCTTGGATTCGCGCCGATCTTCCTACTTCTGAATTGGTTAAGGTTGCTGCTAACTCATTCCTTGCCACAAAGATTTCATTTATCAATGCGATGGCAGAAGTCTGCGAAGCAGCAGGTGGTGATGTCACCGTCTTGGCAAAAGCGATTGGTTACGACCCACGTATTGGTAATCGTTTCTTGCAAGCAGGTATTGGTTTTGGTGGCGGATGTCTTCCCAAGGATATTCGCGCATTCATGGCACGGGCTGAAGAGCTTGGTGCAAAGCAAGCCCTTGAGTTCTTGCGTGAAATAGATGCAATCAACCTTCGTGCACGCCAACGGGTTATCGATGTTGTTCGTGGAGAACTTTCTCAGGATTTAACAAAGTACAAGATCGCTGTATTGGGTGCGACCTTCAAGCCCGACAGTGATGATGTTCGCGACTCCCCTGCATTAGATATTGCTGCACAGTTACAAGCAGCTGGTGCGATCGTCGTTGTGCATGATCCTCAAGGTATTGAGCCTGCGCGCAAGCGTTTCCCTAACCTTGAGTACCAAGAGGTTGTCACAGATGCGCTTAAGGATGCTGATTTGATTCTGCACTTAACTGAGTGGAAGGAGTATCGACAGATCGATCCTGCTGCGATTGCTTCACTGGTTAAATCAAAGATCATTATTGATGGTCGAAATATGTTGGATCGCACCTTGTGGCGTAATGCCGGTTGGAAGTTCCACGCCTTGGGTCGTACCGATTAATACCAAAGAAACAATTGATGCGGTCCTGGGGCTTAAAACCTGGGCTGTTGTTGGCCTTGGTAATAATCCTGAACGTGCAGCCTATGGTGTTGCGAAATTACTAAAGGAAAAGGGTCACACCATTATTCCGGTACACCCAAAAGGTGAATCGGTTCATGGAGAAATTGGTTACACAGCACTATCTGAAATACCTGTTTCAGTTGATGTTGTCGATTGTTTTGTTAACTCACAATTAGTTGGTGCTGTCGTGGATGAGGCTATTGCAATTGGGGCGAAAGCGGTTTGGCTTCAACTTGATGTGATTGATGAAGCAGCTGTAGCTCGTGCACAAGCGGCTGGATTATTAACAGTCATGGATCGT
The DNA here is from genome assembly GCA_964497665.1 of uncultured Candidatus Planktophila sp. Taxonomy (GTDB): domain Bacteria; phylum Actinomycetota; class Actinomycetes; order Nanopelagicales; family Nanopelagicaceae; genus Planktophila. The sequence goes on along the minus strand of CAZCDF010000093.1, from coordinate 1,429 downwards.
TGTCCAGCAATTGAGTATCGAGCTCGCTAGCTTTTACTCATCAATCTCTGCCTGCAGGTAATCCAAGGCATGCTCAATCTCTTCTATTAACCGAGGTAAATCATCTCCGGTAATAGTGATGTGCCCCATGAGTTCACCTTGTACTAAAGAGTTTTCATATTGATGAAACTTTAAAGCCGGTGTGCGAGCCATCAGATGCAAATAGGGACGATACATGTTGGGTTTAGCGCCACAGTAGAAGTTTCCTGTTACAACAAATTTTGAAGACATTGACGGATCTCCCAAAGGTAGATCTAAAACCGCTCGTAAATGTTGTTCATATTGACTGGTAATTGATCCGTTCACCGTCCAGTTGCCTGATGCACTTGGGTGCATCTGCACATCCACAAGGATTACATCATCATCTTTAAGTAACATTTCAACGGCAATTACCCCTACTGCTCCGGCTGAAGCGGCTGTGTCGAGCGCCAATTGTTGAGCCTTTGCATTTACTTCATCTGACAGCTGTGGCGCTGGGGTAATACTCATGATCCATGTTCCATTACTTCTGAGAATCTGCGTTGGCGCCCAAGTTGTCGCCTGCCCATGCGGTGAGCGAGCAACCGTTACACAAATCGTTGAATCGTGATCAAACTTTGAATTGAATGTATCGGCGGAAAAAGAGAGCGCTGAAAATGAGGGACGCACAGTAATGCCATCTGCCTGTAACTTTTTCGCGATAATCAAGGAGTTGTATTGATCAGCAAGTGTGACAACATCACAATTCTGTAGATTGCTGTTCGCTGCATCCTGAGAACTAAGGTGCAGGAGCTCTATTCCTAGGGAGCTGGCTGGAGACATAAACATCTGAGCAATTGGTCCATCAGCGATTAAGCCGACGGTCGGAAAGGTTTTACTCACAGCCTTATCGTAGATGTAACGATAGTGTTAGCGCTGTACTGAGGGTCACTTCATATACAGAGCCAGAAGGTTTGAAATCCATGACAACAATTGTTTTAGCATCGCAATCAACTAGTCGTCGTCGCCTTTTGGAGTCTGCTGGGCTCTCTCCCACGATAATTGTTAGCCATGTCGATGAAGAGACTGAATTCTTTAACTCGCTCTCCCCTGCAGATATGGTGATTGCGCTGGCAATTACAAAGGCTCACACCGTTCGCGAGCAGATTGATTTTCCAGCGATCATTATTGGTTGTGACTCCACCTTTGAGTTTGATGGTCAATCTCTTGGAAAACCTGGTTCGCCAGAAGTTGCTACCGAGCGTGCAAAGCGGGTCCGTGGCAATTCAGGGTTACTTCACACCGGCCATTGCATCATCGACACAAGTAAAGATATTGAGATCTCTGATCGAGTAACGACTCGAGTCACCTTTGATGATATGAGCGATGAAGAGATTGCAGATTACGTTGCCACCGAAGAGCCATTGCATGT
>CAZCDF010000092.1:0-3121 GCA_964497665.1 uncultured Candidatus Planktophila sp. | reverse complement strand
GTGAAATCTCCATGAATTTCTCGAGATGGCAACCACTCCAAACCATTTTCTGCAAGAACTTGCATAAAGCCTTTGCGTCGATCTTGAGGGACTGAAAAGTTAAATGGGTCATCTGGTCGGCCCGACATTAATCCAATCTTTTTGTGCCCTTGATTTACTAAGTGCTGTGTGGCAGTTCTTGCACCCGCAACATCATCAATCTTGATGGATGCACATTTTTCATGATCCATGCCAACAAGTGCGATTGGAATACCTAGGGAAAGCATGGAATCAAACTCTTCTTCGGTGGGAGGAAGGGAGATAACGATCAAGGCGTCAACGCGACCTTTGAGAAGCTGATGCTGAAAAAGTCTTTCTCTGCCCTTCATTTGGCTAAAGTTGTAAAGAAGCAGATCCATGCCCGCTTCTCGTAAGGCTTGTTCAGCGCCGCTGATTACTTGAGAAAAGTACCAACGTGAAATATAGGGGGCCACAACACCAACAGAGTTTGTTCGACCGCTTGAAACGCCTTGTCGTTCTGTGTTTAGGGGATAGTTCAATTTTTCTGCTGCAGCGATAATCTTTTCGCGGGTTTGCTGATTCACATGATGAAGGCCGCGAAGTGCGCGAGAAACGGTTGCGGTAGATACGCCCGCCTCCTGAGCGACCTCTTTGATCCCTGCCATTTCAACACCTCCCCTTAAAGTAGCTACTGCAATTACTGCAACAAATTCTGCAACTGAGCCTGCAACAACTGTAAAAATACGGCAAAGATGCTGCAATTAGCAATACCTACTCACAATCAGGAGTACATTGAGGCGCATGAGTAATCAAATTGAGACCCAAATCGATGTATCTCTCACCGAACGCAACCGCCTTACAGCTTTTTTCCGGATCATCCTGGTCGTCCCTGCCTTTATCTTTCTAGCCTCATTTGCACCAACCTCCTCCTTCTCTGAAGATAACGTAGGAATGTATGCGGGCTTACTTGCTCTACCAGCGGCTTTAGCGATTGTTGTTCGTCAGGTTTATCCAAGTTATGTTTTAGCTTTCAATGAAGCGCTTTTATCACTTCAGACCCGTGTTGATGCTTATCTTTTGCTCCTCACAGATGAGTACCCATCGATCGAAGAGAATGATGTAGTAAGCGTTACCTTCCCAGAAGTAGATGCCAAACAGTTAAATCGCTGGCTTCCCTTGATTAAGTGGTTGCTTGCTGTGCCTTTATACCTAGTTGGAATTGTGTATGTGATTTATTCGGTGGTTTTAACACTTATTGCCTGGTTCAGTGTTTTATTTACAGGCAATTACCCTGAATTTTGTGCAGAGGGTGTTGTGGGAACTATTGCATACTGGAACCGAGTAGTTGGTTACGCATTTCTACTAGTTACAGATGAGTACCCAACCTTCTCGTTGTAAGGGTTAGCGCTCCTCTAGAACCAAGGCAACGGAGTTGATGCACCAGCGTTGATCTGTGGGCACTGCATACCCTTCACCCTCAAATACATGGCCTAGATGAGAGCCACACGCTGCGCACCGAACTTCGGTACGAATTCGTGGAGCTAAGGAACGATCCTCCAAAAGCTCTACCGCATCATTTGCCGTTGGGGCGTAAAAGGATGGCCAACCGCAGCCGGAATGGAACTTTGTTTCACTTCTAAAAAGTTCAGCACTACAGGCCTTGCACTTATAAACTCCGATGGTTTCAGTTTCGGTGTATTCGCCTGTAAATGCAGTTTCAGTTGCCGCCTTACGTAGAACCGCATATGACAATGGATCTACACGATTAGCAAGCTCGGCTTCATCGATCTTAACTGGATACTCTTTTTCACTCATGAACTATGCAACCGTTTCTGGGTATGGAACACCCGTGCTTGAATGACAATCGTAGCCATTTGGATTCTTGAGCAAATACTTTTGGTGGTACTCCTCTGCGAGGTAGTACTCGACGCCCTCTGCACTTAAAATCTCTGTACAAATGGTGCCCATACCTGCTGCGGTCAATGCATCTTGATACATCTGGCAAGAAGCGAGCGCGACCTGCATCTGCTCATGGGTGGTTGTGTAAATAGAGCTACGGTATTGAGTTCCAATATCGCCACCTTGTTGATTCAAAGATGTTGGATCATGCATGGTCCAAAACTCTTGCAACAAACGCAGGTATGAAATCTTTGCGGGATCAAAGATGACCTTAACCATCTCGGCATGCCCAGTAACACCGGTGCACACCTGCTCATATGAAGGGTTGGGGCGAACTCCACCCATGTAACCAACACTTGTCTCAACGACACCATCCATCTGCCAGAAACGGCGTTCTGCTCCCCAGAAACATCCAGTTGCAAAGTATGCGGTTGAGTTCATGCGTGAATTGTTGCAGTATGCACAGTTATTCGCACCCGCTGATAACCTTCATTCTGACCCATTGAGCCCCCGTAGCTCAGGGGATAGAGCACTGCCCTCCGGAGGCAGGTGCACAGGTTCGATTCCTGTCGGGGGCACTTGAGATAGATCACCCTTATTTTGAAAACTCTTTCCCTTTCGTCCTTGTATAACTCCGCTGCACAGGGGACAATTAAGACCTTGCACGCACAACTGTGTGTATTAACACCTCACTTTTACAGTGAACTTCCCTAAGGAGACATGCGATGGATTGGCGTCATCAATCAGCGTGCCGTGACGAGGACCCTGAGCTTTTCTTCCCTGTTGGAAATACAGGTCCCGCCCTTACACAAATTGAAGAGGCGAAAAAGGTCTGCAACCGTTGCATCGTAAAGGAGCCATGTCTTGCTTGGGCTCTTGAGAGCGGTCAGGATGCTGGCGTCTGGGGCGGATTATCTGAGGATGAGCGCCGTGCACTCAAGCGTCGTGCAGCGCGTAATCGTGCTCGCTTAATGGAGCAGCAAAACCAAATTTAAAGTGGAAAGCGCAGCTTTGCTTGCGTTCCCTTATCTGTTGATTCTAGTTTTAGTTCTCCCTTTAACTCATTTTCTGTCAGGGTGCGAACAATTTGTAATCCCAAATTAGATGATGTCAGCAAATCAAAACCTTCTGGCAACCCAATTCCATCATCGGAGATCGTTACCAGACCTTCATTGCTGTAACGCTGAAGCTCTATTCTTAACTTTGTTCCAGATTTATAGAG
>CAZCDF010000091.1:0-3154 GCA_964497665.1 uncultured Candidatus Planktophila sp. | reverse complement strand
CATTGTTGTAATTCAGGCCACAGATCAGTTGCGTTTTACGCTGAAAATCGAGCTGCCCAGCAATACCGCCAAGCCGATAAAGACCGCCCCTGCCCCAGATGCAGCGGCCAGGGCACCAGCGGTGGCCGGTACCAGGAATTGCCCAAATCTATTACCCATCAATCGAGCAGAAACAGCAAGTGCGCGCTCGCTGCTATCTGTCTTTTGAGAAACAAGTGACATCGTTAAAGGTTGCCCCACTCCCAATGAAAATCCCGCAATAAAGACGACCACACCTAATGTAATTGGAGTGTGAGTAAATGCCATAGCTCCACAACATAAGGTGGAAATAATTGTGCTCCACCACAGCAACTGAAAGGTTGAAAAACGTTGACTGAGGCGGCCGAGGAAGAAGCGAGACATCATCGTTGTGCCAGCACGAATCGCAAGTATTGCCCCAATTGCATAAGGAGAAAAATCGTTTTCAGTTCCAAATAGTGGCAGGAAAACAACTAGTACATCGGCAGCTGATGAAATTGCCAGCGAGATGTAGATCGCAGCCATAATTCCTGGGCGCTTGACTAGCTTTGCAGCCGCTCTCAAGGTTCCCTCAGAGTTCTCCTTGGCCTCAACTGTGGGTCTCTCATTGCGCCACTTGATCACTGGCACCAAGGCAACAATCGTTAACACAACTCCGAGCAAGAAAGCATTTGAAGTTGATTTCGGAAGAGTTCCATTTGAGCCAGCAACGATCGTTGCAATAATTGGACCTAACATATGACCCACAGATGCACTAAAGGTGTAGAAGCCAAAGTACCGGTCATAACTTTCGCGCGGTGCCCTTAAGGCAACCATCGACTGTCCCCCAACCATGCACGCCAAGTGCGCAAGACCAGCAGCCGCGGTTGCAATTCCGAGGGTTAGAAGGTTGTTTGCAAATATGAGTGCTGCGGATGTGACCATCATGGCTAAGGTTCCGTAAATAATGAACTTAGCTTCTCCAAGCTTTCCCACCCAAGATCCAAATTGCAGAGCGAGCAATACTGGAAAGAGTGCATATAAAGCTGCAATCAAACCGATTTGAGCAGCGTTAGCGTCTAATTCAATTGCACGATAGGTAATCATGGGGCGAAGGACGTAGATCGTTGCTTGGGTTAGCGTCGATGAAACCAGGAGCGGCTTCGCCCATGGAAGTAACTTATCTGCAGCCATTTACTTCTTAATTGCGAAGGTCTTTTTGAAGTTCCAAACAAGAGGTCCGATGATTACAAGAATCAAGATTCCGTAGATCACTTTGGGGAAAGTTCCATCAATCAAGATTCCCCAGTCGCCTTGACTAATCTGTAACGATCTCTTGAAATACAACTCAGATAGCGGGCCAAGGATTGCACCGATAATTAATGGCGTGATCGGGACCCCGAAACGTCGGAATAAGAAGCCAATAACACCAACAACTAGTGCAACCTGTAAGTCAAAAGTTGAGTTATTGAGGGCATATGCACCCAGTAGCGCAAATGTTGTAATTCCGGCATATAAATAATGTGAAGGAATTTTCAAGAGCATTACCCAGAAACGGATCAATGGAAGATTTAGTACCAAAAGTAAGAAGTTTCCTACAAAAAGCGAGGCGATTAAGCTCCACACAATTTCAGGATTTGTTTGGAAAAGCATTGGACCCGGTTGGATATTAAATGATTGGAAGGCAACCAAAACAACAGCTGCTGTTGCAGATGTTGGTAAACCAAGTGCGAGCATAGGAACTAGGACTCCTGCCGCATTTGCATTGTTTGCCGCCTCAGGGCCTGCAACACCTTCTATTGCTCCCTTACCAAACTCATCTTTGTTCTTTGACAAAGCTTTTTCTACTCCGTAGGACAAGAATGTAGGTACTTCAGAGCCACCGGCTGGAATAACCCCGAGTGGGAAACCAATTGCAGTTCCACGGAGCCAAGGCTTCCATGATCGCTTGAAATCTTGACGTGTCATCCAAGCTTTACCGTTAACCTGTAAAACCGATGCCTTTACCAGTGTGTGACGGCTAGCAAGATACAAGGTTTCACCTAATGCAAAAATGGCAACGATTACAGTAACTGTTTCAATTCCATCGATAGCATTTAAATTTCCAAAGGTAAGGCGCAAAGCACCTGATTGAAGATCTGCGCCGATCAAGCCGATAACAAGACCCATCGATAGCGCAATTAATCCACGGATGCGTGAAGTTCCGAGCAAGGTTCCAACTGTTGCAAATGCCAAGATAATCAAGGCTAAATACCCTGCAGGCTGAATTGTTAAGGCAAACTCCGCCAAAACTGGCGCACCGAAGGCCAAAAGAATTGTTGCGATTAAGCCAGCGACAAAAGAGCCGATTGCAGCGGTAGCCAGCGCTGCACCTGCACGCCCGGCTTTAGCCATCTTATTGCCCTCAAGGGCGGTGATAACCGAGCCACTTTCACCGGGCGTATTTAAAAGAATTGAAGTTGTAGATCCACCATACATCGCCCCATAGAAAATAGCGGCAAACATAATCAGCGCTGAAGTGGGGTTTACAGTCAATGTAATCGGAAGCAATAAACCAATAGCAAGTGCTGGGCCGATTCCTGGAAGCACTCCAACAAGTGTTCCCAAGAAAGTTCCCAACAATCCAAACATTAGATTTGTTGGTGTGAATACGGTCTGAAAACCATCTAATAACAATGCAAAGTTATTACCCATTACTTAAGGATCCCTTCAAAGAAACCCGAAGGTAGGTTGATATTCAAACCTTTACTGAATGCGAAATAAACAATACTTGCGAAAACTGCGCTAATGACAAAGTCTTTCAATATTTTGCGGGATCCAAAGGCGTAAGCAACACCCCAGAAACACACCGTTGCTGCAATTACATACCCTGCTGTTTCAAGCAAAATTACGTGCAGGCCAATTGCTGTCGCAACGATCCCCATGGTTTTCCAATTAAGTGGCGAGTATGGATCTCCTGGCTCATCGCCTTCTGGAACTCCTGTTCGTCCCCGTAAAACATCCACTATCAATCCAAAACCTACAAGTGAGGCAAAGGCCGCAACCATGTATGGAAAGGTTTGTGGGCTAACAATTGAATTATCTTGTGGGATATCCATCCCAGCGGTATCCCAGGCAACAAAAATTCCAAGCAAGAAGAAGGAGCTGGCAAATGCCA
>CAZCDF010000090.1:0-3265 GCA_964497665.1 uncultured Candidatus Planktophila sp. | reverse complement strand
CATAAACACCTGCCTCTTCAAATACTTCGCGTGATACACACTCTTCAAATGATTCACCGGTTTCAACAAATCCGGCAAAGGTTGAGAAACGTTTTGCAGGCCACACCGGTTGGTGTCCCAAAAGAATTCGATCATCTTTATCTTTGACTAAAACAATAACCGCTGGATCTGTTCGAGGGTGATGCTGCGTTGAATCAACGGGACATACACGAACACTTCCGCCAAGATCGCTGACTGTTTGGGCTCCGCATCTCGCGCAATGTGTATGTGTTGAATGCCAATTTGCTAAACCAACTGCGTGCATCGCAAGAGCTAACTCGTCAGCATCTAAAGTGCCACCAAGTTCACGCAAAGATTTGAAACCTTCATACTTTCGCTTTTCAAACTCTTCAGTTCCATCATCTTCTGGTGGGTTGATCCAGGTCGTGCGCCACGCAAAATAGGGTTGCTTGTCATCGCGGCCGATTCCTAAGAAGAAGCGCTCGCCATCTACAAATACATCTGAAAGTGCGGCAACGCCGTCAGCATCGATAAAGGTTAATGAGTCATCAGCTGCGCTTAAACGGTTGTCGACCAAGTGAATAATGTGAGCCGATTTCCAGAGTTGGGCCAACTTGGTGGCATCGGTGCGCAGCTCGCTTTCGCGGTTTATGGGAGAGAGTGCGCTCATAGGGGTGAACGCTACTAGCCTTAGCCAATGCGCGTAACCTCGTGGAATCTCCTACACGGAATGGCTATTCCACCCTCTAACGACCTGGCCGCCGACCAGATAAAGCTGGGTGAAGCGGTCCAAGCCATTGGCGCTGATGTCATTGGAATTCAAGAGGTTGATGAGCAGTTAGTGCGATCTGGTGTGGTCTCTCAAACTCGGTTAGTTGCTGAAGCAATGCGTACTTCGCATTGGGGTTTTGCGCCAGTGATTATCGGAGAGCCAGGATCTAAATGGCGAAAACTAGATGATTTAGATATCAAAGTTGTGACTGAAGATAATTTAGAGGCTAATAAAGCTTCACATACTGAAGGCAGCTATGGAATCGGATTGGTTTCACAGATTCCCGTAACACATTGGGATCGATTAGAACTTGGGAAATCTCCCTTTGGAATGCCTCTGGTAATTCCTGCTGAAAACAAAAAGGGTAAGCAATCAGTTCGCATGATCTATGTTGCCGATGAACCACGCGTTGCTTTGGCTGCATCCTTAGACAATGGCTGGACAGTGATTAATACCCACCTGTCATTTGTTCCTGTTGTGAATTACCGCCAGCTGCGAAAGATTAAGAAGTGGGCGGCTGAGTTAGCGGCCAAGTATGGAACTCAAACTTTGATTATTGGAGATATGAACCTACCAAAAGGCTTGCCCGCAGTTGGTTCTTCGTGGAATTCATTAGTGGAACAAAACTCTTACCCATCATGGGGAGCAAAGATTCAATTTGATTACATTCTCAGTAACTCCTTGAAACCTGATCAATACGAATCATTGCCAACGGTTGCAACAGGCGTAAGTGACCACCTGCCGGTGCGGGTAAATATTCTCTAAAACTTATTTACTGCTTGTGCTCTACTGAGGTGATCAATGCAATAAGTGCTGCTTCATCTAGTAGGTCAGCAGGTGAATCTGTAACACCCGTTGGAACGTAATGGAATGCTGCCGAAATCTTTGAGATATCGCAGCCAGAAAGTTTTGCCCAGGCCAAGCGATACATCGCTAACTGAACCTGAGCAGACTTACCTAACTGCTTCGAACCGGTCTTCCAATCCACTACCTGGAAGCCATCTCCCTCTGCATAAATTGCGTCGATTCGGCCTCTAATGAGCACCCCACCAATAGTGGTTTCAAAGGGAACCTCAACTCGGGCAGGTGTGCGATTAGCAAAGGTGCTCTTCAACCAGGCAGCCTTTAAGTCTTCTAACTTGGAATCATCATCGAGTGGATCTAAGTAATCCAAGTACTCATCACCAAACAGTGTGGCTGCATCGGTAAATTGACGCTCAACCCATAGGTGGAACGCAGTTCCTCGACGTGAATACTGATCTTGGCCACGAGGCATTGGGCGACGAATATTTAACGCAAGCTCTTGTGGGTTTTCATGGAGAGCAACCAAGGTTGATGTAGACATGCGAGATGGCAATGGAACTTCGACAATATCTGATGCACGATTGCGAACCTCGGTGATCAGGCTGTGAGCATCCATGATCCAAGAGTTAACCTCGGGATCTTGTGAATCAATAAGTGGGTGAACATCAGAAGAATTAACTAATTCAATCGCTGCATCAAACTGTGCACGCTTGTCGCCCAGGTAATCTCGTGGCCACACCGCAGTCAGTGGATTTTCAAGAGTTGGATTCTCGGAATCATCATCAGGTGCCGACACATCTGAAATCAATCGTCCGCCATGTGTCGATGCTGCAGCTGCGATCAAGTTGAAGATCTGTGAAGGTGAAACAGGGTTTGCTCCATCTCGCCACCATGCTGTTGTGCAGATTAAATGTGTGCGGGCACGAGTTACTGCAACATAGGCAAGACGCATCTCTTCCCGCATCTTGATCTGATCTACACACTGGCTTGCAAAGGCTTTAATCGCCTTTGCGGCATCACTATTTTTGGTTATTCCATCGAGCGAGAAGTATGGAAGTTCATGTGCATCTCCGCGAAGTGCAAATGGCACATGCTTCTCATTCTTCAACCAGTTATCAGGGTCAGAGCGGTTAACACCTGGGAAGGTGCCCTCTGATAGACCAGGAATGGCAACAACATCCCACTCAGCACCCTTTGCCATATGAACGGTAAGGATTTGAACCACATCTGTGCGTACTTCAGGGGCTCCAACCTTTAAACCACCCTCTTCGTCAGATGCAACATCGAGCCAATCTAAGAAGGCGGAAACCGATCCACCGCTGCGTTCAAACTTTGATGCTTCATCTAAGAATCGATCTAAGTGACGACGACCAGTTTGTGATCCTTCGCGCAAGGTGATTTCAGATTCTAGAGTTAAGTAGTTTTCAATCTCTGACACTAAGTCGGTGATCTGTCCACCAGCGCGCGAGCGGAGACGACGAAGATCCTGGGCAAAGGTAACTAAGCGTTGATATCCAAGATCACTAAAGCCGCTCTTTTTGGCCGTCGTGATTTCATCAAGTGCATCAATAATTGATCCGGCAAATTGATCATCAGCTTCTAACTGATCAGGGTTTCCTGCCGCAATCTTCTTGATGAAGCTCTTGGAATCTGCATGCATCGCCTTTGCGCGTTCACGGCTAAATGCAC
>CAZCDF010000089.1:0-3267 GCA_964497665.1 uncultured Candidatus Planktophila sp. | reverse complement strand
GCTGCATCAAAGGAAGCACCTTTCTTGGGTGAGCCAACAGTTATCAAATCAGAACCTGGCTCACATCCCTTAGCAGTTGCAGAGGCTGGTATCGATGTTTACGCACTTACACATAATGAAACTTCAACCGGTGTTGCAATGCCGATTCTGCGACCAGCAGGAACCGATGGCGCACTAGTTCTAGTTGATGCAACATCAGCCGCTGGTGGCCTAATGGTGGATGCAAAAGAGTTTGATACTTATTACTTCGCTCCACAAAAATCCTTTGCTTCCGATGGTGGTTTGTGGATCGCAATCATGTCTCCTGCAGCGATTGCCCGTGCTGAAAAAATTAAAGCTAGCGGCCGCTGGGTTCCAGCTTTCTTTGATTTAGGAATTGCAATTGAAAACTCACGTCTAGATCAAACCTACAACACACCTGCACTCGTCACCTTGATGCTACTTGCAGAACAGATCGAGTGGATGAATAGCAATGGTGGCCTTTCATTTGCTGCAGGTCGTAGCGCTAAATCTTCTGACATTTTGTACTCATGGGCTGAAAAGACAAGTTACACAACTCCATTTGTGACAGATGCTGCGATGCGTTCAAAGGTTGTCGGCACAATTAACTTTGATGATGCAATCGATGCGACCAAGATCGCCGCAGCACTTCGCGACAATGGAATTGTTGATACAGAGCCATACCGAAAGTTGGGCAAGAATCAGCTACGTATCGGAATGTTCCCAGCCGTTGATCCAAGTGATGTTGAAGCACTTACCAAGTGCATTGACCACGTTGTTGCCGCTCTGTAATGAGTAAGGGCTTCCACCGCGATCGATTCTTCTGGGTAGTAGCGGTTCAGACCGCTGTTGTTAATTTCTACTTGGGTGGTTTTGGGCCAGCACAATCATTGCTGCGTGCAGATCAAGGTACTTCGCTAACTATTGCTGGCTTACACGGTACAGCCATGGGTGTGGCATCGATCTTTGCTGGCTGGGCTAATCCACGTATTGCCCATAAGTACGGTCGAAACCGCGCAAGTTGGATCGGTTTATCAATCTTTATAACAGGGTTGACCTTGTTTGTAATCTCACCACCGGTGTACATAACACTTCCTGCAACTTTCATTACCGGTTTTGGTACATCGGTTGTTATCAACACCATGCTGACAAAAATGTCCTCGCATTACGGCAAGGCGGCAGAGGTTGCGATTCCGCAAGCAAATGGCATTGCATCAGTTGGTTTTGTTACCGGAACCGCATTAATTGGAACTATTGCAATCGCGTATCCAGGTTTGTGGCGTTTAGGTTTGCTACTGGCATTGCCAGTTGCTCTGACTCTATTTTTTATCGGACGTGAAAAGGATGCAGAGGAACATGTCCCCGATGAGCATGGACCACAAGGCGGAAAACTCTCAGCTAAGTTTTGGATTTCATGGTTTGGTTTTGTTGCTTGTATCTCAAGTGAGTTTGCAACCTCATTCTGGGCGGCAGCACTTCTGAAGGAACGGGTCGGTTCAACCGCTGCAATCTCAACCGTTGCAATTGTTGCTCTTGGTACCGGTATGGGAATTGGCCGTTGGTATGGCGGATTAGTGTTAAAGCGGTTTGTGCTTGATACTCAATTGCTGGCAATCATTGCTTTGCAGTTCCTCGGATTCCTAGGTTTCTGGTTGTCACACAACATGGTTTTATCCTTACTGTGTCTCTTTGTTGTAGGGCTTGGCATCTCGATGCAGTTTGCACTTTCTTCGATTCGTTTAATTGGTTTAAGCGATGGTCGCCCCGATTTAGCTATTGGTCGGGCCTCATTTGCAGCAGGTGTGGCTATCGCTGGGGCCCCATTCTTATTGGGTCTTTTGGGAGATAGCTTCGGTATTTCACGGGCCTACATCATGGTTTTTGTCTTGATCGGTATAGCTTTTATCATCGTGAAGGCGATTCCTTCTCATGTGAAGGAGTCGGTATGAGTTACAAAACCAGGCGCTTAATCACCTTGTTGGCACTTGTTGGTTTGCTAATCCTGATTGCGATTAACAGTCTTTAAGACGGCAGAAACTGAAATATCAGCTGGTCGTTCAACTCGATTTTTATATCTAAACCAAATAAATAATGAGGCTGCAAGGGATATACCGCCGCACACTGCGATAGTTGGGCGAATTCCAATCAATTCAGTTGTTGTTCCTATAAGTGGAGAACCAAATGGTGTTCCTCCCATAAAGATCAGCAAGTAAACACCGGTTACACGACCTCTGATCGCGGTATCAGTGCTTGTTTGAACAATTGAGTTTGCTGAAACTAAGGTTGTAAGTGCGGTGACACCACATATTGGTAACCAGAAAAGATATGAGCTATAACTTGGAAGAATCGCCAAAACCATGATTGATAAGGAAAATGCGACTCCCCCTTTGATTACAAACTTTGTGCTTCTAAAACGTTCTAGACGAGCAGAACCAATTGCCCCCGATAGCGAACCGATTGCAATAAAGGTACCCATCAAGCCAAAGCTTGCCGGTCCTAAACCAAACTCTTGGGTCGCCATAAGTGCATTAAAGATCTGAAAGTTCAAGCCGAAGGTTGCCAAGAAGAAAACCATCAGCATCACTACATAGATATCTGGTCTTGCCTTCGCATAAGCAATACCTTCTCTGATGCTTCCATCAGATTTTTGTCGATCTTGGTAGAAAAACGCCTTTTCATTCAGGTTCATCAAAGCTGCGATAACAAATAGATAAGAAAGCCCGTTAACAATAAATGAAGGCCCTGTACCAAAGGCTGCGATCAAACCACCTGAGATTGCAGGTCCTACCAAGCGCCCAGCATTGAAATTAGCTGAGTTTAAGGAGACCGCATTAGGTAGATCTGTTTGGCCCACAACCTCTGTTGTAAAGGATTGGCGCACCGGTGCATCAATTGCTGTTGAAATACCTAAGATTCCAGCTAAAACAAAGACATGCCATAGAGCCACGAGATCAGTCATTACTAATACGCCCAAAGCCAAGGAAGAGGCGCCACCAATAATGTTGGTGAGGATCAAAACCTTTCGCTTGTTAAATCGATCAGCGAGTTTTCCACCATGTAATGAGAAGAATAAGACCGGTGCAAACTGCACCGCTGTGACCAACCCTAAATAGGTTCCATTGTTGTTGGTTAACTCGAGAACCAACCAATCCTGTGCAATGCGTTGGGCCCAGCTACCAATATTTGAAACTGCGTTGGCAGGAAAGAGGATCCGGTAATTACGGTGGCGAAAAGAACGCCAATTACCATCCTCTTTTACCGATAAAC
>CAZCDF010000088.1:0-3303 GCA_964497665.1 uncultured Candidatus Planktophila sp. | reverse complement strand
TTAGATGGATTTCGGATCGGTTCAGTTCAGTCAGGCTCAGGAGTAGTTGGTGTAGAAATGAAAAAAGCGCCAGATACCTGGCGCCATTTCACATAGTAAAAATTATCGCGTTACTTTTCCAGCCTTAAGGCATGAAGTACAAACGTTTTGACGCTTTGCAGTTCCGCCTACGAGAGTGCGGACGCGCTGGATATTTGGATTCCAACGACGACGTGTCTTCACCTGTGAGTGAGAAACATTGTTTCCGAAGCTGGGCCCCTTGCCACAGATATCGCATGTTGATGCCACAGCGGTACTCCTTTGAAATTTGACTAGTTCCAATGGGAACAGGGCGTAAGGGTAGCGTGAAGGCGCCCCGAGATGCCAATTTGAGCCTGTGCGAGCAACTCTCATGGGAGGGTGGGCCGGTTTAAGGTGGATGCGAGAGAGAATGCTCGCGTGGCCACATTAGAGAACAAGGTTTCTACCGTTGTGGGTGACCGCACCGCCAAGGTTCTCAGCTCCGTCTTTGGAATAACAACCGTTGGCGATCTGATGCGCCACTATCCGCGCCGGTACATGGTTCGGGGTGAGTTATCAGATATCTCTGAACTGCGTGAAGGTGATGAGACCACCATTTTGGCGCAGATCTACTCCACAACAAATCGACCTTTGCGTGGCCGCAAGGGGAGCATTCTCGAGGTTGTTGTTACTGATGGAACCGACAAGTTATCACTGACATTTTTTAACCAAGCCTGGCGTGAAAAGGATTTGAAGGTTGGGCGACAAGGTTTGTTTGCAGGAAAAATAGGTGTCTTTAATAACAAAAAACAATTGGCACACCCTGATTATGAGTTGATTCCCGATGGCTCCGATGTTGATTCAGCGGTAGAAGGCTTTGCTGGAAAATTTCTGCCGGTGTATCCCGCCTCTTCCAAACTTCCATCCTGGAAAATCTCTCAATGTGCACAACTTGCAATAAGTGCCTTAGATGAGATCAATGATTTTCTTCCGGATTCAATACGTGAAAAACACAATTACCCAACCTTGCACCAAGCACTGGTGCAACTTCACCAACCAGCTGATTTAGATCATGCAGAGACTGCACGTGAAAGGTTAACCTTTGATGAGGCATTTCTCCTTCAATCCTTACTGGTAATGCGTAGAAATGAGTTAAAGAAACTCAATTCAACCTCAAGAAAAAGGATTGCTGGTGGCTTACTTGATACCTTTGATAAATCGCTCCCATTTGAGTTAACCGCAGGCCAAGTAGCGGTGTGCAAAGAGATCGAAAGTGATTTAGCCCAGCCTCACCCGATGCATCGCTTACTGCAAGGAGAGGTTGGCTCTGGAAAGACCATTGTTGCCTTGCGCGCCATGCTTGCTGTTGTCGATAGTGGGGGACAAGCTGCACTGCTTGCTCCAACAGAAGTACTTGCCGCACAGCATCTGCGAACAATCCAACGACAACTAGGTACCCTGGCTCAAGGCGGAATGTTGGGTGGTTCAGATCAAGGCACGCAAATTACTTTGATTACGGGATCGCAATCTGCGCAAGCGCGAAGGGATGCACTTGCAAAGGCAGCAGATGGAACCGCAGGAATAGTAATTGGAACCCATGCACTATTGGGCGAATCGGTTGTATTCAAAGATTTAGGTTTAATTGTTGTAGATGAGCAACATAGATTTGGTGTTGAACAACGTGATGCATTGAAAGAGAAAGCGGTACTTCCGCCGCATTTGCTAGTGATGACTGCAACACCAATTCCACGTACCGTGGCTATGACTGTATTTGGTGATTTAGATGTCTCCACACTTCGTGAACTTCCGCTAGGTCGTCAACCAATCACAACCCATGTTGTACCGGTTAAGGAAAAGCCGAATTACTTGCAGCGCGCCTGGGAGAGAATTCGTGAAGAGGTTTCGCAAGGCCATCAGGCCTACATCGTTGCTCCACGTATTTCTGCAGACCCAGATGCTGGTGCGGATGCAGATTTAGATTTCCTCTTTGGAGAAGAATCCGATGAAATTTCATCGGTAGAAGAGTTAGCTCCAATGTTGCACTCAGGTCCTCTACAAGGACTCAAAATTGCGGTATTGCACGGCCGACTACCTGCAGAGGAAAAAGAGGCCACCATGCAAGCCTTTTCACAAGGTGAGATCGATGTGCTGGTTTCAACAACTGTTATTGAAGTTGGTGTAGATGTTGCTAATGCAACAATCATGGTGATTATGGATGCCGACAGATTTGGTGTTTCCCAACTACACCAGTTAAGAGGACGTGTAGGTCGAGGAACATCACCAGGATTGTGTCTTTTGGTCTCACAATGCGAAGAGCTAACTCAGGCACGCGAGAGACTTAACGCAGTCGCCGGAACTCTCGATGGTTTTGAACTCTCACGAATCGACCTGGAGCAGCGACGCGAGGGAGATGTTTTAGGTAGAAATCAATCTGGAACTCAATCTCATCTTCGTCTATTGCGTGTTTTAAGGGATGAATCATTGATTGAACAAGCCCGCGATGATGCAGAGCAACTTATCGCTAAGGATAATGATTTGAGAGACTATCCTGCGCTTAGGAAAGAGCTCGCCCAGTTGCAGCGAGATCAAGCGGTCGATTATCTAGATAAGGGTTAGAACATTGAGAATTATTGCTGGTGTAGCGCGAGGTAGAACTTTAGGAGCGGTTGCTGGCGCAACCCGTCCAACTTCAGATCGTGCACGTGAAGGTTTATTCTCATCATTAACCTCTGAATTTGGAAGTTTTGAAGGGTTACATATCCTTGATCTTTTTGGTGGTTCAGGTGCAATTGCATTGGAATCTCTCTCTCGTGGTGCCACCCTTGTGCATGTTGTCGAAAAAGATGATGAGGCTCAAAGAACAATCGAAACAAATTATGAGCTTGTGAAGAAATCTAACCCCAGCGGAAAGTTACAATTATTCGGAATGAGTGCGGAAAGATTCTTGAAGGAGCTTCCGAAAACTAAGTATCACCTTGTGTACATCGACCCACCATATGATTTCAGTAATCAAGCGGTGGAAGATGTTTTATCTGCGTTAGATGATGGAGAGTTTTTAAGTAGCGATGCCTTCATTGCAGTTGAGCGCACAGCACGAGAGCCTCAATTTATTTGGCCCGATGCCTTCGCGCCTGTACGAGAGCGAAATTATGGGCAGGCGACCATTTATTACGGTAATTACCAGCCTTAAGAATGGATTACTTGGCTCCATCTTGCTAGCGTTTACGCCATGAAGCGCGCAGTCTGCCCAGGATCCTTTGATCCGATCACTTACGGGCATTTGGACATCATTGAGCGTGCTGC
>CAZCDF010000087.1:0-3422 GCA_964497665.1 uncultured Candidatus Planktophila sp. | reverse complement strand
TAAAAGGTGATGTATTGCCATCCTTAATTGAGGTTCGCGGCGAGGTCTTCTTTCCGATACAAGCCTTTAATGAACTCAATGAATCCTTGGAAGAGGCGGGTAAGCAACTCTTTGCTAATCCGCGTAATGGCGCTGCCGGCTCTTTGCGACAAAAGGATCCACGTGTTACCGCTTCACGTCCCTTGTCAGTTGTAGTACATGGCGTCGGTGCGCGCGAAGGTATTGATTTTGACTCACAAAGCGGTGCATATGAAAGGCTAAAGAGCCTAGGTTTACCAACAAGTGACCGATTTAAAGTGTGCGGTACTCGTGCTGAGGTTGAGAAGTTCATTCAGTTCTATGCCGATCATCGCCACGATGTTGAACATGAAATCGATGGTGTTGTCATCAAGGTCGACTCACTATCTCAGCAGCAACAATTGGGCTTTACCTCGCGTGCACCTAAGTGGGCTATTGCGTATAAGTATCCGCCTGAAGAGGTCACCACTGTTTTGCTTGATATCAAAGTCAGCGTAGGTCGTACTGGAAGAGTCACTCCATTTGCATACATGGAACCAGTAAAGGTTGCTGGATCAACGGTTACCAATGCAACCTTGCATAACGCCGAAGAGATCGTGCGTAAAGGCGTATTAATCGGTGACACCATTGTCATTAGAAAAGCGGGCGATGTAATTCCAGAGGTACTTGGGCCAGTGCTTGAAAAGCGCACAGGATCAGAGCGAGCATTTGTAATGCCAACGCAATGTCCCGAATGTGGTTCCGAGCTACGGGCCATGAGTCAAGGTGATGTCGATATTCGTTGTCCAAATACACAAAGTTGTCCGGCGCAACTTCGTGAGCGGATTTATTACATCGGCTCTCGTGCAGCTTTAGATATTGATGTTCTTGGGTATGAAGCAGCAGCTGCCTTGCTTGAGGCAAAGATAATTTCTGATGAATCAGATTTATTTGATCTCACTGCCGAAAAGCTTGTGACCTCTACTTTCTTCACCAAGAAGGATGGAACGCCGGCTGCAAATGTAGATAAGTTGTTGGCGGCGCTAGAGGAAGCAAAAACTCGTCCACTGTGGCGCACTCTTGTCGCACTATCAATTCGTCATGTTGGCCCAACGGCGGCACAAGGTTTGGCATCTGCTCTTGGCTCGGTAAAAGCGATTTCTGAGGCAAGTGCTCAGGAGTTGGCAGATATTGATGGCGTCGGACAAATCATTGCTGAATCAATTGTGGAGTGGTTTGAGGTCAAGTGGCATAAAGAGATCATCACTCAATGGGAAAAAGCTGGAGTGTGCATGGTTGTTCAACAGACAGAACAACTTCCACAAACTTTGGCGGGACTGACCTTTGTTGTCACTGGCGGGCTTGAATCTTTTTCTCGTGATGGAATCTCAGAAACAATCGCAGCCCATGGCGGAAAGGCCGCTTCATCGGTATCGAAGAAGACCGATTATGTATTGGTAGGAAGCGACCCTGGTTCAAAGCTGGCTAAAGCTCAGGAATTAGGGGTTCCAGTAATCGATGAAGCGCGATTTAAAGAGCTATTGGCGGGCAAGTAGTAGTATTCCAACCATGATCACACTTGCTAGCGAGGTTACTCGCGAACTTCCTGCCTCACCATTGTTTTTTGGAGTCTTCACATTTGTCGTGATGTCACTCTTTTTGTATTTAGTTCTTCGCCTAGACCGAGACTAATTTGTCCCGAGTAGGTATTTACGGTGGAACCTTTGACCCGATTCATCTGGGTCATCTGCATGTAATAACCCAACTCTTTGAAAAAGATTTAGTCGACCAATTATTGGTTGTACCTGCAGGCGAACCATTACTTCGTGACAAGGCCCCAGTAGCGAGTGCACAACAACGGCGTGCGATGTGCCAATTAGCGTTAGCAGATTTGCCACAAGAGATTGCATCGAAGGTTCAGGTTAATCCCATTGAGATTCTTCGAATGGGGCCAAGCTACGCCATCGATACAGTTGAAGCGGTTGCCCAAAATTATCCCGGTGACTCCATCCTTTTGATTGTGGGTCAAGATGCCGCGGAAAAATTGGATCAATGGCATCGCATAGATGAGTTGCGGGGAATGGTCGAGTTCCTAGTAATTGGAAGACCTGGATATGCAGGAAATGGCGTAGATATTGGGGCGCTAGATGTTGCAGCCACCACTATTCGTCAAGGTTTGAGCGCAGATGTATCGTCATCGGTAGCTGCATTTATACGAGAGAATAACCTCTATGACAATTAGCAACAGAACTCTCGAGATCACCCAATTAGCCGCCAAAGCTGCGATCGACAAGATTGCGGTAGATGTTGTGGCCTTGGATCTATCAGATCAATTAGTTCTGAGCGAAGTTTTCCTCATTGCTACAGGACAAAATGAGGCGCAGGTAGATTCAATCGCCGATGAGGTAGAACGCCAGTTAGCTGCATTTGGAGACAAGCCAGTTCGCCGTGAACATGGCGCAGAATGGATCCTGCTGGATTATTCAGATCTAGTTGTACATGTACAGAGCGCTGAACTTCGCAAGTACTACATGCTGGATCGCTTGTGGAATGACTGCCCAACAATTGATTTGGAAGCTGTGAGGGAGGCTGCCGTTAATGGCCGCTAATCGTGTTGTTTTATGGCGTCACGGCCAAACTGATTGGAATGTAGTCAATCGTTTTCAAGGACATTCAGATATTGATCTCAATGAAGTTGGACGATTCCAGGCACAACATGCTGCACAAATTCTTGCGGGCATGAATCCAACGATGATTATTTCGAGCGATCTCGGACGTGCTCGAGATACCGCGCAATCCCTTGCGAATTTAACTGGGCTTACAGTTGAAATAGATGCAGATTTGCGTGAAACAAATGGTGGTTTGTGGGAAGGAAAAACCGGTGCAGAAAATCGCGCTGAAGATTTCCACAACTTTATTCGTTGGATTGATGGTGAAGATAATCCTGCAGGAACAACAGGTGAAAAACGCAGCGAGGTTGCAGATCGTGCAGTGCGAGCGATTAAGAAAGCCCTTGGCGACAAAACAGATCAGTTGTTAGTAGTTACTACCCATGGAGGCACAGCACGCTGCATCTTGGGATCTTTGCTACAACTACCTATGTCCCACTGGGGCGTAATCGGCGGACTTTCAAATGCATCGTGGTCGATCTTGGAGCGAAATCCACGACAATGGAATTTGGTGGAACACAACGCCGGCTCAATTCCAGAGCCTGTATATGGTGAAGAAAGTGGTGGAACTTCAGCTTGAAGCTCACCGCAGCAAATGCGGTAAGGTCTGCACTCGCACAAAAATCGGGGCTATAGCGCAGCTGGTAGCGCACCTGCATGGCATGCAGGGGGTCAGGGGTTCAAATCCCCTTAGCTCCACATATGAATAACAACGTGAATGACGAGCGCGAGCACGCGGCATACGACTTTGCCTAC
>CAZCDF010000086.1:0-3460 GCA_964497665.1 uncultured Candidatus Planktophila sp. | reverse complement strand
GAATCTACTCCGTACGACACGCTAACAACCTGTCCATCTACACCTATTGGATCTAAGTTTCTCCCATTGACAGTTAGATCTACACCGCCGGCATTGCCAACCTTAAGATTTAACTGCTCACTAGCTGTGAAGGTTTTTGAGGTGCCGCGTGAGATTTGGCCACTAAACAAGGTTTGCCCACTTGAATCTGAAACAAAGAGCCAACTCCTTGCTCGGGTAGCGGTGATAATTACTTCTACACCCTCCCCGGTCGAAATCACTGGTTCATCTGTTGGCTCCTCCTCAACCGCAGCAGTTGGTTCAGTGGTTGGTTCTGCAGATGTTGACGGCTCTGTGGTCTCTTCAAGTGCTATCGGAATATCTGGAGTGGAGTTATTTGAGATAAGAATTTGACCGATACCGGCTATAAACAAAGTTGAGATTGAAATTGCCACGAGAACTTTCCATGAAACCTTTCGGTTCTCTCGTGGTTCACGCATCACACTATTTTCCACAAGTAGATCTTGCATAGAACGATCAACATGCATCTGTTCATCCTCAAAGGCAGTCAAGAAAAGCTGAGGGTCGACATTTAACTTTGTTGCTATATTCCTTAAATGTCCACGTGCATAAGTTTCGCCACCGCATTGCGAAAAGTTGTCAGACTCGATTTGACGCAAAAGAGGGGCACGGATATTTGTGGCTGCAGAAAGATCATCGATGCTAAGGCCAGCATCTTTACGCGCCTTAGTAATCATTGATCCTAGTGACATGCAACTTCCTCAAAACAACCAATTGGGTGTCAATAGTGTAAGTCGTTAGGGGTCAGGGTGACTAGTGCGAGGTGTGAGCCAAAGGGGTGAAACTCACCCCGTCACGCTTAGTTAACCCGCCATTAATAATCGCGCAGAGTTGCAAGCACCGAGTCGAGTTCGTCGGGTTTGACCAATACGGTCCGCGCCTTTGAACCTTCAGAAGGTCCAACGATTCCTCGTGACTCCATTAAATCCATCAAACGCCCCGCTTTTGCAAATCCAACACGTAACTTTCTTTGCAGCATAGACGTAGATCCAAATTGAGTGCCGACCACTAGTTCAACAGCTTGGCACAAAATATCTAAATCATCACCAATCTCTTTATCAACCATCTTCATTTGGTTAACTGGCGCTGTTACATCATCACGGTAGCGTGGCTTTAACTGCTTCTTTACATGAGAAGTTACTGCTTCAATTTCGCGTTCAGAAACATATGCTCCCTGAATACGAATTGCTCGGCTAGCACCCATGGGGATAAATAATCCATCGCCTTGGCCCACAAGTTTTTCTGCACCTGGACTATCCAAAATAACTCGACTATCAGCAAGTGAACTTGTTGCAAATGAAAGACGAGAAGGCACATTTGCTTTAATCAAACCTGTTACAACATCAACAGATGGGCGCTGGGTTGCAAGAACTAAGTGGATACCTGCAGATCTTGCCAACTGAGTGATACGAACGACTGATTCTTCTACTTCTTTTGCTGCCACCATCATTAAATCTGCAAGTTCATCAATAATTACTAGAAGGTATGGGTAAGGCTCGACGGTTCGATCACTGCCCTCGGGAACGGTGACCTTCCCTGCACGCACCGCCTTGTTGAAATCATCAATATGTCTAAAACCAAAGGTTGATAAATCCTCATAGCGAAGATCCATTTCGCGCACCACCCAGGTCAGAGCATCAGCTGCCTTCTTCGGATTGGTAATGATTGGGGTAATCAAATGCGGAATACCTTCATAGGCATTGAGCTCTACACGTTTCGGATCAATCAAAACTAATCGAACATCATCTGGTGTAGCCCTCATCAATATCGAAGTGATCATTGCGTTAATCATGGAAGATTTACCGGCACCGGTTGCACCTGCAACTAATAGGTGGGGCATTTTTGCCAGATTTGCACACACAAAATTACCCTCGACATCTTTGCCTAAAGCCACGAGCATGGGATGAAGATCTTGGCCCGCGACCGTTGAACGTAAAACATCACCGAGGGCGACGATTTCACGATCAGTATTTGGAATTTCAATTCCAACAGCTGACTTCCCCGGAATTGGAGACAAAATTCGCACATCACTACTTGCAACCGCATAAGAAATATTTTTTGCAAGCGCGGTGATTCGCTCCACCTTTACAGCGTTGCCAAGCTCTACTTCATAGCGTGTCACCGTTGGACCACGCATAAAGCCCGTTACCTTCGCATCAATTTCAAACTGTAAAAAGACCTCTGTCAAGGCGGCTACAACTAAATCATTGGCCTTACTCTTTGCCTTGGCGGCTGGACCTGTGCGCAATAGATCTTGACCTGGCAATTCATACTTAACATCGGCGG
This sequence comes from uncultured Candidatus Planktophila sp., assembly GCA_964497665.1. GTDB lineage: Bacteria > Actinomycetota > Actinomycetes > Nanopelagicales > Nanopelagicaceae > Planktophila. The sequence goes on along the minus strand of CAZCDF010000086.1, from coordinate 1,114 downwards.
TAAGCAGTAACTGCTCAGGGCGTTTTACCGCAACGGTGCTTTCATTGGCTTGATTAACTGCAGGAATTGAATCTTCAACTGGAAACTCATCATCAAAGCTCTCCTCATCTAACTCCTCGTCATCCTCCTCTGTGGGTGCATTCCAAGCGGCTACAACCGGTGATTCGAAGGGAGGTGTGTCTGTAATTTCAAACTCCTCTTCAACTTTTTCTGTACGCTCTGGGCGCTTTGACCATAACCAGGTGCTTGCTGTTGAGATCCGAGTAAAAACCTCACTGACAGGGGTAGCGGTGATGACAAGTACACCAAAAATAAAGAGGATAAATAGAACTGGGTAGGTTAAAACTGAGGTCATCAGAGTTACAAGTGGTGTTGAAACTCCATAACCTAGCCAACCGCCACCTTGACGCATCGCAGTTGCCCCGGTTCCAACTGAACCATTGAGTAAGTGCGCTAACCCCGTTGTAGAAATAAGTAGGGCTAAGGTTCCAATAATTATGCGACCCGTAGCCTTTGAATCTTCCGGAACTCTAAACAATCTAAAGGCAAAGTAAATGAGTATTAGCGGAGCTAGGAATCCAACACGTCCAACACCGCCATAGATGACTGAATAAACGGCGCGACCGACAACATTGTCTAAGTTGAACCAAGTTCCTGCGGTCGCAATCAGTGCAAGAATCAAAATAAGAAAGGCAATGCCATCTCTTTGATGAGCAGGGTCTAAGTCACGTGCGCCGCGAGCAATAAAACGAACACCACTGCCCAAAGATTTTGCGATGAATCGCCATAGCGAACTCAGGCCTCGACCTAGAGCTGCGCCTACTGCCGAGCTCTTGCTTTTCGCTTTTTTCCTTTTAGCCACACGCACGATCGTAAAGGGTGAACAATTTGGAACCTACTAGGCGCGCCGTTCTTTAAACTTCAATAACGACGGGGACAATCATCGGCTTTCTACGATGCTCTCCGCCAACCCATCCGCCAATTGTTTTTCTTACAATCTGCGAGAGTTGGTGGGTACCGTTATTACCGTCAGCAACAGCAGTTGCAAGGGCTTTTTCAATTCTCATTTTTACCTCATCAAACATTGCTGCATCCTCATTAAATCCTCGAGCAT
>CAZCDF010000085.1:0-3471 GCA_964497665.1 uncultured Candidatus Planktophila sp. | reverse complement strand
GAGCAACCGCCTCCTAAGCGGTAGGTCGCAGGTTCAACTCCCGCCGGGGACACCACAAATTAAATGTTAATTATGAGAATACAACGGTGCGCTTGCCCACGATAAAAATCTTGTCATCTGCATAGAACTTCACAGCTTTAGCTAAGACTCGGCGCTCAATATCGCGACCGATTGCAATTAACTCTTCAGGGGTTGCGTTGTGAGTTACATGTGCAACATCTTGTTCAATGATTGGGCCCTCATCGAGATCACTTGTAACAAAGTGTGCAGATGCTCCAATGATTTTTACACCACGTTCATGGGCCTGGTGATATGGCTTAGCTCCCTTAAATCCGGGCAAGAATGAATGATGAATATTGATGATCTTTCCAGGCATTTGGTTACAGAAGTTTTCCGAGAGAATCTGCATGTAACGAGCCAAGACAACAAAATCAATACTTAGCGCTTGGATCTGCTTTAAGATCTCAGCCTCTTGTGCTGGCTTTGTATCTGCAGTCACTGGCAAGTAAAGGAATTTAATTCCGTGAGACTCCACCAAAGAGCGAAGATCCTCGCGATTAGAAATAACTAAAGGAATCTCAACATTTAGTTCGCCCAACTCTTCCAAATACAAAAGGTCGCGCAAGCAATGACTTTCAGTTGTGACCATCACCAAGGCGCGAGGCTTTTGAGCTGTTGGTCGAATATGCAGAGAAGGATTGAACTTTGAAAGTCCCTCATTCAAACTCTTATTTGCACCAGCTAAACCTTGCGAGGTTTCAAAACGGGTGCGCATCACAAATTGATTTGTTGTTGGATCGGTGAACTGTTGATTCTCAATAATGTTGCCACCACAGGCCAGAACAGCCGATGTCATCGCATGAACGATTCCAGGCTGATCTGCACATTGCAGGGAAGCGATTAGATCCATGGGCTAAGGGTACGGGAGATTAGTGGCGCAGGGTAAATCGTTGCATCCACTTAGGTGCCCACCAGTTGTTTTCGCCAAAGAGGCGCATCAACGCTGGGACCAGAAGTCCACGAACAATGGTTGCATCCAACATAACAGCTAGGGCAACACCAAATCCCATGGTCTTAATTGATGTCACACCGCTGGTCACGAATGCACCGAACACCACCGCCAATAGCACTGCTGCGGCAGTAATAATTCGTGCAGATCTCTGCAGACCTATTGCAACTGATTCAACATTTGATTTACCTGCAAGGTGTTCTTCGCGGATACGTGAGAGCAAGAAGAGTTCGTAGTCCATGGAAAGTCCAAATACCACGACTGCAATTAGGATGACAATGGAAGTATCCAGAGTTCCAGTTACTGTGAATGAACCGACTAGCCATTGCATATTTCCATCAACAAAGATCCAGGTGAGTGCTCCCATAGTTGCACCCAGCGATAGGAAGTTAAGGATTACCGCCTTGATTGGCAGAATGATTGATCCCGTAAAGATAAAGATGAGAACGAGAACGCTCAGCACAATCCAAGCAAGCGCCCATGGCAATGTGCGAGAAATTCCATCTTGGGAATCTGTGTAATCAGCTGCAACGCCACCCACCAGTGTTCCAACAGGAGAATCCACACTTCTAACATTGTGAATGAGCTCTTGAGACTCAGGGGTGCGCGGCAACATCTCTTGGTAGGCAACTACGCGGACATCTTTACCAATAGTTTGAGGAGGGAGCACGGCAACAATTCCAGATACTTCTTTTAGTTTTGAAGAGTAATTGTTGATTTCTTCAATCTTATTAGCACCATCTTTAATAATGATTTCAATGGGAGTGCCAGTCTGCCCTGGAAAACGCTCTGCTTGTAGCGCAGTTGCAACAGCGGCCTTGTTATCTGCCGGCAACATTCGAGAATCACCTTGCGAGAATTTAATATTTGTAATTGGTGCAGCCATGATTCCAAGAATTACCATCGACAAAACCACTGCGCTAACCGGACGCTTCATAACTAGACGTGCAGTCTTTGCCCAACGGCCATCTTCCTTTGGGGTAATTGCAGACTTACGAACTACTCCCTTATCAACGCGATCACCAAGAATTGCCAAGATTGGCGGCAATCCGAACAAAGCACCAATTACTGCAAGTGCAACCACCGATACACCTGCATATCCAAATGATTGCAAGAATGGCAGTGGGAAGAAGGTGAGGGACAACAAGGTTACAAGAACTGTCATTCCTGAATAGAAAACTGTTTTTCCTGCAGTAGCCATAGTTGTGACTATGGAATCTTCAACACTTTTTCCTCTATGTAACTCTTCACGGAATCGGTTAACCATTAAGAGCGCATAATCAATGCCTAAGCCAAGACCCATGCCTGTGGTCAGGTTCAGCGCATAAATACTGACCGTTGTAAATAAAGTGAATAAATAGAGAATAAAAAAGGCACCCAAAATTGCTGCCACACCCACGATCAATGGCATCGCTGAAGCAGCCAATGCGCCAAATACAAGGACTAGCAAAATGAAGGTCAATGGAATCGAAATGAGCTCAGCGATCTTCAGGTCATCGGAAATCTTTTTGGTGATTGCGTGACCAACAACTCCAACACCACCGGCATATAAAGTTAAACCTTCATACTGCCCATCATATTTTTCTTGCATTACCTTTCCGAGTTTTTGGCTTTCTGGGGTAAATGCTTCTCCATCTCCATACACAAGGATGTAGGCAGCCTTTCCATCCGCAGATTTCAAAGTCGCTTCGCCACCACTGGTCCAGTAAGAAAGAGTTTTTGTAACTCCAGCCTCTTGTGCGATCTTCTTTTCTAACGCAATTCCCTTTTGTGCAACAACAGGATCAGTTACATCGGTTGCACCGGAATCAACAATGATCACAACAGCTGGGTCAGATAGTTTTAACTCTTCGGTTAAGTATTCATAAACCTTGTAAGAGTCGCTTTTTGGATCGCTGTATCCACCCGAGTCGAGACGACTAAATGCCAATGAGCCAAAGCCACCAGCGACCAGAATTCCAACAACAAATAGAATTACAACGCTCTTTCTGCGCTTAAAGATCAGGTGGCCGAGCTTCTCAAACATTTACATCTCTTTTCTTAGTAGTTAAAAGTTTTCTAGCGGTAGTAGAATGAATTCCATGAGCGATCTCTTTCCGAAAGTAACCACAGATGAAGTTGATCTGGATGCTGCTTCCGAACAAGCTAAGCGCGAAGAAGAGTTGAAGTCAGATAGACCGCCACATCACGAGGGTTAATCAGCCTTAGGCGCAGGTGTCGGCGCAGGTGCGCTCTTACTTGGCTCTGACTTAACTGAATCCTTTTTAACTGAATCTGTCTTATAAAACCCCGAACCTTTGAAGACGACCCCAACAGCGGTGTACACCTTACGAATCTCTCCCTTGCATTCTGGGCAAACAGTCAGAGAGTCATCTGAGAAGGATTGAACCGCTTCAAACTCGTGGTCGCATGCGGTACATGCATATTGATATGTAGGCATCACAACTCCACTTCTGGCTCAA
>CAZCDF010000084.1:0-3519 GCA_964497665.1 uncultured Candidatus Planktophila sp. | reverse complement strand
AAAAAAATGGTTGGGGCAAGGTGACTCAGAATTATCGCCTGCGCGATTGGTTAGTGTCACGTCAGCGTTATTGGGGTACACCAATTCCAATTATTCATTGCCCATCATGTGGCGAGGTTCCGGTTCCTGCTGATCAACTTCCATTGACACTGCCTGATGCAGAAGGCCTTGATTTGAAACCAAAGGGAACTTCGCCTTTGGGTGCTGCAACTGATTGGGTAAATGTTAAGTGCCCTCAGTGTTCAGCTGATGCCAAGCGAGACACAGACACGATGGACACTTTTGTTGATTCCTCTTGGTACTACCTGCGCTATGCAGACCCAACAAATGCAACCGAACCATTTTCAAAGAAAGATGTTGATACTTGGTTACCGGTAGATCAATATGTTGGCGGAGTTACCCACGCGATCTTGCACCTTTTGTACAGCCGTTTCTTTACCAAGGTGTTAAACGATATGGGAATGGTTGATTTCAATGAACCATTTACGCGTTTGCTTAACCAAGGAATGGTTGTTATGGATGGCTCTGCCATGTCTAAGAGCCGTGGAAATCTTGTTCGTTTATCTGATGAGTTAGAAAATCATGGAGTCGATGCGATTCGTCTATCAATGGTTTTTGCTGGCCCGCCAGAAGATGATGTGGATTGGTCTGATGTTTCGCCATCAGGATCAGTGAAGTTTTTAACTCGTGCGTGGAGATTGTCGGGAGATGTAACAAGCCCTGCTGGTGTTGATTTCAGCACCGGTGACCTTGCGCTCCGGAAGGCAACCCACAAAGCGCTCCATGATGCCGCTTTTGCAGTTGAATCATTCCGTTTCAATGTTGCAGTTGCCCGTGTGATGGAGCTTGTAAATGCAACTCGCAAAGCGATTGACTCTGGTTGTGGAGCTGCAGATCCTGCGGTTCGTGAAGCGGTTGAAGCGATCGCCATCATGTTGTCACTTGTTGCACCATTTACCGCAGAAGAGATGTGGGAGCGCCTTGGCCATAAGCCAAGTGTGGCACTTGCTGGCTGGCCAGCTGTTGATGAGAAGTTACTGGTGGCAGATGCGGTCACTGTTGTTGTTCAAATCAATGGCAAGATCAAGGATCGCATCGATGTAGCACCAACAATTTCAGATGCTGAACTTGAGGCGGCGGCGCTAGCACTGCCAAGTATTGTTGAAGCTCTTGCTGGTGCAACGATTAGCAAAATCATCACCCGTGCGCCAAAGCTTGTAAATATCGTTATCAACAACTAATTCAGCGCTGGATCTAAGGCTTTGATGCCAACATCAGAATTGATGGATGGAACAACTCCGCACCGCTTTCGAATCCATATCACAATGGTGGTTTGACCTACATTTTTCTCGTAATCAAAAGAGGGCCCTTGCCGTTATTGCCGCGGTGGTTTTACTCTCATCAGTATTTGTCGTAGCCCGAGGAAATACAGAAAGAAATGAAGTTCCTGAAATTGTTCCCGTAACCATCGCTGAACCTGAGATATTTGTTGATGTAACCGGTGCGGTAAACAACCCTGGTGTCTATTCATTGACTGGAAAGTCACGAGTGATTGATGCAATTAAGGCAGCGGGGGATAGTGCACCAGGTGCAGATTTAAGCACCATTAATTTGGCGCGGGTACTTAATGATGGCGAACAAATCTATGTGGACTCGACGGTGCTTAATAGTTCGGGGCAACGTGTGAGTAAGAAAACTCCAACTGGTCCAATCAACATTAATCGGGCAACTGCTCGTCAACTAGATGCACTCGACGGAATAGGACCGGTAATTGCTGCTCGCATAGTTGAGTATCGCAAGGTAAATGGTTCTTTCTTAAGTATTGATGACCTTCAAAAGGTAAGTGGAATTGGTGCTGCGAAATTCGCCCAGATCAAATCAAAAGTCAGAATCTAATTGATTATCGAGCCCTTGCAGTAGGCGGGGCTCTGTGGGCGGGAGCGCTTATTCAAAGCGCTGTGGCACCGTGGCGAATCTTTGCCTGCGCAGCTCTTCTTGCAGTTTTCGCCGCAACTAGAAGTAAGAAGAGATTAACCCTGGTACTGCTCACATTTATGGTGGGCGCCGCAGCTATGTCGATGCGGCAGGCATCACTAGAGAGCTCAGTAATTAACGAATACCTCAACCAAGAGATTGAAGTTGTAGCGCAGGTTAAAACCGATCCCAGTAAAACAAGTAGCGGAAACTACTCCTTTACCGCACGGCTCCTTACCTTCAATGCAGCTGACAAGAGCTTTAAACTCAGAACACCGATTCGAATTATCAGTAAGAAAAGTATTGAACTACTTCCAGGGCAAAAGATCTCTGCAGTTGCAACAGCGATCAAAAGTAAAGAGGCAAGAGTTGCCGCACTTGTCATTGTTAATGGTGAAATCAGCGTTTTGACCAAGCCAACAGGTTGGGCCTTAGCGTTGGGCGCTATTCGCGAAGGGTTACGAACCAACTCTGGCGATGGTGATGCAGGAGCCTTGATTCCCGGAATGGTTTTAGGAGACACCTCAAAACAAACCCCTGAATTCAAAGAAGTGATGAAACGCTCTGGTTTAACCCACTTGGTTGCCGTCAGCGGTGCAAACTTTGCGATTGTTTCAACCTTTGTGTTGTGGTGCATGCAGTTTCTTATTCGAAAGAAAAGTATGCGGGTGCTGGCAACCGCAGTTGCACTTATGTGTTTTATCGCTTTAGTTCGACCTTCTCCATCGGTATTGCGGGCAGCTGCGATGGCGGCGGTTTTGTTGACCGCTCAATTGGGCAAACGAGCCTCTGACTCTTTACCTGCTCTAGGTTTTGCAATCTGTGCCGTAGTTTTGGGGGATCCGTGGCAAGCTCGCGATGCAGGTTTTGCTCTATCTGTATTGGCCACTGCAGGTTTACTACTTCTTGCGCCACGAATTGAAGAAAAGCTACCAACCCACCAAAAGTTAGCGGGAGCACTCGCACCACCTATTGCCGCCATGGTCTTTTGTGCACCGATTCTCGTATCGCTTTCGGGGTACTTGTCACCAATGAGTGTTATTGCCAACTTGATTGCCGCACCTGCGGTGGCCCCTATTACGGTGCTGGGATTTATTGCGGCGCTCATTTCACCAATCGCACCGTGGCTGACACAGGCAATTATCTTTGTGATCCGATTTCCCGCAGGATTTATCACCTGGGTGGCACATTGGGTAGCTGACTTTCCAGTGCTCACCATTCATAACGGAATGATCGGCTTCGCATTAGTTGCGGTAATTCTTCTTATATTCCTTCTCTTCAAGAAGAACTGGAAACAGAGCACAGCGATTCTCTTAATAGTTGTTCTCTCTTTAGGGTGGATACAACGTTGGCCAGCTGGAGATTGGCAATTGGCACAGTGCGATGTTGGTCAGGGTGACTCTTTAGTCATCAATCTCGGAAATGATCAAGCGATAGTGATAGATGTTGGACCAGATCCCACAGCAATAGATAAATGCTTAAGAGATTTGGGGGTTAAGCAGATTCCTTTACTCATCCTTTCTCACTTTCATGCAGACCATGTCG
>CAZCDF010000083.1:0-3579 GCA_964497665.1 uncultured Candidatus Planktophila sp. | reverse complement strand
TAAAGGTTGATGGGTTAGCGATTAACTTGACTTATGAAAATGGAGTTTTAGTTCGTGGCTTGACTCGGGGCAATGGTGTTACTGGTGAAGATGTCACACTGAATGTCAAAACAATTAGAAATCTTCCGCATCAGCTAAAAGGTGATGTATTGCCATCCTTAATTGAGGTTCGTGGCGAGGTCTTCTTTCCCATTCAAGCCTTTAATGAACTCAATGAATCGTTGGAAGAGGCGGGAAAGCAACTCTTTGCCAATCCTCGTAATGGCGCTGCAGGTTCTTTGCGACAAAAAGATCCACGCGTTACCGCATCGCGTCCTTTGTCAGTTGTAGTACATGGCGTCGGTGCGCGCGAAGGTATTGATTTTGACTCACAAAGCGGTGCATATGAAAGGCTAAAGAGCCTAGGTTTACCAACAAGTGACCGATTTAAAGTGTGCGGTACTCGTGCTGAGGTTGAGAAGTTCATTCAGTTCTATGCCGATCATCGCCACGATGTTGAACATGAAATCGATGGTGTTGTCATCAAGGTCGACTCACTATCTCAGCAGCAACAATTGGGCTTTACCTCGCGTGCACCTAAGTGGGCTATTGCGTATAAGTATCCGCCTGAAGAGGTCACCACTGTTTTGCTTGATATCAAAGTCAGCGTAGGTCGTACTGGAAGAGTCACTCCATTTGCATACATGGAACCAGTAAAGGTTGCTGGATCAACGGTTACCAATGCAACCTTGCATAACGCCGAAGAGATCGTGCGTAAAGGCGTATTAATCGGTGACACCATTGTCATTAGAAAAGCGGGCGATGTAATTCCAGAGGTACTTGGGCCAGTGCTTGAAAAGCGCACAGGATCAGAGCGAGCATTTGTAATGCCAACGCAATGTCCCGAATGTGGTTCCGAGCTACGGGCCATGAGTCAAGGTGATGTCGATATTCGTTGTCCAAATACACAAAGTTGTCCGGCGCAACTTCGTGAGCGGATTTATTACATCGGCTCTCGTGCAGCTTTAGATATTGATGTTCTTGGGTATGAAGCAGCAGCTGCCTTGCTTGAGGCAAAGATAATTTCTGATGAATCAGATTTATTTGATCTCACTGCCGAAAAGCTTGTGACCTCTACTTTCTTCACCAAGAAGGATGGAACGCCGGCTGCAAATGTAGATAAGTTGTTGGCGGCGCTAGAGGAAGCAAAAAACCGTCCACTGTGGCGAACCCTTGTTGCACTCTCTATTCGTCATGTTGGTCCCACAGCGGCGCAAGCCCTTGCAACCGCACTTGGTTCGGTAAAGGCTATTTCTGAGGCAAGTGCTCAAGAGTTGGCAGACATTGATGGTGTCGGACAAATCATCGCCGAATCAATTGTGGAGTGGTTTCAAGTTAAGTGGCATAAAGAGATCATCACGCAATGGGAAAAAGCTGGAGTGTGCATGGTTGTTCAACAAACAGAACAACTTCCACAAACTTTGGTGGGGCTCACCTTTGTTGTAACTGGTGGTCTTGAATCTTTTTCTCGCGATGGAATCTCAGAAACAATCGCAGCCCATGGCGGCAAGGCCGCTTCATCGGTATCGAAGAAGACCGATTATGTTTTGGTAGGTAGCGACCCTGGTTCAAAGCTGGCTAAGGCTCAGGAATTAGGGGTTCCTGTTATCGATGAAGCGCGATTTAAAGAGCTATTGGCTGGTAAGTAGTAGTATTTCAACCATGATCACACTTGCTAGCGAGGTTACTCGCGAACTTCCTGCTTCACCATTGTTTTTTGGTGTCTTCACATTTGTCGTGATGTCACTCTTTTTATATTTAGTTCTTCGCCTAGACCGAGACTAATTTGTCCCGAGTAGGTATTTACGGTGGAACCTTTGACCCGATTCATTTGGGTCATCTACATGTAATTACTCAGCTCTTTGAAAAAGATTTGGTCGACCATTTATTGGTCGTGCCTGCGGGTGAACCATTACTGCGTGACCATGCCCCAATAGCCAGCGCACAACAACGTCGTGCAATGTGCCAGTTAGCGTTAGCGGATTTGCCACAAGAGATAGCATCAAAGGTTCAGGTAAATCCCATCGAGATTTTACGTACCGGCCCAAGCTATGCCATCGACACGGTAGAAGCGGTTGCTCAAAATTATCCCAATGACTCAATACTTTTGATTGTAGGTCAAGATGCGGCGGAAAAATTGGATCAATGGCACCGAATCGATGAGTTACGAGGCATGGTCGAGTTTCTCGTAATTGGACGACCTGGATATGCAGGAAGTGGCGTTGATATTGGAGCGCTAGATGTTGCAGCCACCACTATTCGTCAAGGTTTGAGCGCAGAGGTATCGTCATCGGTTGCTGCATTTATACGAGAGAATAACCTTTATGACAATTAGCAGCAGAACACTCGAGATCACCCAATTAGCCGCCAAAGCCGCAATCGACAAGATTGCGGTAGATGTTGTGGCCTTGGATTTATCAGATCAATTAGTTCTGAGTGAAGTTTTCCTGATTGCTACAGGACAAAATGAGGCGCAGGTAGATTCAATCGCCGACGAGGTTGAACGCCAGTTAGCTGCATTTGGAGACAAGCCAGTACGTCGTGAACATGGCGCAGAATGGATTCTGCTGGATTATTCAGATCTGGTTGTACATGTCCAAAGCGCTGAACTTCGCAAGTACTACATGCTTGATCGTTTATGGAATGACTGCCCAACAATTGAATTGGAAGCAGTGAGGGAGGCAGCCGTTAATGGCCGCTAATCGTGTTGTTCTATGGCGTCACGGCCAAACTGATTGGAATGTAGTCAATCGATTTCAGGGACACTCAGATATTGAACTTAATGAGGTCGGACGTTTCCAGGCGCAGCATGCTGCGCAAATTCTTGCAGGTATGAATCCAACAATGATTGTTTCTAGTGATCTTGGGCGCGCTCGAGAAACTGCGCAATCCCTTGCGAATTTAACTGGACTTACTGTTGAAATCGATGCGGATTTGCGTGAAACAAATGGTGGTTTATGGGAGGGAAAAACCGGTGCAGAAAATCGCGCCGAAGACTTCCACAACTTCATTCGATGGATCGATGGCGAAGATAATCCTGCAGGCACAACAGGTGAGCGACGAAGCGAGGTTGCAGATCGTGCAGTGCGAGCAATTAAGAAAGCTCTCGGCGACAAAACAGATCAGGTGTTAGTAGTTACTACCCATGGAGGCACAGCACGCTGCATCTTGGGATCTTTACTACAACTTCCGATGTCCCACTGGGGCGTTATCGGCGGACTTTCAAATGCATCGTGGTCGATCTTGGAGCGCAATCCTCGACAATGGAATTTGGTGGAACATAACGCCGGCTCTATTCCAGAGCCTGTATATGGCGAAGAAAGTGGTGGAACTTCAGTTTGAAGCTCACCGCAGCAAATGCGGTAAGGTCTGCACTCGCACAAAAATCGGGGCTATAGCGCAGCTGGTAGCGCACCTGCATGGCATGCAGGGGGTCAGGGGTTCAAATCCCCTTAGCTCCACATATGAATAACAAGGTGAATGAGGAGCGCGAGCACGCGGCATATGACTTTGCCTACGTGCAGGAAAAGTGGCTGCCTG
>CAZCDF010000082.1:0-3625 GCA_964497665.1 uncultured Candidatus Planktophila sp. | reverse complement strand
GAGCATTTCCGTCAAGGAAATCCAGTGATCATTAACCTCACTGAAATGGATGAGTCTGAGCACAAGCGTCTGGTTGATTTTGCAAGTGGTCTGGCTTTTGGTTTGCACGGAACAATCGAGCGTGTGACAAAGAAGGTATTCCTTCTCTCACCTGCAAATGTTTCAGTCAGCTCTGAGGATAAGTCAGCAGCGGCTCAAGCAAGTTTCTTTAACCAGAGCTGATTATGTTGAGCGTCGGCTCACTGATAGCCAATATTCTTCAAATTTTTTTGCTTGCCCTTTTGGGCCGATTAATCTTTGATTATGTGCAAATGTTTTCTCGCACCTGGCGTCCCAAGGGAATCCTGCTCTACTTTGTAGAAGCAATCTACACAATTACCGATCCGCCAATGAAGTTTGTAGGACGCTTTGTTCCACCACTTCGCCTAGGCGCGGTTAGTCTAGATATGAGTTTTATTGTGCTCTTTTTTGGAACACAATTATTGATGAGCTTGGTACGCGGACTTTAATTACTGCTTTACCAGTGCAACCTCAACACCAATCTCTATATCCTTAATCACCAATCCAGCATCACGTGTCATAGATACCGCCAGCACCTCATCGGCGATATGAGCAAGATCGGTTTCAATCGCAGCTGCGATCTCATCAGTTGCATTCCAGCTCACCTTGATGCGATCTGAAATATCAAAGCCATCGCTTTTGCGACGCTCCTGAATAAATCTGATTACCTCTCGAACATTTCCAGCGGCAATAAGTGCTGGAGTTAGCTCAAGATCTAGCGCAACGCTCTCTCCATCATGGGATGAAACGCTCCATCCACTCTTGGGAACCTCGGTAATCACTAGATCATCAAGTGTGATCTCCCAAGTTCCTACAGTTGTGACTCCAGATGAACGTAGTGTTTTCACTAACACAGTCGCATCAGTAGTGGCGATCGCCTTAGCGATCTCCTGAACCGCTCCACCAAACTTAGCGCCTAGAGATTTGAAGTTGGCTTTTACGCTGATATCAACGAGATCGCCATCGGCGGTTGCAATGTCCTGCAAGGTTTGAACATTGAGTTCATCGGCGATTTGTTCACGCATCGCCTCGGGGAGAGTCGACCAGCCGCTTGCTGCGATGAGTGCCCGACCCAAGGGTTGGCGAATCTTGATTCCAGACTCTGCGCGAGTGGCACGACCTAACTCAACAATGCGTCGTGTGAGAGCAACTTGAGCGGCGAGCACGGTATCAATTGCGCCAACATTTACCGATGGCCAATTGGAAAGGTGAACCGATGCAGCTTGCTTCGAATCTGCAGGGATAACTAACTCCTGCCATACCTGTTCTGTAATAAATGGAACAAGTGGGGCTAGCAGTTGGGTCAAGGTCACCAAACACTCGTGCAATGTTCCCAATGCTGCAACATCTCCATCCCAGAAACGTCTACGGGAGCGGCGTACATACCAATTAGATAGATCGTCGATAAAGCGGGCGAGTGCTCGACCTGCGATCTGAGAATCAAAATCCTCTAGCGCTGCATCAACTTCCTGCACCAATGTATTGAGTTCAGAGATAATCCAACGATCCATCAATGGACGTTCAGATAATGCAGGGGTTTGAGAAAGTTCGAAGTTAGATGCTTTGGCGTAGAGAGAATGGAATGAGACAGTGTTCCAATAGGTCAATAAAGTCTTGCGAACAACCTCATTAATGCTGTCATGGCCCACGCGTCGAGCAGCCCATGGAGAACCTGCAGCCAACATGTACCAACGAACTGCGTCGGCACCATGTTGATCCATGAGTGCCATTGGTTCTAGAACATTGCCAAGGTGCTTGCTCATCTTGCGACCATCCTTATCCAGGATATGTCCAAGACACAGCACCGTTTTGTAAGAGGATTGATCAAATACCAATGTTCCGATCGTCATTAATGTGTAGAACCAACCACGTGTCTGATCGATCGCTTCACAAATAAAGTCGGCAGGGTAGGAGGCTTTGAACTTTTCCACAGAGCCTTCCTTGTGCGGATATCCCCATTGCGCAAAAGGCATCGCACCAGAGTCATACCAGCAATCGATTACCTCTGGAACTCGGGTCATTGTTTGCGAACACTCAGCACAGGCAAAGGTGATGTCATCTACAAATGGACGGTGAGGATCTAAGTTAGAAAGCTCTTGTCCAGCAAGGGCGCCAAGCTCCTTAAGTGAATCAACACAGATTTCATGCTTGTTTTCACAACGCCAGATAGGCAAAGGAGTTCCCCAGTAACGGTTACGCGAAAGCGCCCAGTCAATATTGTTGTTCAGCCAATCGCCGTAACGACCTTCCTTAATTGTTTCAGGGTGCCAATCGGTGGCTGCATTTTCACGAAGAAGTGCATCCTTAATAGATGTCGTGCGGATGTACCACGATGGCTGTGCGTAGTACATCAACGCTGTGTGGCAACGCCAGCAATGTGGGTATGTGTGCTCATACTGCTGATGCTTATACAAGGCACCGCTTGCTTTAAGTTCCTTCACCAAAGCCTTGTCAGCATCCTTGAAAAACACTCCACCCACAACCGGAACATCAGGTAAGAAATGTCCATCGGGTGCAATTGGATTTACAACCGGCAAGCCATAACTGCGACAAACCGCTAAGTCATCGGCGCCAAAGGCAGGTGCTTGGTGAACTAAACCAGTTCCATCTTCAGTAGTCACATATGTGGCAAGAACGACAAAGTGAGCATCTGGAATCTCGATGTAAGCAAAGGGACGCTTGTAGGTAAGGCGCTCAAGCTCTTTTCCAAGAAGGGTCTTAAGAATCTTTTTCTCGCCCTTAACCGCATCCATTAAATTCTGTGCAACAACTAAAACTTCAGTCTTATCTTCATCTGTAACTTCGATTACAACGTACTCAACCTCTGGATGCACAGCAATTGCGGTATTGGAGACTAAGGTCCAAGGAGTTGTCGTCCACACCAACAGCGATGCCTTGAGCACAGCTAACTCACCTGATGTCACTGGAAAGCGAACAAAAACAGATGGGTCGGTGACAGTTTCATACCCTTGAGCTAACTCGTGATCTGATAAACCTGTTCCACATCGAGGGCAGTACGGAGCAACGCGATGATCTTGTACCAGCAACCCCTTTTTCCAAATCTCTTTGAGAGACCACCACACAGATTCAACATACTCAGGTGACATAGTCCAATACGCCTCATCAAAATCAACCCAGAAGCCCATTCGATCTGTCATGTCGGTAAAGGCGCTCACGTGACGCTGAACAGATTCGCGACACTTGTCATTAAATGGTGCGATGCCAAACTTTTCGATATCGCCCTTGCCAGAAAAACCCAGCTCCTTTTCAACTGCGATTTCAACAGGCAAACCGTGGCAATCCCAACCCGCTTTACGGGTAACTTGCTTGCCCTTCATTGTGTGAAATCGTGGAAACAAATCTTTAAAGACGCGTGCTTCGATGTGGTGAGTTCCCGGCATTCCATTTGCAGTTGGGGGACCTTCATAAAATGTCCAGGCAGGTGCGCCTTCACGAGCTGCAACGGTCTTTTCAAAGATTGAGTTTTCGCGCCAGAACTTCAAAATTGAGTGTTCGACGGCAGGCAGATCAACAGCTGCGGGGATGGCGCGAAATGACATAAAAA
>CAZCDF010000081.1:0-3667 GCA_964497665.1 uncultured Candidatus Planktophila sp. | reverse complement strand
ACATCCGTGATCGCAAGACCGGATCTGTTGATTGGACCGCTACACGTGTAGATCTCGTCTTTGGTTCAAACTCGATTCTTCGCTCATACTCCGAGGTCTACGCACAAAACGACAACAAGGAAAAGTTTGTTAAAGACTTTGTTGCCGCATGGACCAAGGTAATGAACGCCGATCGCTTTGATTTAAACGGGTAGTAATACGATAGCCAGATGATTCCTCAGCGCAGGCTTGGTCCATATTCAGTATCAGCTGTTGGTATGGGATGCATGCATCTGTCTTTTCCTAACGATCGGCACCCCGATTTACTTAACCAACCAGATGCAGCTATTGGAGCAATTCATGCTGCATTGGATGCGGGTATCACTCTATTAGATACCGCAGATATCTATGCACCAAGTTGGAACACAATGGGCCATAACGAGCTTTTGGTTGGAAAAGCATTTTCTACCTGGAATGGGACACCTGAACAAAAGAGCAAAGTTGTCATCACAACAAAGGCTGGCATTACCCGGCAAAAAGATGGTTCTAAGTTTGGAATCTCTGGCCGTAATTCAAGCCGGCACTATTTGTACCGCGCTGTTGAGGCATCGGCTTACAAACTGGGTTTAAGCAAAATTCCTTTGTGGCAACATCACCGAACAGATCCTGCGATTTCATATGAAGAACAGTTCGACAATGTGATGTCCTTAAAAGAGCATGGTTACGTTGCAGAAATCGGGCTCAGTAATGTCAATGCACAAATGTTGCGCCATGCAATCAAGGCTGGCGGAACTCCGCAACAAGGCGGAATTGTCTCAGTGCAAAATGAATTTAGTCCTAACTACCGCCACTGGCCGGAAGTAATCGATATTTGTAATGAATATGGGATTGCATATCTTCCTTGGTCACCTTTGGCCGGAAACAGAGCCTTTAAAAAACTAGCCACTGGTGAAATTGGTGCTTTCAAGGAAATGGCCGAAAGCAAAGGCGTTTCTCCTTATGCATTAACCATTGCTTGGCATCTGAATCAATTTCCAACCTCAATTCCAATTCCTGGAGCCTCTACAGCGTCATCGATTTTAGATTCGCTCAAGGGCGTTTACATTGAACTCACAGATGATGAAATCGCTACATTGAATGCAAGTTGCCCAACAGATACTCCTATTAATGAAGAGTTATTGGATATTGCTCAACTTAAGAATTAATCTGGTGGGGCGGGTCGGGCTCGAACCGACGACGACGGAATTATGAGTTCCGGGCTCTAACCAACTGAGCTACCGCCCCTAACAGTTGCGAACTTTACCGCGAATTTTTCTCGCGCTGGAATCCTCTGCGACCCCAGAACTCCCATAGACCCATGACTGAGAGTATGAGCGCAAAACCAAAGAGCAGATCCTCAATCGGGGCTGCCGCAATGCGATATCCCGTAATTGAATCTGGGTCGTACATGACAATTCCTTTTCCATCATCACGAATGTGAGTCAGCCACCAATTAGTCATTAATTGGAAAGGAAGAATAATCATGTATGAAAGCCAGAAAGCTAAGCGAGTAAGAAGTGAGTTCTTGAAGACAAATAGATCTACACATACTGCAACAAAGACAGCAGCTACTGCGATATCGCTATAGATCATTTGCTATCGCCTTTGCCGAACTCTTTTTCGCGAAGGTGAGGTTTCACTGTAGTTACGCCTTCAATGGTCAGAATCGCAGCCATTGGCACAATGATGAAGAAAAGAAACTCTTCGAGCGGAATATCAAATGGTCCGTAAATGCCCAGCATGCGATCTCGATTGAAGAACCAATGTCCTTGAGCGATTGCATAGGCATCCCAAATCAAAAAGAGAGTGCTGATTGGAAGGATGCTCAGCAGTGCTCGCTTCCAGCGACGTAGAACGCTGGTTTTCAAAACAAATTCCAACCAAAAAGAGCCGCAAACGGTGAAGGCAAGCATCGCCATGTAGCCAAATTTTTCCACGTCAGATCTTCTCACATCCACCTTTGATAGGGTTGTCAAAAAGGGGGCAGACATGCAGGAAAACGCAGTTGCACTTTTCAATCGCGTTCGTTTGTTCTCATCGATCGCTGCAGCGGTCGGAATTCTGCTCACCTTAATATTCTCTGAGTTACTCAACTCCAGTTCTATGGGTTGGCAGATTGTTGTTGCGATCATCGCCCTGGCAATTGGTATTCCACATGGAGCTCTCGATCACCTGGTAACTCTGCCTAAGGCTGCGCCGCTGAAGATGGTCGCCTTTATAGTCATTTATGTCGCCGTTGCGGTTGTAGCAGTTATTGGGATTCTTCAATTCAATACCATCGGTTTCATCATTGTTTTGTTCATGAGTGCGATCCACTTTGGAATTGGTGATGCCGCCTTTATTAGCGAGATTGATAGACGCACTCAGCCTCAATCAAAACTCAATCGCTGGTTTTATATTCCGGCCGCTGGCTTTACTCCAGTCTTCATCCCATTGGTGAACTCAGCTAGTACTGAAGCATTGGCATCTGTAAATCCCACCTTGATCAACTGGCACCAAGGTTTTGACTCACAAATCTTGTTTGCGGTAACTGCTTTTGCGATTCTGGCAGTAATAGTCATGATTATCGGTAAGAGAATGAGAGAAGCTTTAGATCTCACGCTGTTACTTCTTCTTGCTCATATTGCGCCACCACTGATCGCATTTGCTGTGTACTTTGGTTGTTGGCATGCGATGAGGCATACAGCTCGCTTGACCTTGTCATTGCCTCGATCTATTGAGGATTTAACTCAAGGAATGCCCAGACAAGCGTTTTCACATGCGGTGATTCCAGGATTGCCAGCCCTTGTTGGAACCTTTGTTGTAGCTGGGGGATTGGCATTGAGCGGACAAGATTTCTCAGATGAGTTCTTTTGGATGGCATTAGTTGTTGTGTGGGCGCTCACTGTCCCTCACATGGTAGTTACCGCGAAATTGGATCGTGCAGCATTAACCTAGCCCAATGAGAATAAAGGCTATTGCGATAGCGGCTTTGATGATGGCAACATTGATTTCTCCCGCACAAGCTGCGCCAAACTATGTTTTTCCAATCACTGGTTGTGAATACACATATCCAAAAGCCCACCACAGTTATCCAGCAACAGATATTTTCGCCAATGTTGGTTGCCGTTATGTTGCGGTTACTTCAGGTGTTATCGATGAAGTTAATCGCGTCGATACCTGGTCAGGTAAAACAAATTTAGGAATTGATCGTGGCGGTTTGTATGTCTCGTTTATTGGAGATGATGGTGTTCGTTACTATGCATCACATTTGCGCACCATTCCACAAAGTATTCAGCCAGGTGTGGCAGTGAAAGTTGGTCGACTATTGGGAACTGTTGGAACAACGGGAAGTGCGCGTGGAACTAAGCCGCACATTCACTTTGGTCTTTCCTGGAGCACGCCACCACAAACCTGGTGGGTACGTCGCGGAATGGTGTGGCCATGGAAATACTTAGATGCATGGAAAGCTGGAAAAGATCTTTCACCTGCAAAAGAGGTTGAAGCTAAGCGGTTAAAGATTGGTGATCTTCCACCAGAGCCGGTTAATGAAAAAAGGAAGTAAATAAAAAACCCCGCCAGTTACCCGGCGGGGTTTTTTAATAGTTAGTGTTTATTAGGCAGGGTTTACTGCATCAGCCTGAGGACCCTTTGGACCCTGTACGACCTC
>CAZCDF010000080.1:0-3730 GCA_964497665.1 uncultured Candidatus Planktophila sp. | reverse complement strand
ATTGGGCAAAAATGCCAACATTTTGTGAGAAAAAATTTAGTGCGTGTCGCAAATTTATTTTTATATTTTTTTATGCATTTGCGAAAATTTCGTAGATTTTTAATCTGCCAAATTAAAGTTCACTGCAAAATTGATGAAAATCCCACAAATCTCTGTCAAGTTAGGAATTCTCGCCCTCTGATTGAGGGTTTACGCGTAAATTTTCCGCCATTTTCTGATTTTCGAGGGCATATTTATTGGTTCTGATGTCGAATTTTCTAAAATCTGGAAGAAAACTGGCCAGTAACACGACAGCAATAACGCAGATGACTCCGCCACTTGTTACCGAAATACTCAAGGTAGTAGCCGCCGCCATTCCCGCTGCACGCATCTGGCCTGCAAGAGGTCCGATGGAATAAGACAACAATTCGATTCCAGCAAGACGCCCCCGAAGATTGTCGGGGATAGTTTGGTTCCACATCGCAGATCTAAAGAGGGCGCTGATCATGTCGGAGGCCCCGGCCAAGGTGAGAAATAGCAGCACCAGCCATAGGTAATTTGTCATCCCTGAGAATGCGATGGCAACACCCCATCCGATAGCTGCCCACATTATTGCCCGGCCATAGAAGTGAACATTTTTTGTCCATCCACTTGTCAATGTGATCACAATTGAACCAACGGTGCCGGCTGCATACAGCAACCCCAAGGCCCATGGTGATCCCAACTGATCTGCCCAAAATGGAATCAAGGCGGTGGGCATTGCAAAAAACATCGCGGCTAAATCAATTAAATATGTTCCCAATAAATCCTTTCTACTAAAGGCGTACCTGACCCCATCAATTAACGCTGACAGAGATGGGGCTTCGGCCTCATGAGAAGGCGGGATGTTTTTCATAAAGGCGATGAGGGCGATGGAGATAATGAAGGTTGCAATATCTGCGGCGTATCCGACGGCAACTGAATATGAAGCGATCAAGACTCCACCTATAGCTGGCCCCACGATGACACCTACCTGCCAGCGAAGACTCATCAATGCCGCCGCCGCCGTCATATCTTCATGATCCACAAGTCGCGGAAGAGCTGCCTGCATCGCTGGTTGTCGTAAACCGCTGGTGGCGGCAAATAATCCCGAGACTATGTAAATCAAGAGCAAATTAGGTGAATCCATCATCGAGTTAATGAGCAAAATTGCTGTAAAAAGTAGTGATAGCAACTCAGTTACCCAGATCAATTTCTTGCGATCTAAAGCATCGGCCAAGACTCCGCCGTATAGGCCAAAGAGAACCAAGGGAACAATTTCAACAAGGCCACTGATTGCGACGGCAACATAAGAGCCGGTGAGCTCCTTGATCTGGAAGGGCACCGCAACATAGGTGATCATCGAACCGAAGTAAGAGATCAGGCCGGCAGCCCACAGCAATGAAAAGTCCCTGGACTTCCTTAAGGGAGCTAGATCAATTGCAAAATTTGCCACAACGCAACACTAGTTGAAGCTCTGCGCCTCTGTCGGGAAGTTGCCAGCACGCACATCATCGGCAAACTCGACAGTTGCCGCCAACATCTCAGCCCGCAGGTTGCGATAGGCCTTTGCTAACTTCGGGGCCTTCTTGGTAATTCCCATTAAATCTGTCCACACCAATACTTGTGCATCGCAATTTACTCCTGCACCAATACCAATGGTTGGAATCGAAAGGGTGGCGGTAATTCTGGCTGCCAGTTCTGCCGGAACTAATTCAAGAACGATTGCAAATGCACCAGCTGCTTCAAGGGCAAGGGCGGCTTCAACAATTGCATCTCCATCGGTGCGACCTTGAACTCGATACCCACCTAGTTGATGCATCGATTGCGGGGTCAGACCCAAGTGGCCCATCACCGGAATGCCGCTGGCAACTAACTTCTTAACAGTTTCAATATGTGCGCCTTCAAGCTTTACCGCCATGGCACCAGACTCTTTGAAAAATCGAATCGATGTGGCCAGCGCTAACTCTGCCGAGGCCTCGTATGAACCAAAGGGCAGATCTGCTACAACCAATGCTCGCTTGGAGCCGCGAACAACGGCACGAGCCAAGGGGATTAACTCATCTACGGTGACCGGAATTGTGTTCTCTTCACCTAAGAAATTGTTGCCGGCGCTATCGCCAACTAAAAGTACGGGAATGCCTGCCTCATCAAAGATCTCGGCGGTCATCGATTCATAAGCGGTAAGCATCGCCCACTTTTCGCCTCGCTTTTTTGCGGCGGCAAGATCCAAGATTGTGATGCGTCGGTGCACAGCGCCGCCGTATAAAGACTCCATAGTTTCCTCTCCTCGAAGCCACGTAGGTGGTCCCCGGGTACGCACCAAATGCTACCCCCGTTACACTTGAAAAATGAAGTTGCGCGTAGCTCTTGCCCAAATCAACCCAACGGTTGGAGACCTTGCGGGTAACGCTGGGCTGATCGCTGCGGCGGTTACAACGGCAAAAGATCATGGCGCCAACCTGATTGTTTTTCCCGAAATGATTGTGACGGGATACCCGGTTGAGGATTTAGCGCTTCGACCATCCTTTCAAGCAGCCAGCATCCGGGCGGTTCAGGAAATCGCAGCAAGCATCACGGGTGACATCGTGGCCATCGTTGGTTACTTGGACCAAGGGCCAAAAAATGCTGTTGCAGTTATTCATAATGGAAAAATCAGAGCTACATATGTAAAGCGCCATCTGCCTAATTACGGAGTCTTTGATGAGTTCCGAAACTTTGTGGCGGGGGATCAAAGCTTGGTCGTTCGAATTCACGGAGTCGATGTTGCCGTTGCTATTTGTGAAGATATTTGGCACTCACTTGAATCCATCGCATCTCGAACACCAGGACTGCTTGTAGTTCCCAATGGTTCTCCATTTGAACGCAATAAGGATGATGTGCGATTAGCGCTGGTGCAAAAGCGGGCCAAGGAGATAAGCGCCCCTGTTGCCTACGTCAATATGACAGGTGGCCAGGATGATCTGGTCTTTGACGGTGACAGCATCGTGGTGGGTAAGGATGGATCAGTTCTTGCTCGTACCGCGCAGTTTGATGACCAATTGATTGTTATCGATATTGAGTGCGAAGAAGGCAGCTCTCGTCCTGATGTTGTTATTTCCGAAGTGCCGACCTCGCATGCAACCCCAGCTCTTTCATCAATTGCCACACCGCTTTCCGATGAAGCAGAGATGTGGCAAGCACTTGTTATGGGGCTTCGCGACTACGTTGGCAAGAATGGTTTTAGATCAGTTGTCTTAGGGCTTTCCGGTGGAATTGATTCGGCCTTAGTTGCAGCAATTGCGATCGATGCACTGGGGGCAAAACGGGTCAATGGTGTTGCGATGCCAAGTAAGTATTCTTCAAACCATTCCGTAGAAGATGCACAAGCTCTGGCAGATGCCACGGGCATTCACTTCAGAGTCACGCCGATTGCACCAATGGTTGATGCCTTTATGAACAATGTTGTTTTAAAGGGTTTAGCGGAAGAAAACCTGCAGGCACGTGTTCGCGGAACAACCTTGATGGGAATTTCTAACCAAGAAGGTCACTTAGTTTTGGCAACGGGTAACAAGAGCGAGCTAGCTGTTGGGTACTCAACCTTGTATGGCGATGCTGTTGGTGGCTTTGCTCCGATTAAAGATATTTACAAAACCGATGTCTGGGCACTTTCCAGATATCGCAACGCACTAGCAATCCAACGTGGTGAGACCCCACCAATTCCTGAACGCTCAATTACCAAAGAGCCAAGCGC
>CAZCDF010000079.1:0-3763 GCA_964497665.1 uncultured Candidatus Planktophila sp. | reverse complement strand
GGTGCCATATTGGTTGCCATACCAACAGCGATTCCAGAACCACCATTTACGAGCAGGTTTGGATATGCAGCAGGCAAAACTATTGGCTCAGAAAGCTGTCCATCATAATTTGGACCAAAATCAACGGTGTCTTCATCAGCTTCAGCAACCATCGACATTGCAGCTGGTGCTAAACGTGCCTCGGTGTAACGCATCGCTGCAGGACCTGCATCGAGTGATCCAAAGTTTCCGTGGCCATCAATTAATGGCAATCCCATTGAGAAACTCTGCGCCATACGAACTAATGCATCGTAAATTGCGCCATCTCCGTGCGGGTGCAACTTACCCATAACCTCACCAACAACACGTGCACTCTTTACATGTCCGCGCTCTGGGCGAAGACCCATATCCGCCATCTGATGAAGGATGCGACGGTGAACAGGTTTTAAACCATCACGTGCATCAGGAAGAGCACGTGAGTAAATAACTGAGTATGCGTATTCAAGAAAGGATTCTGAAACCTCTTTGGAAACATCGATATCAACGATCTTTCCTGGGTACTCGCCGGGCTTTGGTCCAGCTGGTTTCTTACCCTTTGCCGCAGATTTCGCGGGTGTCTTCGCAGTTGCCATTGGGGCATTCTGCCAAGAGTCAGCCTTAATTTAGGGGAGGGCGCGCCCCAACTGATGAAACACACTTTGCAGCCAATGCAGCTCCGGCCGAAAGTGCTGCAGTGAGATCACTTGTTTCTAGCCACTTCGGAATAAATCCAGCAGCAAAGGAGTCACCAGCACCAGTTGTATCGACAACATTGGTAGTAACCGCTGAGACTTTGGCTGTATTGGTGCCATTGATTGCCATTGCACCCTTTGAACCCAACTTAATAACAACAAGAGGTGTGTACTGGGCAAGATTTTCTTCAGCTGTCACAACATCCTTGGAATCTCCGAGATACAAAGCCTCTTCGCTGTTGAGAAGGATGCCATCCATCATTGAAACCCACGATAAAACCTCTTCACGGCTAACGATCTTCATCGCCCCAGTTGTTGTTGGGTCAAAGAAGATTGGCTTTCCGGCGGCCTTAATCTTTTTGATCATCTCAAGAACCGCATCGCGACTACGGAAATCCAGAAGTGCGTAACCTGATAAATACACACCATCAATATCATCTAGTGGAGGCAGGTCGGATGCTTCAAGATCTGCGTTTGCACCATTGTCGGGAAACATTGTGCGCTCACCATTGGCATCAACCAAAATTACGACAACACCTGTTGGGCGTCCGCTGTGCATCAAATTGAGGTGTTCTACGCCGTACTTATCAAGATCTGAAATAAGGGCAAAACCAACGGGATCATTACCTGTGCGCGCTACTAAATGTGCCTTTGAGTTTGTGCGGGTAATCCAAGTAGCAACATTTGCAGCCTGCCCACCTGGGTGGCTCGAGATTCTGCTGGCGGTGTCATTTCCGTAGTTGATCGGCTCTTTTAGCTGCGAAATAACATCTAGTGCTAAATCGCCGATACACAGAATTTTTTTCATTGAAGTGCCACGGCAATCTGTGCACCTAACAAGCAGTTAGCTTTAATGATTTCTGTGTTGATAGCTAAAGATTCACCCTTAGATGTGGTGTGGAAATGTTCAAGTAAGAATGGCGTAACCGCTTTTCCAACTACACCTTCTCTTTCGGCCTTCTCTAAACCTGATTTCAGGATGGCATCGTGACGAGCCTTGTCCATCTCCTTTTCAACAGGGTTTGCAACGACTAGTGCTTTACTCAAGGTGCCAACACCTTTACGCGCCTTGATGATCGCCGCGATCTCTTCAGGCGTATCAACACGATGTTCAAGTGTGAATCCTGAATCAGTGAGATAGAAACCTGGAAAAGCGGTTGTCTTGTAACCGACAAGGCTGATCGCCAAGGTTTCAAGTCGCTCTAATGTTGCAGGAACATCCAAAATTGATTTCACTCCTGCACAGATCATGGTCATATCGACATTGGCAAGCGCTGTTAAATCTGCAGATTCATCAAAGGATTCATTGGCACCTCTATGAACGCCACCAAGTCCACCAGTAGCAAAGATATGAATTCCAGCAAGGGCGGCAATATGGGCAGTTGCCGCTACAGTTGTCGCAGCGCTCTTGCCTTGCGCAACGATGATAGCTAGATCGCGGATAGATGCCTTCGAGATGTCATCTCGATTTGCAATCGCTTCAAGTTCAGTTTGCTCTAAACCGACCAAGATTTTTCCATCAAGCAGTGCGATAGTTGCAGGTACTGCGCCTGCATCACGAACAATTCGCTCGCACTCGAGGGCAACCTCAAGATTTGATGGACGTGGCAATCCATGGCTAATAATTGTTGATTCCAGGGCCACAATAGGCTTTCCAGCCTTCAGGGCGTTGGCAACCTCTGCAGATAACTTAATTGCGTTCTCCATAGACGAACTCTAGTACACACTCGTGGGAAGATAACTCCGTGCATCTGTCCCAGGTAACTCCTTCCATCTTTTCCTCCCTTGGGTTGGACAGTGCTGTTGATCACTTAAATGTAGGTATCTCACCCAATGGACGCGAGCTATTGTTTTTGATTGATGGCTTTGGCTTTGACACTTTGTCACAGTACGCCGATGTAATGCCAACAATGAGCCGTATGTTCAATCATGGTTTGGTGCAGACATCATTTCCTTCAACAACAGCAACCTCACTTGCAACTTTAACGACAGGTGAACTTCCGGGCGTGCATGGAATGTTGGGATACACAGTTCAAGTTCCACGCAGTGGTGGTCGATTGCTCAATGCTTTGAAATGGGATGAACGAGTAGACCCCGAAAACTGGCAACCAGTCGAAACTCTTTTTCAACGCGCAGCTAAAGTTGGAATCTCAGTGACCCATGTGGCTGCCAAGCGTTACGAGAACTCTGGATTCACCCGAGCGGTTTTTCGCGGAGCAGAGTACAAAGGTGCAAATGTAGTTGCGGATTTAGTCAGCGAAACTAAGCAAGCACTGCAGAAAACGCCATCCTTTGTTTATTTGTATGTCAATGATTTAGATAATGCTGGTCATTCCGATGGTGTCGGTAGCGATAAGTGGATTGCAGCATTATCGGCGATTGACCAAATGGTTTCGCAGTTAATGAAGGAAGTACCAAAGGGAACCCGTATCTGGGTGACCTCTGATCACGGAATGATTAATGTTGAGGAAAAGATCATCATTGGTCAGGACAATCCGTTGTTAACCGGCGTCAGTGTTATTGCTGGAGAACCACGTGCTCGCCACCTGTACCTAGATAGTGATTCAGCGCAAGCACGTGTTGATGCCGCTTCATTGTGGCAACAGTATTTACAGGAAAAAGCGTTGGTACTAACCCGCGAAGAAGCAATTTCTAGCGATCTTTTCGGTGCTCAACTAAGCGCTGATGCCGTTGATCGAATGGGTGAGGTAATTGCAATTGCTCGTGGGGGATTGGTTTTACTAGATCCCGAACGTGCAGATAAAGAAGGTGCAATGGTTGGACATCATGGTTCAGATAGTGAAATTGAATCTCAGGTCGGATTACTTACAACAACTCTAAGTTAACTACTTGTCCTCAGGCTTGATACCAAACATGATTTCATCCCAGCTTGGGACCTTTGCCCGTGCGGTGATTCCATCTCGTGATGCCTCATCATCTGGCTCTTCGCGAATAACAGCTAAACGTGGAACCTCACGAATTGGTTCGATCTCTTCTTCAATCTCATCCTGAACATCTTCCTTGCGGAACTCGCTGTACACATCGATGATGCG
>CAZCDF010000078.1:0-3885 GCA_964497665.1 uncultured Candidatus Planktophila sp. | reverse complement strand
CTCTTCACCGCGAAACTCGCTAATGCTCAATCCCGATTCGGTCGGGCGCACCTTTGAAGGTGCTGAGTTAGTAACTGTCACACAATCTGAAATAGATGCCTTTTGTGCTGTGCTCTCAGAAAGTAATACTTCGGTAGCTCCGCCAACCTTTTCAATTCGAATCACCCTCGAAAAGTTTCAAGAGATTTTGTCTAACCCTGAAATTGGATTGGATTGGACTCGAGTGGTTCATGGAGATCAGCGTTTTGAACTTAAGCGAGCAATTGTTGCGGGGGATTCTTTGAAATGTTCTTCAACAATTGAAAGCTACAAGGTCTCTTCGGGAAATGAGATTGTGACGGTTCGATCAGAGCTGCACTCTGGGAAAGATTTAGTTGTTTCAACCTGGTCAACTTTGGTAGTTCGCGCATGATTCAAGTTGGAGCCACACTTGAAGAAAAAGTTTTTTACCT
Source organism: uncultured Candidatus Planktophila sp. (assembly GCA_964497665.1). Classification (GTDB taxonomy): domain Bacteria; phylum Actinomycetota; class Actinomycetes; order Nanopelagicales; family Nanopelagicaceae; genus Planktophila. Next base: position 3,433 of record CAZCDF010000078.1, on the reverse strand, counting down.
CGATCGAGCGATGTTGAAGGCGTATGCCGATGCTAGTGGAGATCAGAATCCAATCCACCAGAATGAAGATTTTGCAAAGGCGGTAGGGCTTCCCGATGTGATTGCACATGGAATGTTAACGATGGCACTTGTCGGTAAATTTGTCTCCGACTGGGCTGGTGGAGCGCAACAGATTAAAGAGTTTTCGGGTCGGTTTATGAAACCTGTTGTAGTGCCTGCTCTTGAGAAGGTTGATCTAACAGTATCTGCAACAGTTACCAAGGTTGAAGGAAATGAAGTAACACTTGAACTAAGTGCAACTTCTGCTGGTGTAAAGGTTTTTGGACTCTCGGAAGCGGTGGTGGTTAAGTGAGCATTCCAGATTCAGTAACCACTCTTGCGCAAGCACGTATGGATGCAAGAGCGGCAAAAGATTTTGCTTTGGCAGATAAGTATCGTGATGAGTTGCTGCAGGCAGGCTTTGAAGTCATAGATGTTGCTGGTGGATATGAATTACGGCCCAAGAAGTCTTATATAACCTTGGCATATCCACGTGATATTCGACCAATAGATTTAGAGACAGATTTAACTGTCGGGTTAATTGTCGACGGCTTTACAGATGATGCACTTGAAACAGTTAAAACTATCAAAGCAAATAGTGATTGTGCTATTGCGATTATTTCCATCGGCGATGCCGGTGCACTATTTGAACAGATGGATAAGCGAACCTATTTAATTGCAGTTAACCCAGGTGCTGCATGGGGAGATTGCGCCAACGTTTTTCTTGAAAAAGTTAAGAGTAAGTATGTAATCATCATGGATCCTTCGACTCGCTTTACTGGTGATGCAATTGCACCGGTTGTAGCAGAGTTACAAAAAGGTGAGTATGTTGCGGTTGGTTGGCGCGGCGGATTAATTAACACCGATGATGAGTGGCGCAGTGTTGATGACAAGGGACCAGGTGAAGTCGATGTTTTGTTCTCATACTTCATGGCATTTAATCGCGAAGCGATGATTGAGGTGGGCGGATTTAATCCACGAGCTTTGTATTATCGAAATGCGGATATCGAGTACTCGCTCAAGATTCGCCAAGCTGGTGGGCGGTTACTGCAAATGGAGCTGCCATTAATTCAGGACCGTCATCATGGTTACCACGATGCCGATCCCGATTACCGCGAAGTGCAATCAAAGAAGAATTACGACCGTATCCTCGATAAGTACAGAGGTAAAACCGCAATTTTGTCTCCTCGCAGGTAACCTTCTTTCATGACCGAGTTATCTCAATACACCAGCTTGCGGGTGGGTGGACCGGCAAAAAAGGTCATTCAAGTTTCTACCGAGGCGGAGATTATCGCAGCGATTGAGGGTGCAGGTGATTCTCCAGTTCTGATTATCGGCGGCGGAACCAATCTTCTAATCTCTGACAATGGTTTTGATGGCACTGTAATTCGCATTTCAAATAACTCGGTACAGGCGGAGGTAGATGCTTGCAGCGGTGCCACTTTAACAATTGGCGCCGGCGAGGATTGGGATACCTTTGTTCAAACAACAATAGATCGTGGTTATGCAGGGCTTGAAACCTTGAGCGGAATTCCCGGAACGGTGGGTGCTGCTCCCATTCAAAACATTGGCGCTTATGGTCATGAAGTATCTGAGTTTATTACTCGAGTTCGAACTTATGATCGTCAAAATAAAGAGATTAAAACTTTTACAAACAATGAGTGTCAGTTTCAATATCGTAACTCTTACTTCAAGGCTCATCCTGGACGATATGTTGTATTAGATGTGCAGTTTCAGATTCGAATTGGCGAAATGAGTGATCCGATTACTTATCTTGAGCTAGCAAAGAAGTTAGGTGTCGAACCCGGAGACAAAGCGCCTGTTAGAGAAACACGAAAAGCAGTCTTAGAGCTTCGCGCAAGTAAGGGAATGTTGTTGTCACCTGATGATCATGATTCGTGGTCGGCAGGTTCATTTTTTACTAACCCAATTATTTCGCAGCAACAAGCAGATGAGTTACCTAATGCCGCTCCCAAGTGGCCATTAAATGATGGAAGAGTAAAAATTTCCGCTGCTTGGTTGATAGAAAACTCTGGCACACACAAGGGTGATGAAATCGGGGGAGCACGTATTTCTACAAAGCATGTTCTCGCACTTACTAACTCGGGAACAGCAACCGCTGCAGATATTGCAGAACTTGCAAAGCGCGCACGCAATCAAGTCAAAGAGGTGTTTGGAATAACCCTTGAAGCTGAAGTAAATCTTGTTGGGGTAGAGATTTAGCCTTCAGTAAGTAGCTTTTTGATACGGCCAATACCTTCGACAATATCCTCATCGCTTGTTGCGTATGAGAAGCGCAGGTATCCAGATGGACCAAAGGCTTCACCGGGCACCGCTGCAACCTCAACCTCGTCTAGAAGCAAGGTCGCTAATTCTGCAGATGTTGTTGGCGTCTTACCTCGGATCGTTTTTCCAAGTACACCTTTAACAGATGGGTAAACATAAAAAGCACCGGTTGGAGTTGGGCACTCAAATCCAGGAATCTCATTGAGCAATCCGACTATTAACTTACGGCGACGATTAAATGCTTCTCCCATCTTGTGAACCGCATCAAGGTTTCCATTCAGCGCTGCAATTGCTGCACGCTGTGAAACATTTGAAACATTTGAGGTCAAGTGTGATTGCAAATTAGTTGCTGCCTTGATGACATCCTTAGGACCGATCATCCAACCTACTCGCCAACCTGTCATCGCGTATGTTTTTGCAACACCATTAATAATGATGCAAGTATCTGCAAGTTCAGGAACTAAAACCGGAAGTGATGGGGCGGTTGCACCGTCATAAAGAAGATGCTCATAAATCTCATCTGAGATAACCCAGATATTGTTCTTGAATGCCCATTCACCAATGGCCTTAACTTGCTCAACAGAGTAAACAGAACCCGTTGGATTGGATGGAGAGCAGAAAAGAAGGGCTTTTGTTTTTGGTGTTCGCGCAGCTTCTAACTGTTCAACAGTTACCAAATAATTCTGGGTCTCATCTGCGAAAACTTCAACACTAACTCCGCCAGCCAACTTCACACACTCTGGGTAAGTGGTCCAAAAAGGAGAAGGTAGAAGAACTTCATCACCTGGATCAATAATCGAAGCAAATGCTTGGTACACAGATTGTTTTCCACCATTTGTAACTAAAACTTGGTCAGCTGTGATTTCATAATTGCTGTCACGCTTTGTTTTAGCAACGATTGCATCGCGCAGATCTGGTAAACCTGGCGTTGGTGTGTAGCGATGGTTTGCCGCAACCTTTGTTGCAGCAGCGGCTGCTTCAACAATGTAATCAGGAGTAGGAAAATCTGGTTCACCTGCACCAAAGCCAATAACTGGACGGCCAGCTGCTTTGAGCGCTTTGGCCTTTGCATCAACAGCCAAAGTGGCTGATTCTGCGATAGCTGCGA
>CAZCDF010000077.1:0-3979 GCA_964497665.1 uncultured Candidatus Planktophila sp. | reverse complement strand
TGAGCCGAAAATGCTGCTGGGGAAGGTCGCATTTGGGCAACCTTGCAAGGAGAACTATGGAACGTTTAACCACGCCCACAAACCGTCAGCAGGTTCGGGGCTTCTTAACTATTCACTCAACGCCATCTGCGTTACGCCACCATATTGATTGGGCAATTCAAGCTGTACTTGGAACCTGGGTGAAACCAAACTGGAGCCCACAGCCATTAATCCCTGGCTCATATAGAACCCAAATCGAATATCGCGATCGCGAAGGTGCTGCCGCAGAGCTGGCCAGTTCACTGCATAGTTGGCATTACTTAAACTTTGAGGTTATTGAAAGCACTGACAATGGCGGCGAACTTTTTAGGTGCACCCCTGAACTTGGAATACATCGTTCATTAGTTGATCAGACAGGTGCGGTGATCCTTACTGAAAATCAACTGGGTTCAGTTCTAAGAAACTCTTTAGATGAAGAAAGTATTCGAGAAGCAATTGCTTCGCTTCTGGGAAGTTCATGGGAGTTTGAGCTTGATCGCTTCAGGAGTGTTGACCTTCAAGAAATTGCGCATCTACGCGCTATTTAATGAGTAAGATATAAATATGACTCAACTTAATGAAAGCCCAATTATTACTGTAGAACGCCGCAAGGCTGTAACTATTATCGTTGCAGCGGTAATCATGTCTCTTGCTATTGGTGGCGGATTAATGCAGGTTGGTTCTGGTTTTGCATCACGTAGCAGCGATGGAATTACTGTTACAGGATCGGCAAAGACAACAGCAACCGCCGATAACGCGGTATGGGTTCTCAATGTAAGTTTGTCATCTCCAACAGTTGCAACAGCGGTAAATAAGGTTGATGCAGATGTTGCTGCTTTGTCACAGTACCTGACAAAAGGTGGAATCCCAGCTGATGCTTTAACTCTCGGCGCAGTAGCAACCTTTGCCAATGAGGAGTACAGCAACGGCAATGCGACGGGAAGAATTCTCTCCTACCGTGCTACCCGCGAGGTAACTGTGCGCTCAAAGGATGTTCAATTAGTTTCAAAACTGAGCCAAGGAATTGGAACACTCTTAGCAACTGGAATTAATGCCAATAACTATGGACCTCAGTACTACATCTCAAACCTTCCAGAGCTTCGCCCACAGTTAATGGCAGAGGCGATGAAGGATGCAAAGGTGCGTGCAGAGGCTTTAACGAAGGCTGTGGGTGGAAAGATCGGTTCTCTTGTGAATGTGAAGGCTGGACCAATTCAAATTACAACGCCAGATTCAACAATGACCGCTGATTACGGTGCTTACGACACCTCAACTATTGAAAAGACTGTTACAGCTACAGTTTCTGTAACCTTCAAAAGTTAATTAGCAGAGCGTCCGTGTGAAACACGGCCCGAGACTAGCCACACAAGAACCGTGTGTGAAGGAACTTGGATCTTTGCAGATGGTGCAGCGATAACAGGTTCATATGTCTGCACCTTTTTGGATGCATCAAAGATACATCTGAAGGTTCCACCCCAGCTGTTATCAGGAAGGGTGAAGGTGGTCTCTTCGGTAGATGAGTTCAGCATCAATAGCAGCGCTTTATTTGGATCGGCCTCAATAAATACTGTGATGCTTCGCTTTTCTTCATCTCGCCAGTGGTCATCGCTCATTTCATTTCCGCCAAGGGAAAACCAAGCGATATCTTTTCGATTAGTTCCTTTGTCTAGCGCTCCAGTAAAAAACTCTGAGGCCACATCAGCTAGGTATGTATCACGGATTTGCGCTAAGGATTTAACTGAATCCAAAATATCTTGTTGTTCATCACTCAAACTCCACGGAAGAGCCCACCCACCATTGAATGAAGCCTCTGTCTCCACTGAATGATCTAATGGCAACGAGTAGGCGTTGTTGGAACCATTTTGAGTTCGGCTTACCTCATCTCCCATATTAAGCATGGGTACTCCTGATGAAAGCATCAAGGTAGCAAGTAAAGATTTCTTGAGACGGTTGCGAATCTCTTGGATTTGTGGCTCATCACATTCACCTTCATGACCAACATTCCATGAACGATTTGAATCACTTCCATCGGCGTTGTTTTCAAGGTTGGGCAGGTTGTGCTTATCGTTGTAAGAAACCATATCGTGGACAGTAAAACCATCATGTGCTGCAACAAAGTTTATTGATGATGTGGGACCGCGATAGTGAAAGATGTTGCTGGAGCCGCTAATACTTGATGCAATATCTGAAACACCTTCACCATAGCCGCGAGCTAAATCACCCAACCAGAATTGACGAACCGAGTCACGATAAGCGTCATTCCACTCTCTCCAAGGATGCGGGAAATCACCCAATGAATAGCGCGAGATATCCCATGGTTCTGCAATCATCTTGAAGTTTCTCAACACAGAGTCAGCCCCGATCGCCGCCATGAGCGATGAGTTAAAGGCGCTGTCACTTGTATATAAAGCGGTGGTTAAATCAAAGCGGAAGCCATCAACACCGATAACCTCAATCCACCAACGCAGAGAGTCAATAATCTGGCGCACAGAATGAGGTTTGCTCGCTGCAAAGGTATTTCCGCACCCAGTTACATCCACATATTTTCCATTGGCATCCTGCCGATAATAGGCATGCCCATCAATTCCTTTATAGGAAAGGGTTGGTCCACCAACTCCACCTTCGGCGGTATGGTTGTAAACAACATCCAGAATTACTTCAATACCTGCCGCATGTAATTGATCTACGGCCCACTGTAACTCTGTAATCGGATCTGCGGTTGATGCATACTCTTTGTGAGGGGCTGAAAACAGTAATGAGTTGTAACCCCAATGGTTCTTACGACCACGGCTGAAAATCGTTGGCTCTGTAATTGATTGTGCAATTGGCAATAACTCCAAAGCGGTCACACCGATTGATTTCAAATGAGCAATAGTGCTGGGATGACCAAGGGCTTTATAACTTCCTCTTTCCCTTTCAGGTATTTCCTGGTTGAAAGCTGTTAACCCCTTAACATGTGCTTCATAAATAATTGTTTTAGCCCAAGGAACAAGGGGACGATTGATTTCGCGAACCGGGTGATCGCTGACAACCGAGTATGGAACCTTGCCAGCGCTATCTCGTGGATCACGTTCAGTTAAATCGCCATTTCCTTCCAGATCATGGGCGACATGGCCATAGATTTCAGGGGAGTAAATAACTTCCCCATCAATTACATGGGCGTAGGGGTCGAGCAAAAGTTTGGCGGCGTTAAAGCGCACACCGTATTCAGGAATCCATGGCCCATAGACGCGGTATCCGTAACGTTGACCTGGACGAACTCCAGCAAGGTATCCATGCCAGATAGGTCCATTGCGATGAGATAGAGCAAAGCGGGTTTCCACCAACTTGCCATTGACCTCGTTAAAAAGGCATAACTCGACAGCATCGGCGGCGTTGCTCCAGATCGCAAAGTTGGTTCCGCCATCGGTGACGGTGGAGCCAAGGGTGCGTGGATCTGCAGGAAGCATGGTGGGTATCTTGCCGTGGATGGGGGCAAAAGGAGGGGTTTTTGAGTGTGATTGAGGTAGCCAATTAGGGTTACTCACCAGTAACCTGTGGCTATGAAAATCGCCGTTTGCGTCAAGCAGGTCCCAGATTCATGGGCTGAGAAGAAGATGGTCAATGGAGTTCTCGATCGCGAGAATGTTGATGCAGTTCTTAATGATCTCGATGAGTATGCAGTTGAAGAAGCGCTGCGCATTGCAGAGGCTCATGGTGGAAATGAAGAGGGCGGTCCTCACACAGTTACCGTGATTTCAATGGGACCAGAGCGCGCAACTGAGGCTGTTCGCAAAGCCTTATCAATGGGTGCAAATGATGCGATTTTGGTGACTGATGCAAAGTTGGCTGGTGCAGATGCGCTCGCAACATCGGCAGTCCTTGCAGCGGTAATTGAAAAGGGCGGATTTGATCTCGTTATTTGTGGAACAGAGTCAACAGATGCGCGCATGAGCGTTGTTCCTGCGATGTTGGCAGAGCG
>CAZCDF010000076.1:0-4069 GCA_964497665.1 uncultured Candidatus Planktophila sp. | reverse complement strand
ATCGAAAGATCCTAGATGAAATGGTGATACAACTTCTTGAAAAGGAAACTTTGAACAAAGAAGAAATCGCTGAAATTTTCAAGAAGGTAAAGCTTGTAACTAAGCGGCCTGCATGGACAGGTTCTGCAACACGTATTCCTTCGGAGCAACCTCCAGTTGATGTTCCGGAGCGTTTAGTTGTTGAACCTCCAAAGGAAGAAAAGAAGAAGCCGGCGCGACGTAAGAAGGCTGCAAGTGACGGTCAATAAGATCACCGTTTCAGATGGGCGCGCATCTGGTCCTTATGACCAGGAACGTGCGGAAAAGGCTGTTCGGGAACTGCTTTTAGCCCTGGGTGAGGATCCAGATCGTGAAGGTTTAAAGGAAACCCCAGCCCGCGTGGCACGTGCGATGAAGGAAAACTTTGAAGGCTTGTGGCAATCACCTGAGGATGTTTTAACTACCACCTTTGATATCGGCCATGAAGAGCTTGTCATCGTTCGCGACATCGAAGTCTTTTCTCATTGTGAACACCACCTGACACCTTTCCATGGCGTTGCACATATCGGTTATATCCCACGCGGCAAGATAACCGGCCTTTCAAAATTAGCTCGCTTGGTTGATATGTATTCAAAGCGCCCGCAAGTACAAGAGCGTTTAACAACTCAAATTGCAGATGCAATGGTTGATATCTTGGATCCGTTGGGTGTAATTGTCATTATTGATTGCGAACATTTGTGTATGTCGATGCGTGGTGTTAAGAAATCTCATGCACGAACAACAACATCTGCAGTGCGTGGAGCATTAAATAATCCTGCTACTCGCGCAGAGGCAATCTCTTTAATCACTAAGGGCTAATCCATGTTAGTCATGGGTATTTTGAATGTAACTCCAGATTCATTTGCTGATGGTGGAAGACATAATGAGTTCAAAGCGGCAGTGGCTCGCGGAATTGAAATGATCGCAGAAGGCGTAGACATAATTGATATCGGTGGTGAATCAACTCGCCCTGGTGCAGAACGGGTTACAGAAGAAGAAGAGCTAGCACGCGTAATTCCCGTAATTACAGAGTTAGCAAAGCATGGAATCACAATAAGCATTGACACAATGAGGGCGAGCACGGCAGAGGCTGCAATTAAAGCGGGTGCATCAATAATTAATGATGTCAGCGGGGGATTAGCAGATGTCGAGATGCTACAAACAGCAGCAGGCTTGAAGGTTCCTTACGTTGCGATGCACTGGCGGGGACAGTCAAAAGATATGAATTCCAAGGCTATTTATGGTGATGTTGTTAATGATGTGATCGCTGAGATCAATGAGCGTATTGATGCAGCACTTGATGCCGGAATACACAAAGACAAGCTGATTATCGATCCAGGAATTGGTTTTGCAAAGGATGCCGAACACAACTGGGCGATCATCGATGCAATCGATCGCTTTGTTGAACTGGGATACCCGGTGTTAGTTGGAGCATCTCGTAAAAGGTTTTTAGGTGGAGACTCACCTGATGAAAGAGAGCAGGCCACCATAGCTCTAACCAAACGCCTTGGCGCAACTGGTATATGGGCGGTTAGAGTTCACAGTGTGAAGCCACATAAGGAGGTGCTCAACTCATGACGGATCAAATCATCTTGACCGGAATTCATGGCTTTGGGTACCACGGAGTCTTTGATCATGAAAGAAAAGATGGCCAAGATTTTTTTGTTGACCTGACATTGAGCATCGACCTAACAGCGCCTTCTAACTCAGATGCAATTGAAGATACCGTTAATTATGCAGAGATCACCGATTTAGTGGTTGCAGAGATCACAAGCAATCCGGTGAACTTAATTGAAAAGTTAGCTGGAAGAATTGCAGAACGTGTCCTCAACCAACATCTAAAGGTGCAACAAGTAACTGTGACAGTTCATAAGCCCCAAGCCCCAGTAGCCGCACAGTTAAAGGATATTGCGGTAGTTGTAACAAGGGTTCGATGAAAGCGGTTATTGCATTGGGTGCCAACATGGGCGAACCCAAAGAAAACTTAGATTTGGCAATAGCTTTGTTACGTGAGGCTGCAGATGTAAAAACAGTCTCTTCATACTATGCAACGGCACCCGTAGGTGGCCCCGAACAACCTGATTACTTAAACGCTGTCTGCATCATTGATAGTGAACTACCTGCAATGGATTTACTCTCCCTATTGCATGGAATCGAAAAGAGCCTAGGCCGTGAAAGAGTTGTGCATTGGGGTCCGCGCACAATTGATCTAGATTTGATTCAATATGGTGGTTTACTCAGCAAAGCCGATGAGTTACAACTTCCACATCCGCGAGCACATGAACGTCGCTTTGTTTTACAACCATGGTTTGAGATTGAGCCTGATGCAATCCTGCTCACGCATGGGCCGATAAAAGAACTTTTGGAGCAATTGCCCGCTTAGCGGTAAAGTTTGCTCCATCTCGCCCGGTACCCCGAAAGGACTGGAGCCACTGAAATGACTGTGTTAGTGCCAACTATGGGCGCCTTGCATAAAGGCCACCAAGCGTTGATTAAGCGTGCACGCACATTAGATAAAGATGTAATTGTAAGTATTTTTGTGAATCCACTTCAGTTTGAAAACAAAGAGGACTTAGAAAAGTATCCCCGCACACCACAGCGAGATATTGAAATTGCAACAATTGCAGGGGCAAATGAGGTCTGGTTTCCTGAGTATGAAGATCTGTATCCAGAAGGCTTTAAGACTCTTAGTGCAGGTCCGTTAGGAAACAAGTTTGAAGGTGCATCTCGACCTGGTCACTTCGATGGAGTTGTAACAGTTGTGGATCGTTTATTTGCAATCGCAAAGCCGGACAAAGCGGTTTTTGGAGAAAAAGACTTTCAACAGCTGACAATCATTAAAGCCATGAAGAGCAAGGTTGAAATAATTGCAGTCCCGACTGTTCGAGAGTTTGATGGATTAGCGTTGTCATCACGCAATATTCGATTAAGTGAGCGCGGACGAGATGTAGCGCTGGTTATTCATCGAGCGCTAGCTGCAGCAAAGTTAGCTCCAACAGTAGAAATTGCTCAAGAGATACTCAACTCAACCCTGTCAACTGAGCCAGGATTTGAAAAGGATTACGCAACAATTATTGATGAAAGAGATTTTTCACCCGCTAATGATGCAACAGAGAGCCGAAGAGCGATCATTGCTGGTTGGGTGGAAGGTGTTCGCTTAATAGACAACATGCCAATGGTGGGGAGATAACAATGTTATTAACTGTTGATGTCGGAAACACAAACACAGTACTTGGAATCTTTGATAACAAGGAAATGATTAGATCTTGGCGCGTTAAGACCGACCCACGCAGCACCGCTGACGAGTTATGGCTGCAGTACCGCGCATTAGTGGAGGATTACAACCTAACTGGACTATCAGTCTGCTCAACAGTTCCGGCAACACTTCGCGAACTCCGAACCATGATCACTGATTACTTTTCCGATGTTCGAGTGACAATTGTTGAGCCAGGAATCAAGACAGGCGTTCCATTGTTAGTAGATAATCCAAAGGAGATTGGTGCAGATCGCATCGTTAATACTTTGGCTGCCCATACCTTGTTTGGTGGACCTGCAATTGTTGTAGATTTTGGAACATCTACCAACCTTGATGTTGTCTCTCCTAAGGGCGAGTTTCTAGGTGGAGCACTAGCACCTGGAATTGAAATCTCCGTTGATGCACTTGCTTCACGTGCAGCCCAACTTCGCAAGGTTGAGTTGATTAAGCCGAAGAATGTCATTGGTAAGAACACAGTTGAGGCGCTGCAATCAGGAACGATCTATGGATTTGCTGGTCAGGTTGATGGATTAGTTGACCGCATCACCGCCGAGCTTTTGGATTCATACTCTGAAAAGCCAACGGTGATTGCAACGGGTGGATTAGCACCGTTGATCATCGGAGTTTCAGAAACTATCGACCATCATGAGCCTGATTTGACGCTGATTGGGCTTCGCCTAATTCACGAACGAAATGCATGAGTCGGTAGACTTCACGACCTATGAGTACAGAGAATTTACCTACGGAAGAGGATCTGCCTGAGCAGCTCCGTATTCGACGTGAAAAGCGCGCATC
>CAZCDF010000075.1:0-4127 GCA_964497665.1 uncultured Candidatus Planktophila sp. | reverse complement strand
TGGATTCTTTGCGCAACGGTAGGTTCCGCCACTTGTCTTAGTAGTTTGACCTGACTTCTTGCATGCAACTCCATTAGAAATCTTTACAGCTGCATCTGCAGGTACTGCGATCATGACGCCACCGGCGACAACGAGCGCTACAGAAAGTGATGCGATCTTGCGGAACATGTATGTGCCTTTCGTAGTAATGAGGCAATACTATCGATTAAGCACTTAAAGAAGGCTGAAAACCCGCCGTGAGTCCGGTAGGTATGACCACTACTTTCTCTGCTTGTTCCTCAAATTCATGCCAACCTTTCTAACAAGGAAACGCGGAACCAAGGTCTGCACGACAAAGACAAGCAGCTTGTACTGCCAACCCGGAACACTTACCGCCTTGCCCTTCATGGCATCTTTCCATGATTGCTCAACCAACCGATCGGAATTTAGCCACATGAAGTTAGGTAGCCCCTTCATCGACATCTTGCCTCGCTGATGGAATTCGGTGCGTGTGAAGCCTGGGCACAGTGCACTCACCTTCACATTTGTTGCAGCAAGCTCTGTGTGGAGAGATTCAGTGAGAACGGTTAAGTAGGACTTAGAAGCGCTGTACGAGCCGCCGGCGATGTAACCGGCTACCGATGAAACATTAATGATGACTCCTTGGTTTCTCTGCTTCATTAATGGCAGAGCCACATGCATCAGACGCATTGGTGTGCGCACTAGTACATCGAGCAACTGTTGTTCAACCTCTAGTGTCGACATTGTGAAGGCTTTGCTAGTGCCAAAACCTGCATTATTAATGAGTACCTCAATCTGATTCTCAGCGATGTACTTTTCAACTGCGAAGCAACCCTCATCGGTAGCAAGATCTGCTTGAATTACATGGGTTTTGATTCCAAACTTACTTTCAAGAGCTTGAGCACGTTCTTGCAGTCGTGGTAGATCACGAGCCACCAGTACCAGGTTGTATTTATTGGATGCTAAGAGTCGAGAAAAGCTCTCACCAATTCCCGCTGTCGCACCTGTTACCAAAGCCCATGAAGACATGTGTTCTCCTAACGAACTGTGAGTTCACCAACTGCACCTTTGGGTACAAATGGTGAGTGTGGCGCAATAGGTGAGAGCATTACATAACCTTGATCTTGTGTCGGGCGATGATCTTTTTCGCCCTTATTCGGCCATAGCGACAGTGCGCGTTCGGCTTGAGCTGTGATTGTTAAAGAGGGGTTAACGCCAAGGTTTGCGGTAATTGTGGACCCATCAACAACATGAAGCGTTGGGTAGTTCCACACTCGATGGTACGGATCTACAACACCAAGCTTTGCATCCTGGCCGATTACACAGCCGCCAACAAAGTGGGCGGTAAATGGCGCATCGATTAAATCGCCAATGTGCCCACCTGCGATTCCGCCATGTTTTTCTGCAATCCGGCGAACTACTTCATTTGCGGCGGGAATATAGGTTGCATTGGGATGTTCTGAGTCATTAGTCGATGTTAAATGCCAACCAAACCAGCTTCGTTTTGGCTTAACTGAAATGAATGAATCCACATTTTGCATCGTTAACGCAATTACTGTGCGCTCACTCCATTTACGAACATCAAGAATTTTCTTCAAGAGATTGGGATTTGCCAGGAACGCTCTCCACCATTGCTTCCGGCGTAACTTTGATGAACTGCCATCAGTCATAATGGTTTGGAGCAACCCCATCAAATTACTCCCCTTGCCATAACGCACCGGTTCGATATGGGTGTGCTCATCCGGGAAGAATGAGGATGTAATTGCACTTCCTTGACTAAAATCAATATCGGTATTTTTCATCATCGCTCCAGTGAGCGCTTCACTATTTGTTCGTGAAAGATCGCCCAATCGATCTGAAATCAAAGGCAAAACTCCAGAATCCTTCATTTTATGGAGGAGTTTTTGAGTGTTGTAGGTACCGGCAGCAACTATTACCTCATTGGCGAAAAATGTTTTGCCGCGTGAACCAAATGGATCATTTGTTTTGGTTGTTGTGATCTTCCAACGCCCATCCTCAAGCTGCTGAATTTTTGTCACGGTTGTCAAAGGAAATACCTGGGCACCTGCAGACTCTGCCAGCCCTAAGTAGTTCTTCGGCAAGGTATTTTTTGCGTTAAATTGACAGCCGGTCATGCAAGAGCCACATTGCTGACAACCATTTCGATCTGGGCCAACACCGCCAAAGAATGGATCTTTAGCGGCTACTCCCTTTCCTTCACCAAAGAAAACGCCAAGCGGTGCCATTTGAAAGGTATGTCCAACCCCCATTTCATTGGCCACATCCTTCATAGCTTGATCACTATTAGAAAAGTAAGGGTTCTCAGTCACACCTAACATACGTCGAGCTTGATCAAACCAGGGCTCAAGCTCTTTCTTCCAATTGGTAATTGCTGCCCACTGTTTGTCATTGAAGTAATCATCACCCGGTTGATACAGAGTGTTGGCATAGACCAAGGATCCACCGCCAACACCTGCACCACTAAGAATCAATACATCGGGTAGAACATGAATTCGTTGAATTCCGTACAGCCCAAGTTTTGGAGCGAAGAGAAATTTGTTTAGTCGCCAGGAAGTCTTAGGAAAATCCTTGTCCTCAAAACGACGCCCAGCTTCAAGAACTGCAACTGAATAACCCTTTTCGCGCAATCGAAGCGCAGAGACCGAACCACCAAAACCTGATCCGATCACTACGACATCGAATGAATTATTCATTTAATCAAACAATGATTCCTGAAGGGTCTTCATCACGAATCTTCCACTCTGTTCCATATGAAGGAAGTAGATCCAAGAAAGGTTTTGCATCAAACCATTCTGGTCCAACAACACCTTCAGGCTTCCAAATACCCTTATGAATCAGCTCCATTGCGATAACTGGGTTCACTGCGGTCTGCCACACAACAGCTTGATCGCCGTACTCGGCCATCGACCACTCGTTATCAACCACGTTATACATGTAGCAAGCGTAAGGCTTACCCTCTTTATTGAGGCCTTTAACAAGGGCTCCCGCGCAAGTTTTGCCCTTCATGCGCGAACCAAGTGTTGCTGGATCCGGCAAGGCTGCAGCAAGTAGATCACGAGGTGAAACCTGAATGCCTTGAACATCTACATGGTCTTTGCGATCCATTCCCAACATATGAATTGTCTTCAAGGTTGTAATGAACTGTGCACCGAGTCCGTACTTGAAGTTAACCTTCTTTGCATCAACTTTCTGTGGAATTAGTACTACCTCTTCATGCTCAACATTGACGCACTCAACAGGTCCGATGCCTTCAGGAAAATCAAATACTTCAATCTCGCTAAATGGTTCAGTTGTGTACCAACCGCGTCCATCCTCCCAAACCAACGGGGGATTCAAGCACTCTTCAATTGTTGTCCAAATTGAAAATGATGGAGCAAAGTCATAGCCCTCAACAGTTAAGTTGGAGCCATCAAAGATTGTGAATGAATCAATTCTGCTGAAGAGATGATCTTCGGCGTAACGGGCAAAGACATCACTCATACCTGGCTCGATACCCATTCCAACGAGAGCGTAAATCTGTCGCTCTCCCCAGTTCCAGTCACGGGCAAACTGCTCATCTCCAAGCTTTACACCGGTTTCAGAGTTTGGGTAGTGAGGATGCGGGCGAGAAAGTGACATCGCCATATCGATGTAATTTGTATTTTCAATTTCGCACGACAAGAAAATTGGCATAACAAAACGTGGATCAACAGCGTTGATAACAACATCAGGCTTTACCTTGCGAATCAACGCACGGATATCCTCCAGTTCGGCAGCATTCACCTCCGCTGCTGAAAATCGTGAATCCTTGACTCGGGTAACTGCTTCTTCCGCGCGTGACAGAGTTCGATCAGCGACAACCATCTCAGTAATAAATGATTTACGTGATGCGATATTGACAATAGCTCTGCCAACTCCGCCCGCGCCTATAACTAGCGCCTTCATTGTTGGCCTCTCATGAGGGAATAACTTCCTTTTCGTTAGATTTGGAAGTCTACCTGTTCACTTTATTCATGACAAGATTGGGCATTGTCATGAAGTTATGACAACGATAGGTCCCCGTAGCTCAGTGGATAGAGCAACCGCCTCCTAAGCGGTAGGTCGCAGGTTCAACTCCCGCCGGGGAC
>CAZCDF010000074.1:0-4341 GCA_964497665.1 uncultured Candidatus Planktophila sp. | reverse complement strand
CGAAATGTTGTGGGTGGCTATCTGGGAAAGATCCTAAAGCCATCAAAGTTGTTACAACTGGTGCGCCAACTAATTCGGCAAGTTGCATTAACTCCTTTGACGCATTTGCTTTGATAACTCCGCCACCAACGTAGAAAACCGGCTTTGCAGATTGTGCGATTAGAGCCGCGGCATCTTTAATCGCTTGATTCTCAGGCTCGATCTGCGGATGGTAGCCAGGCAGAGACAAATCCTTGGGCCATACAAACTCAGTTTCCTTTTGAAGTGCATCCTTTGCGATATCTACAAGAACCGGACCTGGGCGACCAGAGCCTGCTATATAAAAAGCTTCAGCGATTGCACGTGGGATATCTTGCGGATCGGTTATCAAATAGTTGTGCTTAGTAAAGGGCATTGTTATGCCACGGATATCTGCCTCTTGAAATGCATCGGTTCCAATTGCTGCCGAAGGTACTTGACCAGTAATTGCAACCATGGGAACTGAATCCATTGCAGCATCTGCAAGCGGTGTTACAAGATTTGTAGCACCAGGACCAGATGTGGCGATGCAAACTCCAACACGACCTGTTACTTGGGCATAACCAGTTGCAGCATGTCCGGCACCTTGTTCATGACGAACCAAGATGTGGCGGATACTGCTATCGAAGATTGGATCGTAGGCAGGAAGAATTGCACCACCTGGAATTCCAAACATCACATCGACGCCGGCTGACTCCAAAGATTGCACGAGTGAACTAGCTCCACTCATCTTCTTGCTCATATCCATCTCCTTTCACATCGTTAAATGAAAAAACCCCCAGATAACTGAGGGTGGCGCATGATCAATTACCGATCACGCGCCTTTAAATCACCACCACAAATGTTGTGCTCATGTGCTTATTCTCCAATGAAGCAGGCTTAAGGTCAAGGGTTGAGATGTAGATCTCACATTTTGGAATTTTGGGCCAGAAGGGAGAAAACTACTCGCAGACCGCGCCCTTAGATGCAGAACCAACTAGCTTTGAGAACTTGGCTAAAACTCCTCGGGTGTACTTATGTTTCAACGGCTCCCAACCAAGTTTGCGTGCTTCTAATTCAGCTGGATCCACCAACAAATCTAGGGTTCGCTTCACTGTGTCGATTCGAACAATGTCGCCATCTTTAATGAATGCGATTGGTCCACCATCAACTGCCTCTGGAGAAATGTGTCCAACGCATAATCCAGTTGATCCACCTGAAAAGCGTCCATCTGTTAAGAGTAGAGTTGTTTTACCAAGACCTGCGCCCTTGATTGCTCCTGTCACCATGAGCATCTCGCGCATTCCCGGACCACCCTTTGGTCCTTCATAACGGATAACAACTACATCGCCAGCTTTAATCGTTCCATTTTCAACCGCATCCATAGCAGCTTGCTCGCGTTCAAAGACTCGTGCAGGTCCTTCAAAGGAATCGATTCCGATTCCAGCGGTTTTGCATACAGCACCTTCTGGAGCTAGTGATCCACCAAGAACTGTGATTCCAACATCTTTAGATAATGGACGATCCGCTGGATGCACAACAACGCCATCTGGGAAAGGTGGATTGATATCAGCTAAGTTCTCCGCCATTGTTTTACCGGTAACGGTCAATGTGTCGCCATGCAAATATCCAGCATCCAGCAGAATCTTGAGAACCACAGGGATTCCGCCTACTCGATCTAGATCTGTCATAACAAACTTTCCAAAAGGCTTCAAATCACCAAGAAGTGGAACCTTGGCACCAATTCGATTGAAATCTTCTAGCGTTAAATCAACCTCAGCTTCATGAGCAATCGCTAATAGGTGGAGCACAGCATTTGTAGAGCCACCGAGCGCCATCAAAATGGTGATTGCGTTTTCAAAAGCTTTTTTGGTCAAAATCATTCTTGTGGTGATACCCAGGCGAATTAAGTTAACAACCGCTTCACCAGATTTAATTGCATAAGAATCGCGTCGGCGATCAACGGCGGGCGGTGCCGCAGAGCCAGGTAAAGACAGGCCTAGCGCTTCTCCAATCGCTGCCATTGTGTTTGCTGTGTACATGCCACCACACGCACCCTCGCCTGGACAGATCGCTCTTTCAATCTGATCAACTCGATCCTTTGTAATCAGCCCGCGTGCACATGCACCAACTGCTTCAAATGCATCGATGATTGTGACATCTTTGCCATCAACCTGGCCCGGCAAAGTTGAACCTGCATAGACAAAAACACTTGCAACATCTAAACGCGCCGCAGCCATCATCATGCCAGGTAGTGATTTATCACACCCTGCAAATGTAACCATTCCGTCAAAACGTTCGGCATTCATTACCGTTTCTACAGAGTCTGCAATGATCTCTCGAGAAACTAAGGAAAAGTGCATTCCTTCATGGCCCATTGAGATTCCATCAGAGACTGAAATCGTTCCAAACTGCATCGGAAAACCACCAGCAGCCAAAACACCTTCTTTTGAGGCCTTAGCTAAACGATCGAGTGACATATTGCATGGTGTGATCTCATTCCATGAAGATGCGATTCCGATCTGAGGTTTGACCCAATCCTCATCGCCCATTCCCACAGCTCGCAACATTCCTCGTTGCGGAGCTCTTTCCATTCCATCGGTAACGACATGAGAACGCGGCTTCATGTTAGGCATGAGAGAATTCTACCCTCTTGATAACTCATTTATCATTCGAATAATTGGAGCAATAACGTGTCACAACCCTCATCTGTCGAAACCCTTGACCCAACCAGATGGCGAACCTTGTTCGTTGTCGCTATCGCTCAACTGATGATCGTTCTCGATAGCTCTATTATGAATATTGCGATCCCTAGCGCCAAGGTTGAACTAGGAATCTCAGATGCTAATCAGCAATGGGTTATCACTGCATATACCTTGGCCTTTGGTTCATTACTGCTTCTGGGTGGGCGAATCGGTGATTACATGGGTCGCAAGAAGATATTTCTTATCGGCCTAGCAGGATTTGCTACAGCATCGGCCCTTGGCGGAATCGCTTCAAATGAGGGCATGCTTTATGCATCACGTGCGCTGCAAGGCGTGTTTGCCGCTTTGCTTGCACCCGCTGCTTTGGCGATCATCTCAGTAACCTTTACAGTTCCCAAAGAACGCGCAAAGGCTTTTGGTGTTATCGGTGCAATCTCAGGAGGCGGAGCTGCAATTGGTTTGATTCTAGGTGGCGCGTTAACTGAGTACTTCTCATGGCGTTGGTGCCTAGGAGTGAACACTCCAATTGCAATCTTTGCAGCATTTCTAGCCATTAAGTTTGTCAAGGAGTCTAAGGCTCAAGGTGACAACTCTTATGACATCCCTGGTGTATTCACCGCAACAGCTGGATTATTCGCATTAACGTATGGATTCCATGAGGCGGCTGTCAGCGGATGGAGTGACACCTTAACTATTGGTTTCTTAATGGCATCGGTATTGCTACTAGGAACTTTTGTACTTATCGAAAAGCGTGTTAAGAATCCACTAATGCCACTGCGTGTTGTTACAGATCGAAATCGTGGAGGTTCATACCTTGGGTCTCTGGTTGTTGGCGCTGGATTATTTTCAATGTTTTTATTCTTGGGTCTATACCTACAGGTAGTTCTTGGATACACACCATTGCGTTCAGGTTTTGCGTTCTTGCCATTTACAGCCGGAATTATTGTCTTTGCTGGAGTTGCATCTCAACTGCTTCCAAAGTTTGGTCCTCGAGCTTTAATGGTTCCAGGATTGATCGCTGCAAGTGCAGGAATGTTGATGATCGCTCGAATTACCCCAGAAACTTCCTACTCAACCCATGTTCTTCCTGCGCTGTTGATTATGTCTAGTGGAATGGCTTTGGTATTTATCCCGCTAACTGCTACTTCACTTCATGGAGTTTCAAACCATGACACTGGTGTCGCAAGCGCCATGCTCAATACAAGCCAGCAAGTAGGTGGCTCACTGGGCGTGGCTCTACTTAACACCGTTGCCGCAACAGCAACGACAACATATGCAACAGCAAATGCCCAACTGGGTGAGAAGTTAATGCCATTTGCTATGACTCATGGCTTTACTGTGGCATTTAAGTTCAGCGCAGGATTGCTATTTGTTGGAGCGATCGTGCTCTTCTTCTTTATCAATGTTGGCAAGGATTCATTGGTTGAAACAGAAGGTGCAGGACTTCACTAATTACAAATTAGTTGCTGGGCTGTCCAAGGTGGCCAAGTAGAAGCTCTCGTACGCGAGCTGCATCTGCTTGGCCCTTTGTCTCTTTCATGACCGCACCGATCAGCGCACCTGCTGCAGGTAGATGTCCATTGCGAACCTTCTGAGCAGTCTCTGCTTGTTCGGCACAAACCTTTTCAATTGCAGCCAT
>CAZCDF010000073.1:0-4405 GCA_964497665.1 uncultured Candidatus Planktophila sp. | reverse complement strand
TTATTCATTGAAATCCCCTTATTTACGCGTAAATGTTAAGCAACCGCTTAACGTGTTCATAAACTTACGCTCTCATAAGGGGTGATTACGCTATTGAATTGCGCGTGTCGCAATTTTTTATTGCAGCCAAAATCCAAAAAACAGTGATTTTTATGCGTAGAAAACTCTAAATCAGAGATTGAGAGTTCTACATAATGGGCTTCACCCTATGTAAAAAACACTGAATTACGCTTGTTTTGAACCCCTATGAACGAATAGGAAGGGTTGCAGGCTTGTACGCAGGGCGCTTTTTCTCAAATGAATCAATGAAATCAGTCTGTTTCAAGGTCAGGCCGATGTCATCTAAACCTTCCATCAAACGCCAGCGGGTGTAATCATCAATGGCAAAGGGCAGGCGCTTTGAACGGTATGAGACTGTGCGCTCTTCTAGGTTGACCGTAATTGGCGTTGCAGGATCTGCTTCAATCGCCTCCCACATCGCCTCTACCTCTGCTTGATCCAGAATGATTGTGAGCAATCCACCTTTGAGTGAGTTTCCACGGAAGATATCGGCAAAGCGGCTAGATATAACCACCTTGAAGCCGTAGTTCTGCAGCGCCCACACAGCATGCTCGCGAGATGAGCCGGTTCCAAAATCTGCGCCAGCTACTAAAACTGTTGCATTGTTGAATTGAGGTTGATTTAAAACAAACTCTGGGTCATTACGCCATGCAGCAAATAGTCCATCCTCAAATCCGCTTCGCGTAACACGCTTTAGGTAAACCGCGGGAATGATCTGATCGGTATCAACATTACTGCGACGAAGTGGAACACCAGTTCCAACATGTGTGATGAATTTTTCCATGGTCAGTTGCTCCTTACAGATCCGCAGGTGATGAGAGAGTTCCACGCAACGCGGTTGCCGCTGCGACAAGTGGACTTACCAAGTGGGTGCGGCCACCCTTACCTTGACGTCCTTCAAAGTTACGGTTTGAAGTAGATGCAGAGCGCTCACCAACAGCTAATTGATCTGGGTTCATGCCCAGACACATTGAACATCCTGCGTTGCGCCATTCAGCTCCTGCATCAAGAAAGACCTTATCTAATCCTTCAGCCTCTGCTTCAAGACGAACTCGAGCAGATCCTGGAACTACCAACATGCGAAGCGATGATGCAATCTTCTTTCCCTTCAAAATTTCTGCAGCGGCACGTAAATCTTCGATACGGCCATTAGTACATGAACCCAAGAAAACAGTGTCAATCGCTATCTTTTTCAGAGGCGTTCCTGCTTCAAGCCCCATATAGACGAGAGCTCGCTCTGCCGCTGTGCGCTGTTCAGAGTCTGTGAAATCTGCAGGGTTTGGAACAACGGCATTGAGTGGAAGACCCTGTCCTGGATTTGTTCCCCACGTTACAAATGGCTCTAACTCATCGGCGTTGAGATTGACTTCAGCATCAAACTTCGCATCAGCATCGGTAAACAAGGTTTTCCAATATGAAACAGCTGCATCAAAATCTTCTGGTGCATGCGGCTTGCCCTTGATGTAATCAAAGGTTGTTTGATCTGGAGCGATTAAACCTGCGCGAGCACCAGCCTCAATAGACATGTTGCACACAGTCATTCGAGACTCCATTGATAGCGCACGGATTGCACTTCCACGGTATTCAATAACGTAGCCCTGACCGCCACCTGTACCAATTTTGGCGATGATCGCAAGAATGATGTCCTTTGAGGTTACGCCAGGCTTAAGAGAGCCTTCAACATTAATTGCCATAGTTTTTGGACGCTGCAGTGGCAAAGTTTGTGTTGCTAATACATGCTCTACCTCAGAGGTTCCGATACCAAAGGCTAAAGCTCCAAAAGCACCATGGGTTGAAGTATGTGAATCACCGCAAACAATTGTCATGCCGGGTTGGGTGATTCCGAGTTGAGGCCCAACAACGTGAACAACCCCTTGGTCCTTGTCGCCAAGTGAGTGAATGCGAACACCGAATTCGGCGCAGTTTGCACGCAAGGTGTCTACCTGCAACTTTGAGACGGGATCTGCGATTGGCTTATCGATATTGAGTGTAGGAACGTTGTGATCCTCGGTTGCAATTGTTAAATCTGGGCGGCGCACTGTGCGACCTGCCAAACGCAAGCCATCAAAGGCTTGTGGGCTTGTTACCTCGTGAATTAAATGAAGATCGATGTAAACCAGATCTGGTTCGCCATCTGCCTGACGAACAACATGCTCTGCCCAAATCTTCTCTGCTAACGTTTTACCCACGGTCTCAATGCTCCTTTTTCATATCCAGGTTGAAGTATCAGATACTGAGATGCTAATATCACTCTGTGAACACAAAGAATAGCGGAGTTGGCGTTTTAGACAAAGCGGTAGCGATTTTAAGCACCCTAGAGGCAGGTCCGCACTCACTTGCAGAACTTGTTGCCGCAACCGGCATCGCTCGCCCTACCGCGCACCGTTTAGCTGTCGCTCTAGAGTTTCATCGTTTAGTTGCCCGTGATTTAACGGGGCGTTTTGTTTTAGGCCCACGCTCTGGCGAACTGGGTGCTGCCGCTGGCGAGGATCGCTTATTGGCAGCTGCTGCTCCTGCCCTCTCTGCTTTGCGTGATGCGACTGGAGAAAGTGCGCAGTTATACCGTCGCCAAGGTGATTTGCGTATCTGTGTAGCTGTTGCGGAACGTCTATCAGGCTTGCGTGACTCTGTTCCAGTGGGTGCGGCTTTAACTATGCAGGCAGGATCTGCTGCACAAATTTTATTGGCCTGGGAGGACTCTGAAAAGATTCATCGTGGATTAACCAATGCACGCTTTACCGCTGCGCAACTTTCAGCTGACCGTCGTCGAGGTTGGGCACAATCTGTTGGTGAACGTGAAGCAGGTGTTGCATCTGTATCGGCACCAGTTCGTGCACCTAATGGAAAGGTAATCGCCGCTGTAAGCATTAGCGGCCCGATCGAACGTCTAGGACGTCAACCAGGCCGCATTCATGCCGCTGCAGTAGTTGCTACCGCTGCTCGTCTGACTGAATACCTAGCTCGCGAATAACCCGCGAAATAGTTGAAAAGGCAAAACCTTTTCGCTGGAGTAGAGATTGAACTCTGCGAATTTGAACCTCTGGCTCGAGACGACTCATAGTGCTGTACTTGCGCATCGCTAATGAAAATGCGGTGCGGTACTCAGACTCATCATCAATCTCATCGAGAGCTTCATCAATACTTTGTTGATCCACTCCCCTAGTGCGAAGTTCGCCAGCGATGATCCGCTTTGATAACTTCTTTGAGTTGTGACGGGATTGGGTCCACGCCTTGGCAAACTCTGAGTCGTTGATCAACCCTTTTTCTTGAAGTCTAAAAATCGTTGCCTGAGCAACATCATCCTCAACCCCACGCTTTTTTAGATGCGCCAGTAGCTCACCCTTACTCTTGGCCCGCGCAACCAAAGCATTTAATGCGATGGTGTTTGCGATTGAGTAAGGGTCAGCCTCCTGGTCTACCTTTACGAATTCAAGCATCGAAGCTTAGAAATCCACCTCTGCGGCGGCCTCATCGATCGCAGCAACGAGCGCTGGATCAACCTCAACCGGTACAAAGTGTTCGCGGATCTTATTCTCTATGTCATTTGCTAGATCTGGGTTATCGAGAAGGAATGCACGTGCATTCTCCTTACCCTGTCCTAGTTGATCAGCCTCGTATGTGTACCAAGCGCCGGACTTCTTCACGATACCGATATCAACACCCATATCGATCAAGGAACCTTCACGTGAGATACCTGTGCCGTAGATGATGTCAAACTCAGCCTGCTTAAATGGTGGAGCCATCTTGTTCTTGACTACCTTGACGCGGGTACGGTTACCAACAGATTCTTGGCCATCCTTTAATGTTTCAATACGACGGATATCTAGACGAACAGAGGCATAAAACTTAAGCGCCTTACCGCCAGTTGTTGTCTCTGGAGAACCGAAGAAGACACCGATCTTGTCACGGAGCTGGTTGATAAAGATCGCTGTTGTCTTTGATTGGTGAAGCGCGCCAGTAATTTTACGAAGCGCTTGTGACATCAAGCGAGCCTGTAGACCCATATGTGAGTCACCCATCTCACCTTCGATTTCAGCACGAGGAACAAGCGCTGCAACTGAGTCAACTACAACGAGATCAAGTGCTCCTGAACGAACAAGCATGTCCATGATTTCAAGTGCTTGCTCACCAGTATCTGGTTGTGAAACAAGGAGTGCATCAATATCTACACCTAGCTTCTTTGCATACTCTGAATCAAATGCATGCTCTGCATCGATAAATGCGCAGATGCCGCCAGCCTTTTGAGCGTTTGCGATTGCGTGCAATGTAAGGGTTGTCTTACCTGATGACTCTGGTCCGTAAATCTCTACAACGCGGCCTCGTGGGAGTCCGCCAATTCCAAGTG
>CAZCDF010000072.1:0-4454 GCA_964497665.1 uncultured Candidatus Planktophila sp. | reverse complement strand
GCGTCTCGTTTACACCGAGAATGTCGGGGGTTCGAAACCCTCACCGCCCACAAGATTTACCTCAGAGGGATTTCTCCCACTTTTCAAAAGACCATAGATCTATCTCATCCAGATTCAATACATCCATGTTGTTTGCCGCCAAAATATCTGAAATCTGGGCTCGGTGCTCTGAAGCGTGATGAACTGCTTGAACCAAGATTGTTGATGTCAGAAACTCGACCTCTTTGCCGTATCGCACAAAGCTTCGCATTTCATCAGGTGTATTGATTAAGGAAAGAAGCTGGGCGTCACGTTCTGCACACACAAATATCAGTTGAGATATATCAGATGCTGACTTCGGTGGATCGAACTCATGAGGTGCGGGTTGTTGCGTAATGCGAGAGATCAAACGCCCCTCTGCGATAACAATGTGGTGGGCTATCTTTCCAACGGTCCAATCAGGATTCCATGCTGAAAAGTTAATTGCTTCATCGGGCAATCCTTTAAGAATGGAAAGCATTTGCTTGTTAGCCCAGGCCATGTGTTTGAAAGAACGCTCTACCAATGGATTGCTCATAGTTTTACTGTATTACAGAGTCTCCACCCGAGGAAGATCTGTTTGAATTTTCTAAACTCATCTCTTGATAACGCATTAGGGTGAATGCAGCATGAAGTCGAACCTCTTCATTTTCTGACTCTGAAGCCAGTCGGAGTGGCTCTACTATTGCCTCACCCAGAGCGCAGAGAAACCTAGTGAGATCAAACTGAAGATCAGAGTCTCCACGTCCAAGCTGAGTTACTAAAATTTCAATAAGAGCAGATTTTTCGCCGTCAGGCACCAATACTGATGCAGCACGCCAAGCGGTAACCGCAACGGTTTCATGCGGATCGAAGTGATGTTCATTGGTTATCAATGAGTAGAACTGTTTGTCACCAATTTTGGACAATGTGTGCAGTGCTTGGCTCTTGGCTTGGGTGTTTTCTGAGTTGAGTTCTGATTTAAGCCGTTCAACAACCTGGCCGATTTCATGTCGCATGAGCGCCCACGACAGGGTATCTCTGACAAAAAAATCAGATTCATATGCACATTGATTAATAAGGATTTCAATATATTCATTTTCTGGGTAAGTGCCTGCCGCTAATGCTGCTTTCAAGCGCACTGACTTATCAGGTGATTCTAGTAAAGACTTCAGAGAGGCCATGAGAAAACGGTATCAGGCACAATCTTTGATGTATTCATAAAGCACCGGACGGCAATAATCCAGAAAGAGGGTAAACTTTGCATGTGTCTGAGACAGGAACAATCGAGCGTTTGCGGGATTATCGCAAGACCTATGTTGCGATGTTGGTCTCCTCTTTTCTTAGCCTTTACGCTTCCCTTGTACTTTCAATCGATGCGATTAAGATCGCTGCTTCTCCATCAGATCCCCTTTCTTGCAATATCAACGCGGTTTTATCCTGCGGAAAAGTTGCGAGTTCTTGGCAATCACAACTATTAGGTTTCCCAAATTCCTTTATTGGCTTAATGACTGAGCCAGTTGTAATTACCGTTGCGATTGCAGGCCTTGGGCTTGTCACCTTCCCTCGTTGGTTTATGCGAGTAGCTCATGTTGTGTACGGACTAGGTTTGGTTTTTGCACTCTGGCTATTGTCACAATCATTTTTTGTGATCAACGCTCTCTGCCCATGGTGCCTCTTGGTTACTGGATCAACAATCACGGTATTTGCAACAATTACTCGAGTAGTCCTATTGGAAAATTCGTGGAATTTTGCTCCTGAGCGTCAGGAAAAAATTGTTACATTCCTCGATAAAGGTTGGGGCCGCGTTATCTATACAGGGGCCTTTGCCTCAATCATCATCGCCATCTTCCTAAAGTACGGAAACACTCTCTTCTCTTAAATCAATCGGTGATACCCCTGCGCTAAGGCTCAATGGGTTAGTTGTATTTGGTTTTAACTACCCCCTGACCTAAACTTAAGCCACACTTACATAAGCGGTCGGGGGAAAATCGATGAAGGCATCTCCAAGCGACCAACGTTCAATTCTAGATATTGCACGATTTGATCAACAAACAAACTCCTTGCGCCACAAGGCAGCAAACCTTCCTGAAATAGCAGAGCTTGCAACCACCACAGTGAAGTCAAATAATGCTCGCGATCTTCGCATTGCAGCCGAAACTGAGTTGAATGATGTTAAGCGAGAGCTATTGCGAGCCGAAGCCGATGTTGAACAGATTGTTTCTCGGATTACTCGTGATGAAGCACGACTTAATGGTGGATCAGCCTCGCCAAAGGAGTTAGAACAGCTGCAGCATGAGGTCGGCACATTAGGTGCTCGACGAGCAGAGCTTGAAGAGATCGAGCTCGAAATCATGATGCGAGTGGATGCAATCAATGAGCGCATCACAGCCCTTAAGGCAGAGGAAGCAGAGCACGCTGCGGTTATTGCAGATCTTGAAATCCGCAAGGAAAACGCATTAACAATTCTTCATAATGATCTTGATGCAATAGCAAAGGACCGCGCTGAAACAGTTAACGGGGTAGCAAAAGAGTTAGTTGATCTTTATGAAAAGATCAGAGAGACAACTGGCGGAGCCGGCGCAGCAGCGCTCTCTGCTGGGTCATGTACTGGCTGCAACCTTTCAGTCAATGCTGTGGAGCTAAAGCGAATGTCAGATTTAGCTGAGGATGAAGTGGTTCGCTGCGAAGAGTGCCGTTGCATCTTGGTGCGTGGAGTTTAAATGGCCCGTCATTTTCTGTTAACCGCCGACGGAGGATCTAGAGGCAATCCTGGTCCTGCCGGCTACGGTTCCGTGATTACGGAAAATGGAAAGATTGTCGCCGAGCTATACGACTTCATTGGCGTGGCTACAAACAATGTCGCTGAGTACAGCGGGTTAATCGCTGGTTTAACGGCGATTAATGAGATTGATGCCAATGCAACAGTGGATGTAAAGATGGATAGCAAACTAGTTGTGGAACAGATGTCGGGTCGTTGGCAGATCAAGCATGCCGATATGAGAGTTCTTGCCCAGTCGGCACGTTCTGCTCACAACCCATCTCTCGTTACCTATACCTGGATTCCACGTGATGAAAATTCTCATGCCGATCGCCTTGCAAACAAGGCGCTAGATCAGCAATCCGGTGGCGGAGAAGTTATTCAAACTCAACAAAATTATCTAACAGAGCGTTTACTCTCGAGTGAAAAAGCAACCACCATCTTCTTGATTCGCCATGGCGAGACTATCTTGACCCCCTTTAAGAAATTTTCAGGTGACGGCCCGCTTAATCCAGAGTTAACCCATATTGGTTTGGAGCAGGCAGAGAAGGTCGCTGCAGCAGTTGCAAAACTTAACCCAGAAGTCATAATTGCTTCACCACTAAAGCGCACAACACAGACCGCCGAAGCGCTTTCACGCCAAACAGGATTGCCCATTGTTTTTGAAGAGGCGTGGATTGAGTGCTCATTTGGAATATGGGATGGACTTTCAATCGATGAAGTAAAGGAAAAATATCCAGCAGATTATCAAGCATGGATTTCTTCAACAGCTTTTGCTCCACCGCAAGGTGAATCGTATGACAACGTTGCTTTACGTGTTGATGCAGCGTTGAGTCAAATTGCAGCAGAGTACCCGGGTCAACGAGTTGCGGTTGTAACTCACAACGGCACCATAAAATCCGCTGCAAAGGTAGTTGTTGGTGCTCCAGCAGAAGCTATTTTTCACATCGATGTTTCACCATGTTCCATCACAACGGTAAGTATTTGGCCAAGTGATGGTTTACGTGCTTTGCGAACCCTTAATGAACAAGCTCACTTACATTAATTGCTACTGTGTAACGCGATAGCTCGCAAGAGTTGGATCGCTGGCATATGCAATTCGCACCCCAGCCTTTTGTGTGGCAGCCAAACCAGAAACTATCGCTTCAGTTAGAACCTCTCCAGGTGCAACTACAGCCACACCTGGGGGATATGGTGCGATTAGATCAGCACTTATTCGTCCGATAGCTTTTTCCGCTGAAACATATTCGGTATCGGCAAAGTAAGCATCACGCATTGATACTGCAACGGTCGGAACAATCGACCAACTAAGTGATGTTTGTGTAGCTCGCGGTTCGCTCTTTAAAGAGTTCAGAATCGGAATCAACGCAGCTGCCAAGACGGAGAAATCTTCCGCAGTATCGGCAAGGGTTGCAAGGAAAACAATTGTGTCTTGATCAGCCATTTCAACTCGGATATTGGCTTTTTGTAACGCCTTTTCTACATCTACGCCAGATAGCCCCAACACATTTGCCCGCAAAACTATCTTTACCGGATCAAATCGACCAGGTGCAAAATGGTCGGCGTTAAGAAAAATCGTTGATTCAAAATGAGATTGCACCTCATGCTTGAAATCTTTTACATAGCGCAGGAGATTACCCGTTAGTTCGTCACCACGAGTTTCAAGCAAAGCTCTACACCCATCGATTGAAGCAAG
>CAZCDF010000071.1:0-4467 GCA_964497665.1 uncultured Candidatus Planktophila sp. | reverse complement strand
TTTCGACCGCACCTAACGTTGTGTACAACGTAACGATGGATGATGGCAAAGAGGTACGCGTTACCAATCCTTCAGAGTTTCCCGATGGAAAGGTTGCCGCCGTTCACGAGCCAATTGTTAAATCAACAATCCTTGCGCCAGCTGAGTTCATCGGAACAATCATGGAGCTATGTCAGGATCGTCGCGGTATTTTGCTCGGAATGGATTACATCTCTGAAGATCGTGTAGAGATCCGTTATGACCTACCGCTTGCTGAAATCGTTTTCGACTTCTTTGATCAACTCAAGAGCCGCACAAAGGGTTATGCATCTTTAGATTACGAAGAAAAGGGCGATGCCGAGGGCAACTTGGTGAAGGTCGATATCTTGTTGCAGGGTGAAGCGGTTGATGCGTTTAGCGCAATTGTTCACCGCGATAAGGCGTATGCATATGGCGTCATGATGACCGGAAAACTTCGCGAACTAATTCCTCGTCAACAGTTCGAAGTTCCCATTCAGGCAGCAATTGGTGCCCGCATTATTGCTCGCGAAAGTATTCGTGCGATCCGTAAGGATGTTTTAGCTAAGTGCTACGGTGGCGATATTTCACGTAAGCGAAAGCTTTTGGAGAAGCAAAAAGAGGGTAAGAAGCGGATGAAGATGGTGGGGCGGGTTGAAGTTCCCCAAGAAGCCTTCGTTGCAGCCCTTGCAACCGATGCCGATATCGAAAAGGTAAAGGCTGCTCGCAAAGCGGGGCAATAATGCTCTCCTTTTATGTTCATATCCCGTACTGCATTAAGCGGTGCGGTTACTGTGATTTCAATACCTACACTCCATCAGAGCTTCAAGATGGTGCAACCCTTGAAATCGTTAGCAATGATTACATCGATGCGGTCTTACGCGAGATAGAGGCTGCACCAACTGATTCAGTACCAACAATTTTCTTCGGTGGCGGAACACCATCGCTCTTGCCGGCTCATGATTTAGGTCGAGTGATTACCGCGATCAAGGCTCGCAATGGATTAACCGCTGATTGCGAAATCACCCTAGAAGCCAATCCAGATTCAGTGACCGCGGAGAAATTAAACGAGTACTTACAGGTGGGATTTAATCGAATCTCATTTGGTATGCAATCGGCTAAACCACATGTCTTGGCAGCTCTTGATCGCACTCATAATCCAGCCAATGTTGAAAAAGCAATCACTATGGCCCGCGCTGCAGGCTTTAAATCAATCAGCGTTGACTTAATCTACGGAACACCAGGGGAGAGTCTGGAGGATTGGCGGCAAACCGTTGAAACCGCTCTTTCCTTAGATATCGACCACATCAGCGCGTATGCATTAATTGTTGAAACTGGAACAAAACTTGCGGCTCAAATTAAACGCGGTGATTTAACAATGCCCAATGATGATCTGATGGCGGATATGTATTTGTTGGTCGATCAGATGTGCGAAGCAAAGGGTTTAACTTGGTATGAGTTATCAAACTGGGCTAAGCCGGGACATCAATGCAGACACAATATTGCTTACTGGGAAAACAAGAACTGGTGGGGGTTGGGGCCAGGTGCACACTCTCACATCGATGCCAAACGGTTCTGGAATGTAAAACACCCAACAACTTACAAGCAAAAGGTATTTGCAGGAGATTCTCCGATTTTGGAGAGCGAGCAATTGACCGCAGAACAGATCAAGGATGAGTCGATTCTGCTTGGAATACGCATGCGTGATGGTTTACAGATTGAGCTACTAGCGCCCCATCAGATGGAGGTTCTAGCGGTCTATCGCGAGAATGGTTTTATTCAGTTACACGAAGATCGTGTGATCTTGAGCCCTGCGGGCCGTTTGATCGCAGATCGAATCGTGCGAGAAATAACAATCTAGTACCCTAGGAACAAATGTCATCACGTCGTCTAGAAATACTTCGCGCAATTGTCGATGAGTACGTTGCGACCCAAGAGCCTGTCGGTTCAAAGGCGATCGCCGAACGTCATGGACTAGGAATTTCACCTGCCACGATTCGTAATGAGATGGCGGTGCTGGAAGATGAGGGCTTGATCACCCAGCCACATACGAGTGCTGGTCGAATTCCGACCGATCGCGGATACCGAGTATTTGTAGACAAGCTTGCAACTGTAAAGCCTCTTTCAACCGCTGAGCGTCGAGCTATCGAAACCTTCTTAGAAGGTTCACATGATCTTGAAGAGTTATTAAAAAAGTCTGCAAAGTTACTGGCTGATATCACTAAGCAGGTAGCAGTTGTTACCTACCCAATCATTGGTGAACAACAAAGCAGAGAAAAGATGGCGATTTCAGGTACCGCAAATTTGGCTCGATCCTCTGATGATTTAGGTTTAACACTTTCACCGATTCTAGAAGCTCTAGAAGAGCAAGTTGTTTTGATGAAACTCTTAAATGAAGCTCGCTCTACCGTCCATGTGCGAATCGGAAGTGAACAGACCGATACAAATCTGCAAACAACATCCTTAGTTACAGTCGGTTACGGATTACCAAATTCACCACTTGGTGGACTCGGAGTTATGGGGCCAACACGTATGGATTACGCCGGTTCCATGGCGGCTGTAGATGCTGTAGCTCGTTATGTCGGACAATTTATTAGTGAGGGCGCTTAAATGTCTGATTACTACGCAACCCTTGGTGTTTCTAAAGGTGCAACATCAGATGAAATCAAAAAGGCCTATCGCAAGTTGGCCCGTGAACTTCACCCAGATGTGAACCCTGATCCACAAACTCAGGAGAAATTTAAAGAGGTCACTGAGGCATACGATGTATTGAGCGATCCACAAAAGCGCCAGAGCTATGACATGGGTGGCAGTGGTTTTGGTGGAGGATTTGGTGGAGCCAACTTTGGCGGCGGGTTCAGCGACATCATGGATGCCTTTTTTGGTGGTGGCGGATCACGTGGTCCACGACCACGCACACGCGCTGGACAAGATTCACTTATTCGAATTCAAGTAGATCTCAATGAAGCATGCTTTGGAACAGAACGTGAAATTACAGTTGATTCAGCTGTTGTCTGCCCTAAGTGCACTGGAACAGGGTGCCAAGATGGAGACCATCCAGAGATGTGTTTGGTGTGTAAGGGACGTGGTGAAACTCAGCAAGTAGTTCGCTCAGTTATTGGCCAAGTAATGACTTCACGCCCATGTAATACATGTAATGGCTACGGAAGCGTCATTAAGAGTCCTTGCCGCGAATGTGCTGGAGAAGGACGTGTTCGAAGCCGTCAAACAATTGATGTGAAGATTCCTGCCGGTGTTGAAACTGGAAACAGAATTCAAATGTCAGGTCGCGGTGAGGTGGGTGCAGGGGGAGGCCCAGCGGGTGATCTCTATGTTGAAATTGTTGAAGAGCCTCATGAATACCTAGTTCGCGAAGGTGACACCCTCCACATGCAGATTGATATCAGCATGGTTGCCGCAGCGCTTGGTACAACGGTAACTGTTGAATCTCTTGATGGCCCAGTTGAAGTTCAGGTTAAGCCAGGAACACAGAGTGGAACCCCTGTCGTAATTAAGGGTAAAGGAATGACCCGACTACGTCGTGGAGATCGTGGCGATTTAATTGTGCACATTGAGGTTCACACCCCAACAAAGCTCAATAAAGAGGAAGAAACTCTGCTCCGCAAATTTGCAAGTCTTCGGGGAGAAAAATCTAGCGATGCCCATGTAAAGGGACAGGACGGTTCAATATTTAGCAAACTTAAAGGTGTGTTCAACAAGTAATGTTCACACTCTTTTTCGTAGATGATCTTCCCACCACAGTTGGTGCGCACTACGAATTTTCAAATGAAGATGCCAACCACGCAATTAGAGTTTTGCGGATGCAACCTGGTGCAGAGTTTATGCTTAGCGATGGTCAAGGGTCTTGGTCGCAAGTAAGAGCCGTTGAGGTTTCCAAAAAATCTATGCTGGTTCAAGTGATGGAGTCGGGATTCCAAGAGGCGTTACCGACAACAATTACTGTTGTGCAGGCGTTGCCAAAAGGCGATCGTGCAAAAGAGGCGATCGAACTTTTAACAGAAGCTGGTGTTGATCGTATTGTTCCGTGGGCAGCGAGCCGCAGTATTGGTAAGGGCACAGATAAGTTTGCAGTTACAGCCCGCGAAGCAAGCAAGCAATCTCGACGTTTTCGAATCCCCGAAGTTACCGAGGTAGCAACGACTGCGCAGATCTGCGAAGCGATCAAAATAAGTGATTTGGCTATTGCCTTTCATGAGAGCGCAACACACAAACTTTCAGATCAAATCTCATCACACAATGTGCAACACCTTTTAATCATCATCGGCCCAGAAGGTGGAATAACAGATGAAGAGCTGGCAGTCTTTCAAGCCGTAGGTGCGAAGGTTGCGTTGATGGGTCGCCCAATTCTTCGTTCAGCCCACGCTGGCATCGCAGCGGTTTCTGCAGTTTCTGCACTTTTGAAGGTATGGTAATTACGTGGCTTTAGATCCCAACTGCATCTTCTGCAAA
>CAZCDF010000070.1:0-4481 GCA_964497665.1 uncultured Candidatus Planktophila sp. | reverse complement strand
TATTTCTATCCGTATTGACGGAGGTGCGTTAGCGAGGTACTCCCCTTAACTGTGCCGAAGTCTATGTTTAGAAGTGCAAAATCTGCAAACCAGAAACACGTGCACGCGGGAAAATTCGCAAAAAGTTAGTTTGCGGCTTTCACAAATACTGGCTGTGGATTAAGGGAAACATCTACAGTTGATCCACCGCTAAGTGAAGCAGCGTCAGCACTTGCAACTTGTGCGCGAATTCGATTGCCATCAGGTAAATCAATAACAAGCCGACAAGATGCACCTAGGAAACTAAGAGCGAATACCTTTGCCTTACCTGAGGCGCTTGCAGTCACATTGAGCCACTCTGGTCGAACAAGAGCCAAACCATCTCCGGATTGAATTGAGCCTGGCAATACAGGTACTTCTATTCCGAAAAGCTGAGTCTTTCCACCTGAGACTTTGGTGGAAATTGGGTTTGTTAATCCAACGAATTCTGCAACGAATGCTGATGTAGGACGTTCATAGAGTTCTGCAGGGGCTGCAATCTGCTCAAGAATTCCGGTGCGCATAACTCCAACGCGATCTGCAACTCCTAGAGCTTCTTCTTGATCGTGCGTTACGAAAAGTGTCGTGGTTCCGATTTCAAGTTGGATTCGGCGAATTTCATCTCGGAGTTGTGTACGAACTTTTGCATCGAGAGCAGATAAAGGCTCATCTAAGAGGAGCACTTCTGGTTCGATTGCTAGTGCACGAGCAAGTGCTACACGCTGTTGTTGTCCACCAGACATTTGATGCGGGTAGTGATTCATATGGGTTGAAAGTCCTACGAGTTCAAGTAGATCACCTGATCGCTTCGCGCGAACATCATTTGATACGTGATGCACACGCATACGTAAACCATATTCAACATTTTGGCGCGCAGTCATATGAGGAAAGAGGCTGTATGCCTGAAAAACCATTCCCATATTTCTCTTATTAACTGCAAGACCTGTGATGTTCTTTCCATCAACAATAATTTCGCCCTTATCCAAATCCTGAAGACCCGCTAAAGCGCGAAGAGCTGTTGTCTTTCCACATCCTGATGGTCCGAGGAGCGCGACAAACTCGCCATCGGCAATAGAAAGATTTAACCCATCAAGTGCCTTCACCTTTCCAAAATGCTTGGTCAGGTTCTGTAGTTGCACATATGCAGAGGAGGTCACTGGGTCAGTCCTTCCGATCAGGTGAGATCCGCGTCAAGAATTTCTTTTTGACGCTTGGTTGTAGGGATTGCGAAGAGAATTGCAAAGACAAAGAGAAGTGAGGCTAGAGCCACGGAGACAGCAACTTTTCCATCATTTTGTCCGACAGAAAAGATTACTACCTGAAGAGTGTCGTAGTTCAGGATCGATGAAATTGTAAATTCACCAAGAACTAGAGCAAGTGAAATGACAACGCCAGACATAATTCCGGATCTAATTGTTGGCATTACTACACCGAAAATAGTGCGCATGGTTGAAGCACCAAGAGTGCGAGCAGCTTCAGCGAGAGTTGCAATATCGACGATACCAAGAGCGGCTGAAAGTGAGCGATATGTGTACGGCAAAATCAACATTGCATACACTCCGGCCAGAGTAACGGGTGATTCGGTTATGTTAATTGAAATCCATCGGTAAAGCGGGGCGATGCCCACCACGATAACGATTGCAGGAATCGCAAGGGGCAAAAGACAGACGAGTTCGAGTGGACGGCGCAACTTTGGCAGACGCAAATGAACCCAAATAACGGTAGGAACCACCAGCACGAAAATCAACAACATAACAAGTATTGCAATCAAGAATGAAACAGTGATTGCACTAATCAAGCCATCTTGAGATGGAATTGCTTTCCATGCCCGAAGTGAACGACCTTCACCACCACCAAATGGTTTAGTACTGAAATCAAACATTCCGTAAATAGGAGTTAGCAGGTATAAACCAACTACGAAAATCACAAATGCACGGAAAAGTTTTCCTGGGACGCCGAGTTTCATTATTGCTCCCACTTACTGACGCGACGTCGAAGCAATGAATACAAAGCCATAGCGATTGCAACAACAAGAATCATGTAGAACGAGAGCGTTTTGGCGAGTGGTGCACTTGCGCTACCAACCTCACTAAAGAGTGCCTGACCAATTCCAAGTGGGGTAACGATCGTGCTCTGGCTAACGAGCGCCGCTGCAGTTGCGTAAGCTGAAAAGGAATTCACAAAAAGGAGTAGTACCCCACCAATAAATGAAGGAGTGAGGACTGGAATGCCGATGCGCAACCAGTAATCCTTCGGTGTTCCACCAAGACCATCAGATGCTTCTTTCCACTGTGGTTTGAGATTTTCAACAGCCGGCAAAAACACAATAAACATAAGTGGAATCTGGAAAAATGTATAAACAACACCAAGGCCAAATAGTCCATAGAGCCAAGCAGGTGATGCTAGAAAATTATCTTCTGAATACTTCAGAGCGATAGATGAAACGAAGCCGTTAAATCCAAAAGTTGCAGTGAACGCAAAGGCGAGCATAACTCCACCAAATTGAGCGAGAACACCGCCAGCTGCAAGTGAAAATCGGCGACCTATGCCATCTTCTTTGCCGAGCGAAACAGCCCACGCGAAGAGTGCGCCAAGGACTCCACCAACGATCGCAGTCCAGAATGAAAGTTTAATTGAATTTGTGAAAGCATTTCTCTGGCTCTCATCTTGGAGAGCTTCAATTACATATGAAGTTGAGAATTTTCCATCTTCGTTAAAGAACGCACCTTGAATAACGCTAAAGGTCGGCCAGAGTAGAAAAATTCCTGTTAAAAATAAAAAAGGCAAAACTCCTAAATAATCTTTTTTGCCACGCCAGAACAAGGAGCCAGCTCTTGTTGCAGAGCTGGCTCCATTGTTCTGACTAAGTGTCATAGAAGTTGAATAGAGCTCGGGTTAGCGAGCGCCTACTGCAGCTTCCCATGTTGTCTTGAGTTGTGCGAGTGCAGCAACACCTTCTGCTTCAGTTGGAGCAGCTGGTACTGCAGCTGTCGTTCCGATTACAGCAATTGCAGCCTTTGAAGCCTTCTTCTGTGCAACTGTGTATGGCCATAGAGCTGGAATTGCTCCGCCCTTTGCCCATTCATTTGCACCTTCTGGGCTTAGTGCTATTTCAACCCATAGGCGTGCACATGCTGGATGTGGTGCCCATGCTGAGATTGCTGTGCGGTATGTAGAACCGACAACTGCATTTGAAGGGATGAAGATCTTCCATGACTTACCAACAGCTTTGAATCTATCTGCAACAGCCTTGTTGTTGTAAGACCAGTCAATAACAACGCGAGTCTGTCCTGATTCGATTGTTGCAGGAGTTGGATCTACGTTGATGAAGTTGCCAGCATCCTTAAGCTTCTTGAACCAGGCAACACCCTTTGAAACTTCACCGAATTTTCCGCCGTTTGCGACGTTGACCATGTTAAGTCCGGCCATTCCAGCACCTGTTGTCATTGGGTTTCCGTTAAGAGCAACAACGCCCTTGAACTTTGGATCTAGAAGATCATCAAGCTTTGTGATTGTTCCAAGAGAACCGTCGTAACCAACTGACATTACGCCAGTGTAGTTAGGTGTTGTACGGCCTGCTTTGTCTCTAAAGCTTGGAAATTGCTTTTGGTTAATTACTTTGTAAGGAGCGAAGTGACCTGTTGTGAGGTACTTCTGAGCAATCACAGGTGAGAGATCAAATACGTCAGGTGAACGCTTTGTGCCCTTGAGGTTGTTGGCAGCGTCAATCTCCTGCTGTGAACCGTTGTTTGGATTAACGATGTCTGCAGCGAATCCAACTCTCTTTTCGAAGATGTCGTAGATTCCGCCATAGTTCGCCCAGTCGCGTGGAGTTGCGTCTGTAATTAGCTTGCCTTCTTTTTTACATTCCTTAATTAGTCCGTTAATTCCTCCAACTTCAGCAGCAGACTTCGCTGTACTGAATCTTGAAGAAGCGTTTGCAGAAAAAGTTGGAACAGCGAGCGCAACTGCAAGAGCTGCAACTGTTACCGACTTCGTCAGTTTATTTAACTTCACTGATTGCCTCCTTAGGCTATTACTGATGAGATGCCATCGGCCCAGTAAGAATTACGAGACCTGTGCCCGAATAATGCTCTTTTGTGGGCTTGTCCGCAATCATTTTTGGGTGCAATCTTGTGCGAGACGGCCTGAAATAACGTTTTGTTACTCTTTTGGGGGGTTGACCAGCCAGGCCGGGGTGATTTTTATCGGTATTGACGCCCCAGCGTTAAATACTACTGAACTACTCCGCCCACGCCTGCATCAGAGCATCGTTTTGCAATCGAATCAGTCAGAGTCTTTATCCGCTCTTTAGAGCTTTCTGCCGACTGAGTTTGTCCCAATGCCTCAGTTAATTGTTTCAAATCATTTGCTAAGCCTGAAGACAAAAGTGATCTCGCTTGCTCTCCCACTAATTTATCAATTTGAACAATTAATCCAGAATCAATCACGCCGCTTTGATA
>CAZCDF010000069.1:0-4505 GCA_964497665.1 uncultured Candidatus Planktophila sp. | reverse complement strand
ACTTTGCTCGCACATCTGGTGATTCATCATTGCGCCATAAAACAAGAAACTTAAGTCCAACGCTACCGATATCTCGCATGCGAATGGGATCTACATCTGGATCAACCGCCGTATCTGTTGCCGCTCCACCTGCAGGTCCAACCAATAGATCAGCTGCAGCGATTAATCCACATCCACCTTGCAACGCCTTCTGGTCAATGATTGCATCAATTCCAAACTCTTGATCTACAAGCAGTGCTGATGCATATGGTGAAAGCTCACGTGCAACATCTACCTTAAATTGAGTTAGTTGTGAATCAGGAACCGGTGTGCTTTGGTGAGGTGCAAACATGCCTCGCAATGCTTCACGCTGATCAACTGCAACCATTGCTAACGCTCCTGATGGACGTGCCAGTTTTGTTAGTGGTTTTCTCATCAGTGTGCCTCCAGGTACGCATCGAGTTCAGTTGTTGTTGGAATCTTTGATTGTCCATCTAGGCCTCGGCATGAAAGTGCTGCTACTGCATTGGCGCGACGCATAGCTTCTTGCAATGGGAAGCCTTGAATCAATTGAGCTACAAGCGCTCCATGAAATACATCTCCTGCGCCTAAGGTGCTTGTTACTTCGACCTTGAATCCAGGTGCTGTAACAAGCCCAGTTTCAGGTGAAAAACCAGCGCTACCGGCTGATCCTTGGGTAGCCACAACTGTATTTCCAGCCTTCAAAGAGTCGTTTTCTAACGCTACAGCTAGATCTACTCCTGGATAACGAAGCGCCATCTGTCGATCAGTTGGAACAAACAAATCAACAACTATCGGATCAAAACTTTCAACACCGTATCCCGCATCAAAAGAGATTTGAGGGCCTTTGCCGCGGGCAATGCCTATTTCATCTAAACGTTTAACTCCAACATGATCAACATGCACCCACTGTGCACTAGCTATTAGTTTTTTGGCCGCTTCGTTAATTGGTGCCTGAACAACTGGTTGGCGAGTGCTGATCGCGCGAGCACTGTGCTCCTTTGACGCCACAATTACACTTCCTGCTGTTGCTGTTGCTCCGATTGAAACTCCTGAAGTATCTACACCTTCTTGAGCGAATATGCTTAGAACTTCTCTGCCATCGGCATCATCACCAATTGTTCCCACAATTGCACTTTTAACTCCTAGGCGACTTAACGCAACCGCAGCTACTGCAGCAGGACCACCACCGGCTCGTGAAATCTCATCGGCCAGCACCCGCTCATCTTCGCCTGGATACTTATCAACTAATGCAATTGTGTCGATTGTAATGACGCCAACACATACAGCTTGAACAGGACTCAATTGCTATCTTTTCTCTTTGCATCCGCTAAAGCAGTGGCACGAGCGCCTGTAATGTGTTGAAGGGTCAACTTAGAAGCAAGTTCGCCGTTTCCACTTTCGATGGCAGCCAAAATCTCGTTGTGCTCATTACGTGATATTTCAGAACGACCAGGTAGGCGCAAAGTTGTCTCCATCGACATCTTCATAACATCTTGCAGAACATTCAGTGTCTGATTGATAAAGCGATTACCAGCGATGCCAACAATTGTTAAGTGGAACTTGGCATCCAATGCCTGCAGTTGATCAAAATCAATGGGCTCAATTGCTGTAATTGTGTCTATTTGATTCAGGGTTGCACGCAGTAAGCGAATATCCTCTTTTGTAGCCTTTTCCGCAGCCCATTTAGATGCAGGTACTTCAAGCACCTCACGAGCATCGAAAAGCTCATTTAGTCCATGAGTTTTAGTCATAACAGATGCACGAAGCTCTTGAGCAACTACAGGCTCTTGAACGAAAGTTCCCTGTCCATGCTTTATTTGAACTAAACCTTGTGCCTGCAATATGTGTAGTGCTTCCCGCAAACTAGGGCGACTTACTTCAAGCAGGTCAGCTAATTGACGCTCAGGTGGAAGTTTGTCACCAGGCATTAACTTTTGAAGTTCTATTAACTCCATAAGTTGAGTTGCAATTCGCGCAGCTCGTTGTGGAGCCAATTGGGTTATTGCGCTCATCATTAGCCCTTTACCGCTCCTGCTGTTAAGCCAGCAATAAATGAGCGTTGCATAAACAAGTACATTATGACCATCGGAAGCGAAGCCACCATAACGGCCGTGAAAAGCATTGAGAAACTTACGAAGTACTCGCCACGATAAGCCAACATGGCAAGAGGTAAGGTTTTCTTGTCTGATTCCTGAATCAGCAAAAGCGGCCACAAAAGATCATTCCAGTTGATAACAAACAAGAAAATCGCTGTTGCACCCATGGCTGGCCTAGAAAGCGGAAGGGCAATTGACCGATAAATTCGTAACGGTGATGCCCCATCAACTTCAGAAGCCTCGTACATTTCCTTTGATACTTGCTTGAAAAATGCACTGAGAATAAATATGGAGATAGGCAATGTTGTTGTCACATTAATT
Organism: uncultured Candidatus Planktophila sp.; assembly: GCA_964497665.1. Lineage (GTDB taxonomy): Bacteria > Actinomycetota > Actinomycetes > Nanopelagicales > Nanopelagicaceae > Planktophila. The sequence continues at coordinate 2,085 of CAZCDF010000069.1, read as the reverse complement.
AAAATCAAACCAATATATGAATTCGTTAGGCCCAGATCTCTAAAGATGTAATAGATCGGAACCAGATTGATTTGTGCGGGTATGGCAAGTCCTAATGCAAAAAGTACCGCCAAGACCTTGCCTGAAACTGTGATCATTCTGGCGATGGCAAAGGAAGCAAGACTTGCCAAAATTAACGTCAAAAGTACCGATGAAACTGTTACGAAGACGCTATTTCGGAAACTTACATCAAGATCGCTATCGCTCAATAGACGGCTGTAATTACCCAAGCTCCAAGTCTCAGGGAGCGAAAGTGGCTTGTTGTAAACCTCGGCATCTGTCTTAAATGACCCCAAAACAACTATTAATGAAGGCAAAAGAATCATTGCAGCAAAGGTGACTAAGGCTATAACTCTAGACACTCTATACATTTTGAGCCTTTCTCACTTTTCGTACCTCTTACCGAATGCTTGACGTTGTAGCCAAGTAATCAGAATCATGACGATAACCATGAAAATAGTTTGTGCTGCTGCGTACCCCAATCTCAACTCATTAAAGAGAGTTAGATAAATGAGCGTACTGAAAATATTGGTTGAATTGTCCGGACCAGCTGTCGAATTAGTCATAACCATAATTAAGTCAAATGCACGGAAGGACTGAATAGTTGTGTATGCCATAACAACCAAGGTCGTTGGCATAGCCATGGGCCAGGTTACATTTCTGAACTGCTTCCAACGTGAAGCGCCATCGACTTCAGCCGCTTCATAAAGCTCCTTAGGAATTTGCTGCAAGCCAGCGATGTAAACAACCATCATCTGTCCTGTGTGGAACCACACTTGTGTAAAAGCAATAGCGTATAGAGCGCTGCTTTCATCACCTAACCAATTAAGAGATAAGAAACTGAGTCCGATTTTATTGAAAAATAGATTGATCGCACCAAAATTTGGATCGTAAAGGAATAGCCAAATCATACCTACAGATACAGAGCTCAAGATTGTAGGGAAAAAGAAAAGGGTTCTCAGGGCGATATTTATTTTAGAGTTGTTCACAAGATAAATCGCAAATAAGAGTGCAAAGATAGTCTGGAAAATAACTACGAGGAAAGTGAACTCTAAATTATTTCCAAGAGTTTTATAGAAAAGATCATCATTAGTCAGAAGATTTGTGAAGTTTCTAAAACCCACAAATTCGGGCTCTGTAATGCCATCCCATCTACGTGTAGCAAATTGTAAGTTCTGTAGGGCGGGGTACAAATAAAAAGCTAAAAATAAAACTAATGCTGGGAGCCCCATCAAGTAATAGGTAATGGAATCCTTTTTTCTCTTTTTTGGGGTACCCAAGGAACCGCTCCCACCTAAGGTGGGAGCGGTTCTCTTAAGGGTTAACTTATTAATTACCCAGCCAGCTTTTGCTTGATCTGGCGTGAGAAATCAGTCAGCACTTCATCGGTGTTCTTACCACCAACGATTTGAATGAGCGCATCCTGAGTTAGATCTGATACCGCAGTATTCAAGATCAAGAATCGTGGTGCGAGCATTGTGTTCTTCGCTTGGAAAGCAGAAGTGTTAAGTAGATCGATGTTTGTGTATGTGACATCGAGAACGTTAACGTGCTGAGTTGTTGCGTTTCCATAGATAGCCGCTACAGGTCCTGTCGCTAGATATGACAGGAATGAAAGAGCAATCTTCTGGTTAGTAGATGATGACTTAGCATTAACGCTTAGGTTGAATGTGTTGTTCATAATTCCTTCAGCAACGACCTTGCCGTCTGTTAGAACCATGCTCATTAAGTTCATCTTTCCAGTTAATGCTGGATTAAGGGCTTTAACTGCACCCATTGAGAAAGTACCTGTTGGAAGAATTGGTGACTTTCCAGTCGCAAACAAGTTAAGAGCTGAAGCTTCTGTAACTCCTGTTGGGTTGTCAGGGAAGCAACCAGCTTGACGTAGCTTGACGTAGATATCAGCTACACCCTTAAACCATGATGAAGTTAGATCGATCTTTCCAGAGTTGAGATCTGCAAGATTCTTTGAAAGCTCTGTGTAATTTGCAGCAGAGTTCATCAAAGCAGAGTTTGAAATCTGTGCTGCTTGTCCACGAGTTGCTC
>CAZCDF010000068.1:0-4528 GCA_964497665.1 uncultured Candidatus Planktophila sp. | reverse complement strand
CAAAGTTCACACTCCCAACACTTTCTGTTGATGAGTATCCAAACCTTCCAGAGCTCCCAGATTCAACTGGAACAGTTCCAAGTGACACCTTTGCAACAGCGGTTGCACAGGTTGCGGTTGCAGCGGGAAGAGATGATTCTCTACCAACCCTTACCGGTGTTCATGTAGAGATTAATGAAGAGACAATCACCTTTGCAGCAACTGATCGTTACCGTTTAGCTGTTCGCGAGATTCAATGGGCGCCATCAGCACCAAACACAACAACCACAGCGCTTTTACGCGCTCGCACAATTGCAGATGCAGCCAAATCACTTACCGGCTCAAAAGAGGTATCACTCTCTTTTGCTCCAAACACAAGTAATGATCGCCTAGCTGGTTTTGCTGGTGATGGAAAAACAATGACATCACGCATGTTGGATGGAACATTTCCTCCATATCGCCACCTACTCCCACAAGAGGTAACAACAACAGCGCTTATTGAGGTTGCAACACTTCTAGACTCAGTACGACGCGTGGCCCTTGTTACAGATAAAACCGTTCCATTACGTCTTGATTTTGCAAACAACACCTTGTCACTAGAGGCTGGTGCAGGAGAAGAGGCGCAAGCAACAGAAGCTATTGAGATTCTCTTAACTGGAGAACCAATCTCTATCGCCTTCAACCCAACATTTTTAGCTGACGGCCTAAGTGCGGTTGGAACAAAGTTTGTTCAAATCTCATTTACTGGATCAAACAAGCCAGCGATCCTGATGGGTAAAAGCGATAAAGATGGAGCGTTAGTAGAAAACTACCGCTACCTATTAATGCCAATGCGTTACGCCTCCTAACCTCAGGTCACTTATGCGTATTAACAAGTTGGCACTAACCAACTTTCGTTCTTACAACTCTTTAGAGTTAGAGCTCCAACCTGGGGTCATCACCTTTATTGGCGACAACGGTTCTGGCAAAACTAATATCGCCGAATCCCTCATCTACCTTGCCTTCTTATCCTCACACAGAGTTTCAAACAATGTGCCGTTGATTTCACTTGGTAACCAACAAGCGATCATTCGGGCAGAGGTCCAACGCGAAGACCGAACACTACAAATTGATTTAGAGATCAATGCAAGCAAAGCAAACCGTGCACGTATTAATGGAAACCCAACCAGAAGCCAACGCGAAATTCTTGGCGCAATTCAAGTCGTCTACTTCTCCCCTGAAGATTTAGATCTTGTTCGTGGAGAGCCCGGCACCCGGCGCGATTTTCTAGATCGGTTACTTATCACGAGAACCCCACGTTTAGCAGGGGTTATCGCTGATTATGAGCGGGTAGTAAAGCAACGCAACGCGCTACTAAAAACTAGAACATCAGCTGCCGCGCTTGCTCCCTGGAATGAACAACTCATTAAATTAGGTGCTGAATTAACCGCTGAACGAATTGCTTTAATTGATGCGCTCAATCCACATGTAGCCCACAACTATGCAAATTTAAATGAGGTAAAACCAGCATCTATTTCATATAAGTGCAGCACTGAAGGTGTTACACGAAATATTGAAGAAAATATCATCGCGCTAACAGCACGGTTGGATGAGGTTGCGTATCAAGAGATTGAACGTGGTGTTTCTTTAATTGGCCCACACCGCGATGATCTTCATTTACAACTGGGAGATTTTCCAGCAAAGGGTTACGCAAGTCATGGCGAATCCTGGTCGATAGCGATCTCGCTTCGAATCGGCTCCTTTAACCTATTGAAATCAGAGGGCGCCTCCCCAATTTTAATTTTAGATGATGTTTTTGCTGAACTTGATACCTCCCGCAGGATCCAATTAATGTCTGCAACACAATTGGCTGAACAAACCTTCATTACCGCAGCAGTAGAGAGTGATCTACCAAAAGAGTTGTTAACACAAAAGTTTTATGTAACACCGGGTGTAGTAAAGAAAGGAAAGAGTTGATGGAAAAACGCGACCTAGCTCTAGACCTCTTCAAATCATTTAAAACAGGTGTTACCCGCAAGACAAATAAACCCGCACCAACACCACAAATTGGAAAAGCAGGAGACCCCGAATTAATTGGTGGTGTATTAAATAATTTAATTTCAGATCGCGAATGGGATTCAGGACTTGCTGAAGGAAACCTTTTTGTTAATTGGAAAAATATTGTTGGTGATGAGATCGCACAACATGCACAACCGATTTCGATTTTAGATAATGTGTTAACAGTTCAAAGCTCATCAACAGCTTGGGCTACACAATTGAATTTAATAGCGGCAGATTTATTGGCGACGATCCAAAAAGATGCCAGCGGGGTGTTAATCGAGCGGTTGGCGATCATTGGTCCACAAACCCCAACCTGGAAGAAAGGGGTCCGCACCATCCGTAACGCCCGCGGGCCCAGAGACACCTATAACTAAAGTAAGCCCACTAGGAACCCTCAACTCCACGCTCAAAGTTCGGCTATACCCGTCCACAAGGCTTTTTTCGGCTATGTATTCCCACTTTTTATGACTAGGATAATCCCGTTCCGAGAGGCAAAACCTCTCCAAGAGCCTTTATAGGCGATTTGAAGGATCTACACGGAAGGGGGTTGAGATGGCCGAAAGCTCCTATAACGCCTCCAACATCACCGTCCTGGAAGGTCTAGAGGCGGTCCGCAAACGCCCCGGCATGTACATCGGCTCCACCGGCGAACGCGGTCTCCACCACCTGGTTTACGAGGTGGTTGATAACTCAGTAGATGAAGCGCTGGCCGGTCACTGCACAGAAATCAATGTCACCTTGTTGGCAGATGGTGGTGTCGAAGTAATCGACAACGGCCGTGGAATTCCAGTTGATATTCATCCAGTTGAAAAGAAACCAGCACTCGAAGTTGTTCTTACCGTGTTGCACGCAGGTGGAAAGTTTGGCGATGGTGGTTACTCAGTCTCTGGCGGCCTTCATGGTGTTGGAATCTCTGTTGTAAATGCACTCAGTACAGATCTTTCAGTAATTGTTCAACGCGATGGAAGTTTTTGGTATCAAGATTACAAACTTGGTGTACCAACTGCACCAGTTCGTAAAGGTGATCCATCAAAATCAACTGGAACAACTGTTCAATTCTGGCCATCTAAGGAAATCTTTGAAACCACCGATTTCTCATTTGAGGTTTTATCAACCCGTTTCCGCGAAATGGCATTTTTAAATAAAGGTTTAATTTTAACTTTAACCGATATGCGTCAAGGACATGTTGATGAAAAAGGTGAACAGTTGATGGTTCGCTATCAATACGATGGCGGAATTGCAGATTTTGTAAAACACCTTAACTCAACTCGCGGCGAAACACACAAATCAATTATCTCCTTTGCATCAGAGGATAAAAAGAACAAGATCTCACTAGAGGTTTCGATGCAATGGAACGCTGGTTTTTCTGAATCTGTTTACACCTTTGCAAACACCATTCACACCCATGAAGGTGGCGCACATGAAGAAGGTTTCCGTACAGCTTTAACATCAATTGTTAATAAGTTTGGTGAAGAACAAGGATTTATCCGCAAGAAGGAAGATCGTTTAACTGGTGATGATGTTCGCGAGGGTTTAACTGCGATTGTCTCAATCAAACTTGCAGAACCACAATTTGAGGGTCAAACAAAAACAAAACTTGGTAACTCAGAGGCTAAAACCTTTACTCAAAAGATTGTTAATGAAGAGCTCACCACTTGGTTTGAGCAAAACCCAGCTGAGGGTAAGGAAATTGTGCGCAAGAGCATCGATGCAGCAGCAGCACGTGTAGCTGCACGTAAAGCTCGCGACCTAAGCCGCAACCGAAAAGGTTTACTTGAAGGCCGAGGAATGCCAGGAAAGTTAGCTGATTGCCAATGGACCGATCCAACCAAGTGCGAGCTGTACATCGTTGAGGGAGATTCAGCAGGCGGCTCAACAAAGGGTGGCCGCGACTCACGTAACCAAGCCGTGCTTCCAATCCGCGGAAAGATTTTAAATGTGGAAAAGGCGCGTATCGATCGCGTCCTTCAAAACAATGAAGTACAAGCTTTAATCACAGCCCTTGGCACTGGTGTCCATGATGATTTTGATATCGAGAAACTTCGCTACCACAAAATTATTTTGATGGCGGATGCTGATGTTGATGGTCAACATATCCGCACACTTTTACTAACTTTACTATTCCGTTTTATGCGCCCTTTAATCGAACAAGGTTTTGTGTACTTTGCACAACCTCCTTTGTATAAGTTGAAGTGGGCCGGAAAAGATCCAGTCGAATACGCCTTTAGTGATCGTGAACGTGATGGAATGATTGAACTTGGTATCGCAGCAGGAAAGCGTCTACCAAAAGATGATGGAATTCAGCGCTTCAAAGGTTTGGGCGAGATGCCAGCCAAAGAGCTATGGGATACAACCATGGATCCAGAGCATCGTGTCTTAATCAAGGTAACCCTTGATGATGCGGCGGCAGCCGATGATTTATTCTCAGTGTTGATGGGTGAGGATGTTGAAAAACGCCGCGCATTTATTCAGCGCAACGCTAAGGATGTTAGGTTCTTGGATATCTAAT
>CAZCDF010000067.1:0-4540 GCA_964497665.1 uncultured Candidatus Planktophila sp. | reverse complement strand
CGTAGGTGACACTAGATCGATAACTAAAGAACCCACTAACTGGCCTCCCACACTAAACAGTGTGAAGGTCAATACTCCTAAATGTTGAACAATTGTTGAAGTGAAGGCTATGTAAATAACTCCAATTACTCCACCGGTATAGATCCACCACGGTCCATTTGGTAGTGGCGATAACTCATTTCTACCAAGAAGCATTCCTACAACAATCAAAATCACAAGAAATGAAGTGCCGGTAATAAAGTTCAATAGTGAGGTCGTAAAACTTTGGTGGGAGTATTCATTAATTTGTCCGTTTAGCGCACGTTGAATGCCTACAATCGCACCAGCTATGCCGCCAGCGGTCACAGCTAGCATTGATAGATTGTTTGCATCAATTCGATCCCATACTGAAACTAAGACCGCTAAAACCGTCAAAACCGCTGCAGAGACACGTCTTGGGGAGATTAACTTCTTTCCCCCACCTGTTAAACCAATCCGATCTACTATCAACGACATCGCCGTTTGACCAGCGATTGAAGCTACTGAATAGATAGCTACTCCAATTAAGGGAACAATTTGAGTTTGTATAGCAACAAAGCTTCCACCAAGTGCTCCAGCAAATAACTTCCACCGAGCAATCTCTTTATTGGCAACTGATTGACGTAGGTTCTTGATCCCCGTTTTTATCTTTGAGTTAAAAAGCGTAATTACAAATATTATTAATAGGCCTGAACCAAAGGAGACGAGAGCGGCTTGCAAACCATTATTGAGGCGATGAGATAACTCTCCATTTGCCCGTGCTTGCAAAGCAATCATTGCCCCCGAAAGGGCCGCGAGTAAATCTAAACGCATTACTTATGAGTGCCGTGGAACTCGCGCTTGTCTGCGATCCAATCCATAAGTGCGAAGAGAACACCAGAAACAACAAAGGTTAGGTGAATGATGATTCGCCAAATTGTGCCTTCCCCCACCTCTGCTTCGCCAGATAACTCAATGAAGTCTTTGAGAAGTTCAATAACAGAGATTGCAACAAGTGAACCAATCAACTTAATCTTAAGTCCGCTGAAATCAATAGTTCCCATCCAGTGAGGACGATCCTTAGATTCAGTCGCAACATCGATGCGTGAAACAAAGTTTTCATATCCTGCGAAGATCACCATCAAGATGAGGTTTGCTAATAACGTTAAATCAAGCAGGGCTAGTAAATCTAAGGTGAAGGTCTGAGCCGTTGACTCTCCAACCTTTTCAAACATGTGAATGAACTCAACAATGAATCTGTAGGTTAGTAGGAGCAAGGTTCCCACTAAACCTAAGTACAAAGGTGCTAGTAAAAAGCGGGAGCGAAAGAGAATTACCTCAATTACATGCGATAGCTGGCTCATAGCTGAATTTTAACTTAACCCTCTAATGAAAGGGTGAGTTGAAGCCATTCCTCCTCTAGTTTCGCCTTTTCTGCCTGCAAATCCAGCAGTTCGGCTGCGATTGCGACCAAACGATCTGCATCAAAGGCGGAGCCTTCTTGCTCAGCCATTAGGGCAACAACTCTTGAATCACACTTTTCTATCTGACGTTCTAAACGGGTTATATCTTTTTTCAACTGACGTTCTTCGGCTGCACTTGATGATTTTTTCTCTTTAGTAGGCGCAGACTGTGCTGCGATGGCTTCTGCGCGTTGCTCAAGATACTCATCTACCCCACGCGGAAGATCGCGGACCTTTTTATCTCCTAACAAACCAACGAAGCGATCACAAACTCTTTCAAGGAAGTATCTGTCGTGCGAGATAACTATCAGCGTTCCTCCGTAACTATCAAGTAAATCTTCTAACTCGGTGAGTGTTTCAATATCAAAATCATTTGTCGGCTCATCTAATAACAAAACATTTGGACTATCCATCAACAAGCGAGTTAATTGCAATCGTCGCTTTTCGCCACCCGATAAATCGCCAACTGGGGTCCACTGGGATTCCCGATCAAAACCTAATCGCTCACACAATTGAGAGGCAGACAGCTCACGTCCGCCACCAATTTCAACTCGGTTGGCTACCTTTTCTACCGCTTCGAGTACCCGCCAACTTGGGTCCAACTCATCAAGATGTTGAGTCAAAAAAGCTGCCTTGACGGTAACTCCAGTTACAAGCTTGCCGGCGGTAGGTGCAATCTCACCAGTTAAGGTCTTCATCAGGGTTGTTTTGCCGGCGCCATTGACACCAACTATTCCGATGCGATCACCGGGTCCAACATTCCAATACAAATCATCAATTAACTCTTTATCACCAAGTTTTACCTGCACGTGGTGTGCTTCATACACTGTTTTTCCTAGACGATTCAGTGCAAACTTCAGTAGTTCACCTTGATCTCGGGGTGCAGGTTCATCAGCAATCAAAACATTAGCAGCATCAATTCTAAACTTTGGTTTAGATGTTCGTGCTGGTGCTCCGCGACGGAGCCAGGCTAACTCTTTTTTAATCAACATATTTCGGCGTTGATCCATTACAGCTGCCTGACGTGATCTCTCTGCCTTTGATAAAACAAAGGCGCTGTAACCACCGTCGTACTCCTCTACTTTGCCTTCTACGACTTCCCATGTTCTATCTGTAACCGCATCTAGGAACCATCTATCATGCGTTACAACAACTACTGCAAGTCCGCGGCGCTTATTGATATAGGCAGCTAACCAAGCAACCCCCTCAACATCTAAGTGATTAGTTGGCTCATCGAGAAGAATTAAGTCAAGCTCATTAATAAGCAACTTCGCTAAGCCAACACGTCTGCGTTCACCGCCTGATAGTTGGCCAAATTTACGATCAAAGATGTGGTCATCAAAACTGCCAAACAATCCGGTAAACACCTCACGAATATTTGGATCACTCGCCCACTCATGCTTAGCGGCATCACCCAGAACTACTTCACCTACAGTGCTTTCGGGATTTGCTAGATCTACTTGAGATAACAATCCGATCTTTGCTGAATTCGATTTAGTTACTCGACCGGAATCTGGTGGCTCAATACCCGCCATTACCTTCATTAAGGTGCTTTTTCCCGATCCATTTCGGCCAACAATTCCGATTCGATCGCCTTCAGAGACGCCAAGTGAGACGCCTACTAATAGCTCCTTGATATCAAAGGCTTTAGAGACATCTTCTATATTCACAACATTGCGCGCCACGGTAGGAGAGCGTACCTTTCCCTCATGAAGGTAACTGACCGCGAATACGCCCTAGAGCTTGATAGAAAAGATCCTTTGGCTCATTTCAAATCCCAATTCGTGATCGGTGACCCAGATATGTGTTACCTCGATGGTAATTCTCTCGGCCGTCTGCCAAAAGCAACCATCACCGCGATCAATGATTTCATGAGCAAGGAGTGGGGTCCCGAGGTCGTTACTGGTTGGAGCCACTGGGTAGATGAGGCGCAGCCAACCGGTGATTTACTGGGTGAAGCGGCGCTTGGTGCGGCTGCTGGTCAAGTGCTTGTGTGTGACACAACCTCTGTCAACTTTTATCAACTATGTCTTGCGGCAATTCAAGCGCGTCCTGGGCGCAAAACAATTATTACCGATGCGGCAAACTTTCCAACTGATCGTTACATTCTCGACGGAATTGCAAAACAGTTTGGCTTAAATCTAGTAATCATTCAAAATGAAGATCCAGCGGTGGCAACTCATGAACGAATCACAGCTGAAGTTCTAGCTCCTTATTTAAATGAGGATGTTGCCTTAGTAACTCTTGAAGTTATTCAATATCGATCAGGTGCGCGAACCGATATTAAATCAATCACAGATCAGGTACGTGCAATTGGCGCATTCGTTGTATGGGATGCCAGCCATGCGGTTGGAGCTATTGAACTAAATCTTGATGCAAATGGTGTAGATCTTTGTGTTGGTTGCACCTACAAGTATGGAAACTCTGGTCCAGGTTCGCCTGCTTGGCTTTATGTTTCAAAACGAGTTCAAAAAGAGTTACAAGTACCTATTCAAGGTTGGTTTGCTCAAGATGCCCAGTTTGAAATGGGACCGGTCTTCGAACGCTCTCAAACTATTCGAGGATTTCAGATTGCAAGTCCATCATTGATGGGAATTCGTTGTGTGCAGACCGCCTTTGCCATGATTAAAGAGGCTGGAATTGATGCAATTGCACATAAGGCAGCGGTGGGAACTCAAATGATGATCGAGCTTTACGATGCTTGGTTGGCACCACTTGGAATAGAGCTCAACACATCTCGCGATCCAAAGGAACGCGGTGGACATATCTCTCTAGTTCATCCAGATGCAGCGCAGATATGTGTTGCCATGCGCACTTTGACTAATGTGATTCCTGATTACCGCACCCCAAACTCAATTAGATTAGCGATCTCTCCCTTGCCTACCTCCTACGTTGAGATCTGGGATGGCTTTGATCGCATGCGTGATTTAGTGGCATCTGGCCGCTATAAAGAGGTAAAAGAGGGCGGTTCAAGGGTCACATGAGCGAAAACTTCGATTCAGCACTTACCTACACCTCATATCTGGCTGTTGATGAACTATTAAAACTTCAGCGTCCACTTTCTACTGGTCCAGAACATG
>CAZCDF010000066.1:0-4691 GCA_964497665.1 uncultured Candidatus Planktophila sp. | reverse complement strand
CAACAACTTCACCTGGGTGATCGATGTGCTTCCATGAAAGCTCTGAAACGTGAACCAAACCATCTACGCCACCAAGGTCAACGAATGCACCGAAGTTAACGATTGATGAAACAACACCTGTGCGAACCTGGCCCTTTTGTAGCTGGTTCAGGAATGTTGTACGTGATTCTGATTGTGTCTGCTCTAGGAATGCGCGACGTGACAGAACCACGTTGTTGCGATTCTTATCTAGTTCGATGATGCGTGCTTCAACCTGCTTGCCAATGTATGGAGTCAGATCGCGTACGCGGCGCATCTCAACGAGAGATGCTGGAAGGAATCCACGTAGACCGATGTCCACGATAAGTCCGCCCTTAACAACTTCAATAACAGTTCCGACGACAACTTCGTCGCGCTCCTTCTTGCCTTCAATGTCTCCCCAGGCACGCTCGTACTGTGCGCGCTTCTTAGAAAGAATTAGGCGACCCTCTTTGTCTTCTTTCTGAAGAACGAGAGCTTCAATAATCTCACCGACTTTAACGATTGAGTTTGGATCTGCATCGTGGCGAATTGAAAGCTCGCGAGAAGGAATAACACCCTCTGTCTTGTAACCGATGTCGACAAGAACTTCGTCGCGTCCAACTTGAACAACTGCACCTGAAACTAGGTCGCCGTCATTAAAGTTTCTGATTGTGCCTTCGATCGCTGCTAGAAAATCTTCAGCTGATCCGATGTCATTTACTGCAATTTGTGGTGTAGACAATTGTGCTCCGTAGGGATAGAAAGTAGTAGTTCCCGCTTTCGCGGCTGAAGGGCAAGGGTACGGTTTGCACGCTCATATGGGCAAATCCACTTCTTTTCATGAGCGTGAAAGATAGACTTGCCTCTGTTATGAATCGATATCGAGAGCTAATCGCTTTCCCCCAGGTAATTCGCCTAGGCATCAGCGCATTTCCTGCCCGGTTGGCATACGGGATGATCGGTTTAGGAATCTTCTTCAAAGCGGAGCAGGAAACCGGCTCGATAGCGGTGGCAGGTTTTGCCATTGGATTGAACTCTCTCGCCGGTTCTTTGACCGCCGGTTTACGTGGCTCTGTCATGGATAAGTTTGGTCAAAAGTGGCCTATCCGAATTTTAGTTCCGATGTATTCAGCGTTGATCCTTTTGCTCAACACGATGCAAAGCCGTGAATCGATCTTGATTACCGCTTTCATTCTTGGAGTAACCGCACCCCCGATCAACCTGTCGGTGCGCCCGTTGTGGAAGGACATCGTTCCGGAAAGCTATTTGCGAACTGCATACGCCTTTGATTCTTCAATGATGAGCAGTACTTCGGTCATTGGACCTGTTGTAATTACCGCACTTTCACTTTCCTCGCACCCAGGATTTGGTTTGGGAACAACCGCGGCGCTGATGTTCATCGGCGGTGTTGCACTTTCACTTACTCCCGCCTCACGTGATTGGATTCCAGAAAAGAAACAGAAGAATCAACAAAAACTCTGGCGTGATCGAGCTATCCAATTACTTATGCTTGAAGGCTGCTTCGTTGGCTTTGGCTCTGGAGTATTTAATGTTGCGGTCCCAGCCTTTGCGACTCAAGAAGGTGTGCAACAACGTGTTGCATGGATCTTTGCAGCCTTTGGCGCGGCTACCGTAATTGGTGGATTGCTAGGTGGGTTGGTCTCACGAAAGTTAGCACCACTGTCTGCCTTTAGACTGGTTTACTTCTTGTGGTTTGTAACTTGTATTCCTATCGCCTTTACCTATCCTGATTGGAGTATGGCTTTAGTTGGAGCCTGCATCGGATTATTGGGAGGTGCGCAAAAAGTATTTTACTTTGAGGTGTTGGAAGCGGTTAGACCGAAAGGTTCACAAACATCCTCACTTGGTTGGATTTGGACGGTAGAAGGATCTTTCATGGCCATCGGCGCAGCGGTAGGTGGAGTTGTATCTGAAACCTTCTCTCCACAACTTGGTTTGGCGATTTTGCCGATAATGATCTTTATTGGATTAATCATTTTGACAATTGGTCGAGCACGTTTAAGTGCTGCTAATGATGTTCCAACAGAGGAAGAAGATCTTCAAGCGATGAAAGATATCTCTACCCAAGATAAGTAATTAGTGCGCGGCCTCATGCCAGGTAAGGCCCAGGCCAGCATTTACATCTAGTGGCGCTTTCAGTGGATATGCAGCACCCATTTCACGTTTTACAAGATCGCTGATCTTCTCCTCTTCGCCAGCGACAACTTCAAGTATTAACTCATCATGAATCTGAAGTAGTAAACGTGATTTCAACCCTTGTGTGTTGATCGCATTCTGAACATTGAGCATCGCGACTTTGATGATATCGGCAGCAGATCCTTGAATTGGAGCATTGAGCGCCATGCGCTCTGCAACCTCGCGACGTTGCCGGTTGTCATGCATTAAATCCGGCAGGTAACGTCGCCGACCCATAATAGTTTCGGTGTATCCAACCTTGCGAGCATCATCAACAACTGTCTTTAAGTAATCTCGAATCCCACCAAAACGTTCAAAATAAGTGTCCATTAACTGCTGTGCTGCAGGCGGAGTTATATCCAATTGTGCTGAGAGCCCGTAGGAAGAAAGGCCATACGCAAGGCCATATGACATCGCCTTCATTTGGCGGCGCATTTCAGGATCTACCTCTGACGGCTTAACTCCAAAGACCAAACCTGCAACGGTTGCATGCAAATCTTCGCCCGATGCAAAGGCTGCCAGCAACTTTTGATCATTTGATAAATGAGCCATGATGCGCATTTCGATTTGGCTGTAATCAGCGGTGAGTAATGCGACATAACCCTTTCCTACGGTGAAGCAGTTACGAATCTTTCTGCCCTCTTCGGTACGAACTGGGATGTTTTGAAGATTTGGACCGGTTGATGAAAGGCGACCTGTTGCCGCAACAGTCTGTTGGAAGTGTGTATGAATTCTTCCATCTGCTGCAATCTCTGCGATTAATCCTTCGACAGTTGTTCCCAGCTTCTTTGTTTCCCGAATTCGTAGCAGCGATGTCAAAACCGGGTGACCGCTCTTTTGGTGTAGCCAATCTAAACTTTCGGCATCGGTTGTGTAACCAGTTTTAATCTTCTTGGTCTTGGGAAGTTTTAACTCATCAAAGAGAACAACTTGTAGTTGTTTTGGAGATGCAACGTTGAACTCATGCCCTACCGAATCATGTGCCGCCTTGGTCTCGCGAGCGACCTCTCCCTCAAAGAATGCTGCAAGGGTTTCAAGCTCCTTCTTATTGACCGCAATACCAATTGACTCCATACGGGCCAAAAGGTCGGCAACAGGAAGTTCCATTGATGTGTACAGCTCCCACAGATTACGTTCCTTCAGCTCTCGAGTTAAAGATTCTTTGAGAGCAAAGAGAGCCCGAGCAGATGAGAGAAGTTCTTGCTCTGGGGTTGATTGGTTGATGGCGGAACCATCTCCCCATCTTTCCTGAATGTCTTTGAGCTCTTGTGTGCGCACCCCCGGATTAACCAGGTAGGCAGCAAGTGATGTATCAAAGGTAATCCCCGTTAAGCCATTCAACCGTGCAAGGCTCTTTGCATCGTGGGCGATCTTTGGAATCTCAGTGTTTGTCGACCACTCCCCCATTTCAGAAGAGTGAACAAGAAATACATCCTCTGGTGAAAGCGCAACCGCGTATCGATGAAGTTTTTCATCTATCAATTGATATGCAATCGCGATTTCGCCAGAGTGGTTACCAATCTTTGCTGATGCTTCAGTTGGGGTTAAGACTCCTTCTGCGATCTCTGTCGCAAAAAGCTCCAGTGATGGTTCGGTTGTATTTGAATCACTCTTGAGCAGGATTGGCTTCATGCGATCCTTCAGCGTCTTAAACTCCAGCTTTTCAAAGAGTGGGTTTGTCTTGTTTTCATCTACGCCTCTCCATGCCAATGCATCGATACTGAGCTCGAGCGGAACATTTGCAACAAGTTGAGTGAGCTCACGATTGCGAACTACATCGTTGATTGAATCGCGCAACGATTGTCCGACCTTGCCAGCAATCTTGTCTACATTTGCAATCAACTCATGCAGCGAACCATATTCGACCACCCATTTGGCAGCGGTTTTTTCACCGACACCAGGGACAGATGGAAGATTGTCACTGGGATCACCGCGCAACGCTGCAAAATCAGGGTACTGCTCAGGTGACATTCCATACTTTTCTTGAACTGCATCAGGTGTCATTCGCGCTAGATCGCTCACACCGCGCTTTGGATAAAGAACCGTTGTCTTCTCATTTACTAATTGGAATGAATCACGATCACCAGTACATATAAGTACTTCAGCGCCCTCGCGCTCTGCCTGCTTTGCAATTGTTGCAATGATGTCATCGGCTTCAAAACCCTCTACCTCAAAGGAGGTAATTCCAAATGCAGTGACAAGCTCATGCAGATATGACATCTGTGATCGAAACTCATCGGGAGTCTTTGAGCGATTAGCTTTGTACTCGGGAAAAATCTCAGATCTAAAGGTTTTGCGTGAGACATCAAAGGCCACTGCCACGTGGGTAGGTTTTTCACTACTCAAGAGGGAGAGCAACATTGTCGTAAAGCCATAGATGGCGTTAGTGTGCTGACCTTGAGCTGTCGTGAAGTTATCTGCGGGCAAAGCGAAAAATGCCCGATACGCCATTGAGTGCCCATCGATAAGTAATAGGCGTTTGGTCATGGATGCAT
>CAZCDF010000065.1:0-4729 GCA_964497665.1 uncultured Candidatus Planktophila sp. | reverse complement strand
TCAGAACAAGCTGCAACAACCGCTCGCTGCATTGTTGCAAGTGATCGCTGGGGGATCGGTAGCCACGGATTAATGCGTCTGCCTTTTTATCTTTCTCGTTTACAAGCCGGTGGAATAAAGCCTGATGCTCAGTTAAAGGTAGTTACAGATCTACCAAGCCTGGTTGTTTTTGATGGCGATGATGGATTAGGACATTGGCAGTTGCAGAAAGCTTCAGAAGTGGCAGCAGAACGTGCGATGGTCAATGGTGTTGCAGCTGTTGGTGTTGGTCGCTCTAATCACTGCGGCGCGCTAGGAATTTATGTATGGCCAATGATTAATCGTGGCTTGGTTGGAATCGCATTTAGTACAGGACCAGCTGTTATGCCGCCATGGGGTGGAAACAAAGCATTGCTATCGACATCGCCAATTGCTGCTGGAATTCCAACGAATCCACCCACAGTTGTAGACCTTGCAACCAGCGCGGTTGCACGAGGAAAGATTCAAGCAAAGGCACAAGCAGGTGCTGAATTAGAACCTGGTTGGGCATTTACTAAAGATGGCGCACCGACAACCGATGCGAAAGAAGCACTTGCAGGAATGCTTGCACCATTGGGTGGAGTAAAGGGATACGCAGTTGCAGTTCTTGTTGAGTCATTAACCGGAATGTTGATCGGCCCAACTCTTGCTAAAAACATTCCAGATATGTTTGCTGCTAGCCAAGATGCGCAACCTCAGCAGATTTCACACTTTGTGATTGCTATTGATGCTGCGAAATTATCGGTAGATGGGGCCAATAACCGCACCAATGAGTTTGTTTCAGAGATTGGTGCAGCAGGCGGACGCCTTCCAGGTTCCAACCGCGTAAACCCTGAAAAACTTAACCTTGATGATGAGATAACCATTACCGATCAAGTCTTTACGCAGCTAGGTTTTTAAATGTTGAAAACCTATGCACCAGGCTTTGGCTTAATTGGCGTATTGGTTGCAATTGCATTTCAAATAAACAATATGCAGTCAGCTATTAGCCCACTTGCCTTGTGTGTGGCTTTTGGATTCTTAGTTGCAAACTTTGCTCAGTGGCCTGCATTTGCAGCTCCTGCAACCAAGATATCTAGCAAGACGATTATGCGAATCGGTGTTGCTCTCTTGGGCGCACAAGTAAGTGTTGTCTCGCTAAAGGAAATAGGCCTTAAAGGTGTAGTTACCGTTGTAATTGTCGTTACCTTTACAATCTTTGGAATCCTTGGTCTATCAAAGCTATTCAAAATGTCTGGCGAGCTCGGTCTTCTCATTGGCGTCGGCTTTGGTGTTTGTGGTGCAACTGCAGTTGCTGCGATCAGGCCACAAACTCGCGCTACGGAAGAAGAGACTTCGTACGCAATTGGTTTGATTGCATTGTGTGGAACCCTTTCTATCTTTATGTTGCCTTTGATTGGCCATGCCCTCAACCTGGACACTCGTGAGTTTGGTGCTTGGGCAGGTGCAGCGGTTCATGATGTTGGTCAGGTAGTTGCTACCGCATCGGTCTGGGGCGATGACGCCGATAAGTATGCGATTGTTGTAAAGCTTGCGCGTGTATGTTTACTCGCCCCAATAGTTTTGATTTTATCTCTTCGCCATCGACGTTGGTTGACATCACAAGGTAAAGAAGCGGTTGAATCGGCCAAGGTTCCACTTATTCCCTTTTTTGTTCTGGGTTTCGTAGCAGTTGCAACCTTGAATAATGTTGTAGACATCAATGACGGTTTTCATGACTACATCGTTTTGCTCAGCAAGTTGATGCTTGGAGCGGGATTAGTCGCATTGGGTTCAGGGGTCAGATGGAAGGCGATCCGCGCTATTGGCCCACGCCCAATGGCGATGGGAATGCTGGCCTGGGTAATCGTGGCTGGGGTTGCCCTCGGCGCGGTGAAAATAACCGGCCTTTGACATATACCCCCGGGGGTATGATAGGTTTTCCTTAGGCACTACAACTAAGGAGATAAACCATGTGTTCACCAGTAACCTGCAATGTATGCAAGAAAACCACTTGGTCAGGATGTGGGCAGCACATCGAAGAGGCGCTGGCTGGCGTATCTGAAGCAAATCGCTGTAAGTGCTAAACATGGCCACTAAAAAAATCGCACACGTTCTCTCTGATGAAGAGCAGATAGAGGCAATTGCTAAAAGAATCAAGCGCGCACAGGGTCAATTGGGTGCAGTTGCGCGAATGCTTGAAGAAGGCCGCAACTGCGAAGAGATCGTGACGCAAATGTCAGCGGTCTCTAAAGCTGTAAACACCGCCGCTTTTACATTGATTTCGGCGAGCCTTAAAGAGTGCATTGTCGAAGGCAAGAACAACTCTGAAGCGGTTACCGCTCAGCTTCAAAAACTATTTTTAAGCCTGGCATAAGGGAGATATTGTGAAAAAAATCGTTGCTTTGATTGCCTCTGCGCTGATGATTGCCGGCTGCTCATCATCTTCTAGCGCAACCGATCTGAGCGTTACCGAGTTTTCATCCAAGATAGCTGAGTCAGGTGTTGTGACACTAGATGTGCGCACACCAGGTGAGTTTGCTGAGGGATACATCGAGGGTGCACGCCTGATCGATTTCCAAAGTGGAAACTTTGACAACGAGATTGCAGCCTTAGACAAGAACGCGACGTATGCGGTTTATTGTCGAAGTGGTAACCGATCTGGGCAGGCTGTGAAAGTCATGCATGATGCAGGTTTCCACAATGTCTATAACCTCAATGGAGGCGTCATTGATTGGGCAAATGCTGGATTGCCTTTGGTGAATAACTAATGCGCGTAATCATTATCGGAGGCGTTGCAGGTGGAATGTCTGCCGCTACCCGTTTACGCCGCTTAGATGAGTCAGCGGAAATCATAGTCCTTGAGAAGAGCGGACATGTTTCATATGCGAACTGTGGCTTGCCATATTACGTTGGTGGAGTTATTGAAAATGAGAAGGATCTTCTCTTGCAGACCCCCGCAAGCCTGCATGCTCGTTTTAGATTAGATGTTCGAGTTAGCACTGAAGTTCTTGCGATTAACCCAAGCAAAAAGGTTGTCGCAATTAAAAACCTGATCAATGGTCAAACCGATGAACTTGATTACGACAAGTTAATTCTTAGTCCTGGTGCATCACCCGTAGTTCCACCAATTCCTGGAATTGAACGTGGAATGACTCTACGCACCGTCGAAGATGTAGAGAAAATTGCTGCAAGCGTTGGTGAGCAACCCGCAAGTGCCGTTGTCATTGGTGGCGGATTTATCGGAGTAGAGATTGCTGAAAATCTTGTACACCGCAAAATTCCAACCGCACTAGTTGAAGCAACCGATCAAGTGTTGATGCCATTAGATCCTGAACTTGCAACCTTGGTTTCAAAAGAGATGCGTTCGCACGGGGTTGATCTTCGCCTTGGTTCAAGTGTTGTGAAAATATCAGCTGACTCTGTTGAGTTGGCAAATGGCGATGTATTACCCGCCGAGATTGTTATTTTGGCAATTGGAGTTCGACCAGAAATTGGCTTAGCAAAGGCTGCCGGGCTTGAGATCGGCACCCGAAACGGCATCAAAGTTGATGAGTTTAATCGCACCAGCAATCACGATATCTATGCCGTTGGTGATGCAGCAGAAAAGACCGATGCGCTAGATGGAAATGCAACCCTTGTGCCTCTAGCAAACCTGGCCAACCGTCATGGTCGTGTAGTTGCGGATCACATCTGTGGCTTAACTGTTCGTCCAGTAAAAACAATTGGAACAGCGATTGTGAAGGTGTTTGATTTAATGATCGCGACAACGGGTTGGAATGAAAAGCGGCTTAAGGCAGCCAATCGACCTCACCAAGCAATTCATATTCATCCAAACTCACACGCTGGTTACTATCCAGATGCGAAGCAGATGACTTTGAAGTTGATCTTTGATCCAAAGAGTGGCGAAATTCTCGGTGCACAAGGTATCGGCATTGAAGGTGTTGATAAGAGAATCGATGTCATTGCAACTGCAATGCGAGGAGGAATCACTGCTCCAGAGCTAGCAGATCTTGAATTGGCATATGCCCCACCCTTTGGTTCAGCTAAAGATGCGGTGAATATGTTGGGATATGTTGCGGAGAATGTTTTCTCGGGTGTATCAAAGGTTGCACAGTGGCATGAAATTGATGAGTATCGTGAAAAGGGTTACGAACTGCTAGATGTACGTTCTGAAGCCGAATGTGGTCGGGGAATTATTCCTGGAGCGATAAATATCCCCGTTGATGAAATTCGCGATCGTTATTCAGAATTGAAGAACAAAAACCTCTTAGTTAATTGCCAAGTTGGTTTGCGTGGTCACACAGCATCAATGCTTTTGAAAGAGATTGGTTTCAACCCTGTAAATCTTGATGGTGGTTATCTAACGTGGATTAACTCACCTGCAACTGTTAAATAGAAAAGAGAAAAACATGTGCAGCAGAACTACTTGTCGTAAATGCGGAAAACCAAGCTGGTCTGGATGTGGCCAACACATCGAAACCGCACTAAAGGGAGTCGCGAAAAAGGATCGCTGCCAGGGTCATGCCAATGACCCCAAGGAGCCTGGCTTTTTCAGCAAACTCTTTGGAAAAGGCGCTTAAAAAGAGCAAAAAAGAGCAAATTCAGCCTCAATCGTGACCCTTTTGTTACCTGAACTTCCTATCTATTGAGCCCACCCAGGCGTAGATTTCCGAGTGTCCAAGGGATTTGACCCCTCAAAACCCAATGACCTTCGAAGGCTCAATTAATA
>CAZCDF010000064.1:0-4732 GCA_964497665.1 uncultured Candidatus Planktophila sp. | reverse complement strand
ATGAAGGAATCTGTGGAATCAATTCAGAAAATGCTCGGGCATCTACCTCTAAAGTCTTGAGATTGCGCGAATTTACTCCAACTATCTCTGGTGAAATTTCTAAAGCTCGTTCTAGCTCATCATGGGTATGGACTTCAATTAGAGATCTCATACCTAGCTCTGTGGAGAGATGAAAGTAATCCTCTAATTGATTCTTGCTCAGTGCGGCCACAATCAGCAGCACAACATCTGCACCATGCGCACGTGCCTCATAGAATTGGTACTCATCGACCATGAAATCTTTACGTAGGATCGGAAGATCTATTGATTTTCTCACCGCATCTAAATCTGCAAGTGTTCCGCCAAAGCGACGTTGCTCTGTTAAAACGCTAACAACATGCGCACCAGCTTCTTCATACTGTGCAGCAAGGCCAGCCGGATCGGTGATGGAGGCTAACGCCCCCTTACTAGGTGATGAACGTTTCACCTCAGCAATTAATGAGATCTCATCGGCCAGTAACTGTGGAAGACAATCACGAACCGCAGGAGCTACCTCAAGCGCTTCCTGTAATTGCGCCAATGGAACTCTGCGAGCGGCTAGATCCTCACGTACACCTTCCACAATTGAATCTAAGACGCTCATGGTTTCTCATCTGCTGTCGGATCTATCCCATGATCGAGCGAGTTCCAGGTGTTGAGTTCACGAGGTTTACGCTCATAACGAGATGAAAGATTAAATCTCTTCGAAATCAGTATGACAAGAATCAGTACTGCAATCAATGAAATCAAGACTGGTAAAAAATCTTTCATGAAGATTGCACCAATCGATTGGCGGCATGCACAGCGGTTAAAACAGCTGCTGCCTTATTGCGACACTCTTGGTTTTCGGACTCTGGATCAGAGTCTGCAACGACACCAGCTCCTGCCTGAACATAGGCGGTTCCTTTATGTAACAACGCTGTTCTAATCGCGATACATGTATCAAGATTGCCAGTGAAATCTATGTAGCCAACAATTCCACCATAAACCCCGCGCCTAGTTGTTTCTAGCTCTTCGATGATCTCCATCGCACGAGGCTTTGGCGCACCTGACAAAGTTCCAGCGGGAAATACTGAAAAGAGCGCATCTACCGGTGAAGATTTTTTCGAGAGCTTTCCGATAACGGTCGAAACAATATGCATAACATGTGAGTAACGCTCAATATGCATGAAATCGACAACTTCAACGGTTCCAGGTGCGCATACTCGGCCTAGATCATTTCTGCCTAGATCAACCAGCATGAGATGCTCGGCACGTTCCTTGGGATCTGCCAACAACTCCTCACCTAAACGATGGTCTTCTTCGGGGTTAGCTGAGCGCTTACGAGTACCTGCGATTGGATGAATCATTACATCCTCTTGGTTGACCTTCACTAGCGCTTCTGGGCTTGAACCAACTATTTCAATTCCATCGGTAAAACGGAACAAGTACATATATGGAGAAGGGTTATTCAGGCGCAGCATTCGATACACATCAATTGCATCAGCGGTGCAGGGCATTGCAAAACGTTGCGATAAAACTACTTGAAAGGCTTCTCCGGCAAGGATCTCCTCTTTAACCTGGTCAATACTCTTTTTATACTCTTCAGCAGAGATATTTCCTGTGTATTCAGGCAGCGAGAAATCGGGAATATTTGCAGCATCACCTGGCAATGAGATCGATAAATCAGCCTGCATGCGATCTAATCTTTCAAGGCAGAAAGCATATGCCTCATCGATTCGATCATCGCTTCCATCCCAATTAATTGCGTTGGCGATCAAGGTGATAGTTCCATCGCTGTGATCCATCACCGCTAAATCGCTGGTGAGCATAAAAGAGAGCTCTGGAAGCGGAAGATCTTTTTGTGCCAAGGATGGCAGTTTCTCTAATCGGCGAACAACGTCATACCCCATGAAGCCAACTAAGCCACCAGTAAGTGGAGGTAGTCCTGCAATCTTGGGAGATTTCAAATGTGCAGCTGACAGTCGCAACGCTTCTAATGGATCGATCCCTGTTGGCGCACCAGCAGGTGCGGTCCCCTGCCAATATGCAAAACCATCTTTTTCACTAAGGGTTGCTTCGCTGCGGACACCGATAAATGAGTAACGAGACCAAGCACCGCCATGTTCTGCAGACTCTAAAAGAAAGGTATTTTCCGCACTCTTTGCAAGCTTCTTGTAAACACCAAGCGGAGTTTCGGAGTCAGCTAAGAGTTTGCGCGAAACAGGTATGACATTTGAAATCTTTGCATAGGCGCGAAACTCTTCTAGATTCATTGTCTAAGATCGCAGCTCTAGAGGTGTGTGAAAACAGGTGCGCTCACCTGTGTGGCAAGCCGCTCCCGTTTGAATCACCTGGAGAACAAGAGCATCGCCATCGCAATCGAGAGAAATTGATTGCACATCTTGATAGTGCCCAGAGGTTGCACCTTTGACCCATAGCTCATTGCGGCTACGTGACCAGTAGGTTGCCTTTCCAGTTGTGAGAGTTAATTCAAGTGATTGCGCGTTCATGTAGGCCAGCATCAAAATCTCTTTACTGGTTGAATCCTGAACTATGGCAGGAATCAAGGCACCTGGATCCTTAAGGAGTGCAGCTACCTGCGGATCCAGTGTTGTCATGTGCTTATTCTGCCTTACCGAACGGCAACGGCGCGCACCGGATAATTGTGCTTACCCAGATAGCTCTTCACATCTCCAATGCGGTGAACTCCGAAGTGAAAAACGCTCGCAGCCAGTAATGCATCTGCTCCAGCATCAAGGGCGGCTGAGAAATCTTCTAGCGAACCCGCGCCACCACTAGCGATTAATGGCACCTTCGATACAGCGCGCACAGCGGTGATCATTCCGATGTCATACCCTGCACGAGTTCCATCTGCATCCATTGAGTTGAGCAAGATCTCGCCGACACCCAGGGCACATGCTTGTTCAACCCATGCGAGTGCGTCAACTCCAGCGCTTTGACGGCCACCATGAGTTGTCACCTCAAATCCAGATTCAGTGCGTGCACGACGTGCATCTACTGAGAGAACCAGTACCTGTGAGCCATAACGATCTGCGATTTCAGCGATCAACTGTGGACGTGCAAGTGCTGATGTATTGATTGAAACTTTGTCCGCACCTGCGCGCAGTAAACGATCTACATCTTCAACACTTCGAATTCCACCACCAACTGTTAAGGGAATGAAAACCTGCTCAGCGGTTCGGCGAACAACATCAAGGGTTGTTTCACGGCCAGCAACACTTGCTGAGATATCTAAAAACGTTAACTCATCCGCACCTTCTGTGTTGTACAAAGATGCCATTTCAACTGGATCTCCAGCATCGACTAGATCGGTGAAATTGACACCCTTAACTACTCGACCATCGGTTACATCGAGGCACGGAATGATTCGAACTGAAAGTGTCATTTGCCGCTGACCTTGAGCGCCTCTTGCAAGGTGAACTTTCCTGCATATAAAGCTTTGCCAACAATTGCGCCTTCAACACCTGTAGTGCGAAGCGCGGCAAGGGCTGCGATGTCATCTAGAGATGAAATTCCACCACTTGCAATGACCGGCTTTGTCGTTGCAGCACATACAGATTTTAATAACTCAATATTTGGCCCAGCTAAGGTTCCATCTTTTGCAACATCTGTGACAACATATCTGGCACATCCATCACGATCTAAACGCGCTAGGGTTTCAAAGAGATCCCCGCCCTCTTTAGTCCATCCACGTGCTGCCAATGTGTGTCCGCGAACATCTAAACCAACTGCAATGCGATCGCCATGTTCTGCAATTACACGAGCGGTCCATTCCGGATCTTCAAGGGCTGCAGTTCCTAAGTTCACCCGTCGACAACCTGTGGCAAGAGCACGACGCAACGATTCATCATCGCGAATTCCACCTGAAAGTTCGACCTTGATATCCAATTTTCCGACAACTTCAGCCAACAAGGCAGAGTTTTCTCCACGTCCAAAGGCAGCATCGAGATCTACTAGGTGCAGCCACTCAGCACCTGCTGCTTGAAACTCGAGTGCAACATCAAGTGGTGCTCCGTAAATGCTTTCCTTGTCGAGCTCACCTTGAACAAGGCGCACAGCACGTCCATCTTTAACATCGACCGCTGGAAGTAGTTCCAAGTAACTCATAGCGATCCCACCCAATTCTTAATTAAAGCAAGCCCTGCTGTCCCAGATTTTTCCGGGTGAAACTGAGTTGCACTGATGTAACCATCCTCGACCGCGGCCAAAAATCTTTCGCCATGGGTGCTCCACGCCTGTGTTTTTCCAACCGCTTGTTTAGCAGCATAGGAGTGCACAAAGTAGAAAGACTCGTTTTCAATCCCTTTAAACAAAATTGAATCAGAATCTGTTTCAACTGTGTTCCAACCCATGTGAGGCAAAATCGGTGCAGCTAATTGAGAAACCGTTGCATCCCACACGCCGACTCCTGCGTGAGGTGCGTTGTCGGAGTGCTCAGTACCGTGAGTAAACATAATTTGCATTCCGATGCAAATTCCTAAGGTTGGACGTTCCTTTGCGAAACGTTCCCGCACAATAGCCGCACCATCAACATCATTTAAACCATTCATGCATGCGGCAAATGCGCCAACACCTGGAACAACTAAACCCTCTGCTTCAAGTGCAACTGTGCGATCAGAGGTAACGATTACATCTTTTCCTGCTGTTGCAAATGCACGTTCTGCAGAGCGTAGATTTCCAGATCCGTAGTCAAGAATTGCTATCAAAGAGA
>CAZCDF010000063.1:0-4878 GCA_964497665.1 uncultured Candidatus Planktophila sp. | reverse complement strand
TAGATCCAATAGGTGTAGATGGACAGGTTGTTAGCGTGTCGTACGGAGTAGATTCTTAATCGCTCGTAGCACTGTAAGATTGCGCAAATGAAGCGCACCGTTGCAGTTGTCACTTTAGGGTGCGCACGAAATGAAGTTGATTCTGAAGAACTTGCCGGCCGCTTGGCCGCTGATGGTTGGACCCTTGTTGATGATGTCGAGTCGGCAGAGGTTGCACTTGTTAATACCTGTGGCTTTATCGAATCGGCCAAGAAGGACTCAGTAGATGCTCTGCTTGAGGCTAACTCGCTCAAGGGACATGGAACTACGCGTGCGGTAGTTGCAGTTGGATGTATGGCTGAGCGTTATGGAAATGAACTCGCAGAGGCTTTACCTGAAGCCGATGCAATTTTAGGTTTTGATGATTACAAAGATATCTCAGCTCGCTTGCAATCAATTATCGCCGGAGAGTCCCATAAAGCCCACGTTCCACGTGATCGCCGTGCATTACTTCCGATCGCTCCTGCTGAACGAGCAGATGCCAGACAAGAGGAAGAGTTTTCACGTAAACGTTTGGGTAATGCACCGTGGGCACCATTAAAGATCGCGTCGGGTTGTGATCGTCGCTGCTCTTTCTGTGCTATCCCGTATTTCCGAGGTTCATTTATCTCACGACGTCCAACTGAAATCATTAGCGAGGCTCGTTGGTTAGCTGAAAATGGTGTATCAGAGATGTTCCTAGTTAGTGAGAACACAACTTCTTATGGAAAAGATCTCGGAGATTTAAAGTTGATGGAGAAGATTTTGCCGGAAATCGCTGCCTTACCAGGTGTCGAGCGTGTCCGACTTTCATATCTTCAGCCAGCGGAGATGCGACCCTCCTTATTACAGGCGATGATTGCTACCGATAAAACCGCACCTTACTTTGATCTTTCCTTCCAGCACACAAGCCCTACAGTTCTACGTCGCATGCGTCGCTTCGGTGATACTGAAAAGTTTCTACATTTGATTAGTCAGATACGAGCACTTTCCCCTGACGCGGGAATTAGATCTAATTTTATCGTCGGCTTTCCTGGAGAAACACAAGAGGATTTCGATGATCTTGCCAACTTTATAACTCAAGCCAAACTAGATGCCGTTGGAGTTTTTGGGTACTCCGATGAGGACAACACAGAAGCACTAAACCTCACTGACAAGGTCGATGCTGATGTGATCGCACAGCGGGTTGAAACTTTGTCCTCACTGGCAGATGAGATGGTTTCTCTACGTGCTCAAGCTCGAATTGGTGAAACTGTTCGTGTGTTGATCGAAGATGCAGAGCTCCAAGAAGGGCGTGCTGCGCATCAAGGCCCAGAGGTTGATGGAACCACAACCTTTATCGGCACTGACTTCACAGTAGGTCAGTATGTTGATGCAGTGGTGATTGATTCGATGGGAGCAGATTTGGTGGCTAAGCCATTATGAAGCTACCAGCATTCATAACCCCTAATTTCATTACAGTCATGAGATTACTTTTTGTTCCAGTTGGTGCATACACCCTCTTTAAGAATGGGGGAGATGACCCAACATGGCAGTACATATCGTGGTGCGTGTTTTTTGCGCTAGGTATGTCAGATGTTCTGGATGGAAAACTCGCACGCAGTCGCGGGACTATTACCGAGTTTGGTAAATTCCTAGATCCAGTTGCCGATAAATTTATGATTGGTACAGCAATGGTCTCTCTTTCAATTCTGGGGAGGATGCCATGGTGGATGACAATCGTGATCTTATCTCGTGAAGTAGCGATCACATTATTTAGATTAGCCGTGATCAAACGAGGAGTAATTCCGGCAAACCGTGGTGGAAAGATTAAGGCCATGATGCAGGGCTTTGGCGTCGGCTTTTTCGTACTTCCACTCGATGAGAGTTTGTACTGGTTCCGTGATGGATTTATGTACATTGCTATAGCGCTCACTATCATTACCGGTCTGTATTATGTAAAATCAGCATTAACAAACAAGGCTTAAAGAAGAGAGATCTCCGATGGCGCTTTCAAATGAGATTATCGGTTTTGCAACCGAAATCGTTGAGCACCTGCGCCAACGCGGTGAAACTATCAGTACCGCAGAGTCCCTAACCGCTGGTGCGGTCAGTTCTGCGATCGTCACAATCTCGGGCGCATCCGATGTTTTTGTGGGCGGTGTGACCGCTTATCGTGATGAAATCAAAATTTCTCATTTGGGAATTGACCCTGAACTGATTGATAAGTACACAGTCATTAGTGAAGAGGTTGCCGTTGCTATGGCAAAGGGTGCTATTAAATCCTTTGGAACTACCTGGGCGATCGGCACCACTGGGGTAGCAGGACCGAACCCATTAGATGGCCACCCAGTAGGTGCGGTGTGGGTGGCGATCGAGGGGCCAATCAGCCAGAGCATTGAGCTATCCCTCTCGGGCGAACGTGAATCTGTACGAAACGCAGCTACATCAAGCGCGATTGCTACCTTTGCGCGTATCCTTAGACATCGATCATAAAGATCGCATTGAAACTTCGACAGGTGGAGGGGGTTATGACAATGGTTCTAGTTCGTGAAGCTGTAGGTCAGACTCTTCGTGCTGCCCGTACCGCTCAAGGTCGCACACTGCGGGATGTAGCTCGCGATGCGCGTGTCTCTCTTGGTTACCTATCTGAGGTTGAGCGCGGTCAAAAAGAGGCCTCATCTGAACTTCTCAATGCGATCTGTACAGCGTTAGGCCTCTCACTCTCAGGAGTGTTCACTCAGGTTGCTTCAGAGCTGAAGAGCCGTGAGGGTGTCACTCTCACTGTTGTCGATGCCGCTTAATAAGTACGCGCCACAAGTAGCAACTCACCGCCGTACACAAAAGGCAATCCTTGAGGCAACGAAAGAGTTAATCGCAACTACTGGGCTCAAGAAAATGTCCATGATTGAAATTGCCGATCTTTCGCAGGTCTCTCGTGCAACTTTGTATAACCACTATCGCGACAAAGATAGTGTTCTGCTTGCATTGTGCGAATCTGAATTGGCCCGATTAGTTGAGATTGCGCAGAATGCACCAGATGCAACATCGGCTCTTGAACAGATTTCAATTCAGGTCTCATCTGATTCAGCCTTAGCTGCGATGAGGGTTCAAGATCCAGAGCAATTGACATTGGCGCTCACACATCATGATGACCAATTATGGAAGGCGTTTTCCATCGCATTAACCCATCTTTTGGGCGAGGGAAGAGGTGCGCTCGCACTACGTTGGTTGCTCGGACAGGCCCTACATCCACTAAATGAACAACAATCTCGTGCACAAGCAGAAGCTATTACCGGCATTGCGAATCTCTGATCTTCGGGAACGAATCACCCTCTCTTTTGGGGATGCATGGGCCGCCTCATTTTCTTCAGATATCGCTCTATCTGAATTAGGAAGTAAGAGCGTAAATGAAGCGCTAGCTGCGGGGTTTGAGCCCGATGTTATTTGGAAGGCGGTCTGCAAGGCCCATCCAACAGAGACTGAAAAGTACAAGTACTGATGCCAATCATTGCTCACCAATTTACCGAGGATCCCAAAAAGCCAGCTTTGGTTTTGGTGCATGGCTTAGGTTCTGCTGGAACCATTTGGAAGAGTTTGGTTCCACAGCTAATAGATAGTTTTACCGTTTATGCAATTGACCTTCCAGGACATGGTGAGGCACATCTGAGTGAGGATGAAGCAATGGATCCACGATCTCTTGCCCAGGCGGTAGTTGATCACATGGTTTCTCATGAGGGTGTCGAGAGGATGCATGTGGCCGGAAATTCTTTAGGTGGGTGGATTGCATTAGAAATGGCGGCGGTTGCCCCTGATAATGTTGTCAGTGTCACCGCCTTAGCGCCAGCAGGATTGTGGCATCAACAACCAAAGCGAATACTTCCGCCAAGTTTAGATGCGCGAATCATGGCAAAAATTTCTCAGTACTTTATGAAGACCGCCTATCGAATTCCCTTACTCAAAGCCATCGGTTATAAGAAGATCACGCACTTATGGCGTGAGTTAAGTTTTGAATCTTGTCGGGATTCAGTAGTTGCAATGGCGCGATCAAAGGGTTATATGCCCATGTGGCACGGCGCAAATGGGCGCAGGTTTGAATCCAAAATTCCCGAGAAGGTAAATCTCTCAGTAGTTTTTGGGGATGAAGATCTAATGCTGCCTGAAGAAATCGCACAGGAAAAAAGTGTTGCGCCACCTCATACACGGTGGATTGTTGTCGATAACTGCCCTCATGTGATCATGTGGAATTACCCAACATTAACTGTTGAACTGATTAAGAAAACCGCTTCAGTATCCTGATACAAACTCCTTAACAAAAAACTTCAAGCACCCATGGTTCTTTTGCAGTTGCTTCAATCAATGTGCAGATAAATTTTTGTGACACAATCTCATGTAACTGTTGAGGAGTTTGTGGGACAACAGGTGACTGCACGAGGTGTCTTGTAACTTCTCCACGAGTCATCTTGGACATATGGGTAATTACCTTCTTTTCACCATCGACTTTTGTAAAGACCTTGATCTCCACCGTTTTCTGGGTAGGGGATTGCCAAACCGTTTGATAAGTTGATGAGCGACAATCAACGATCAGTGAAGGTGTGAGCCCATCAAGAACTGCCGCGACCTTGGGAGCCATTTCCTTGTTAACGATTTTTTCTTTGTAGGGCTCGATCGGATCCAGTGGGCGAAGAGCTCCGTACTTGGCCGAAATAATCATGATGGAGGATTGACCGAGCTTCTGTTGCGCCTTGGACAGGGTGCCCCACCCCAGAGCGGCATATAAGACACCTGTGTAGAGCTCAATGGCAGGGGCTGGCGCTGCAGCCTTTTTCTCGGAGGGCGGCAGCAGGATCAACACCGGCTCAGTATGGGGGGCGACACGAG
>CAZCDF010000062.1:0-4905 GCA_964497665.1 uncultured Candidatus Planktophila sp. | reverse complement strand
GCATGGCTAATGAACAACCCAATCTGATCTGGATCGACTGCGAAATGACGGGGCTTTCTCTCGAGAAAGATGTCCTGGTCGAAATCGCCGTGCTCGTAACCGACTCAGATTTAAATGTGATCGGTGATGGCGTAGATGTGGTTATCAAGGCGAGCGCTGAACAGTTAGCCAGTATGAATGAATTTGTTACACAGATGCACACCACCTCAGGGCTGATCACTGAAATTCCAAATGGCATCTCTGTTCAAGAAGCTGAGGCACGTATTCTCGCGTACCTCGAAAGTGCATCCACACAACCTGGTAAATCTCCATTAGCCGGAAACTCTGTCAGCGTTGATCGATCCTTCATCGCACGCGATATGCCTTTGCTCAATGAGTATCTGCACTATCGAACCGTCGATGTTTCATCAATCAAAGAGTTAACGCGACGATGGTTTCCTAAGGCTTACTTTGCCGCTCCAGCCAAGACCGGAAATCACCGCGCCTTGGGAGATATTCAAGATTCAATCGCTGAACTGGCGTACTACCGCCAAACCATCTTCATCTCAGCACAAAACGAGGCACCAACCACCTCATAACAACAGGTAGACTTGGAGCACATGGTGGGCGTAGCTCAGCTGGTAGAGCACTCGGTTGTGGTCCGAGATGTCGCGGGTTCGAGCCCCGTCGCTCACCCCACATTATTGTTTGAAGAGAGCAGTAGAAATGATCTTTGATGTGATCATCGAGATTCCTGCGGGATCTCGTAACAAATACGAAGTCGATCATGTGACTGGAGAAATCCGTCTTGATCGAATGCTCTTCACATCAACCCGTTATCCATATGACTACGGATACGTTAAAGACACCTTGTCACAAGATGGCGACCCGCTTGATGCTCTGGTTATGTTGGATGAACCAACATTTCCTGGCTGCGTAGTTTCTTGCCGAGTAATCGGAATGCTCAACATGACAGATGAAGCCGGCGGAGATGACAAATTGCTGTGTGTAGCAGCTGGTGATGTGCGCAAGTCATACCTTCAAGATTTAGCCGATGTTCCTGCCTATGAACTATCTGAAATTAAGCATTTCTTTGAAGTGTATAAAACTCTAGAGCCAGGCAAATCTGTTCAAGGTGGCGAGTGGGTTGGCCATGATGAAGCAGAGCTTGAAATTAACGCCTCGTACGCACGTTTTAAGAGTGGGCATTAAGAAGTAGGCAACGCTTTTTCCGGACAGCTCTTCAAGATTCGAACCATCGCCTCTTTTTCAGGTGCGGTAAACCATAACTTGTATTTCAACTTCACCGCGATTTGTCGTGCCACATAATCGCAGCGAAAACTCTTTAGGGGTGGCAACCATGTCGCAGCATCTCCATCACCTTTTTGTGAATTCAATCGTCCTTTTACCGCCATCAAATTCATGGGGTCATTTGCAAAAGCTGTTCGCTCTTTAATGGTTAATTTAAAGGCCCCTGTTTGCCAGGCGTTTGAAAGCGCCACCACATGGTCAATCTGCACCTCCATGCTGCTGACATTTCCGCGGACAAAGTTAATAGTCTCCCCCGAAAAGGGATCGATCAAGGTTCCCGATAAAACTACGCATTGACGGGTCTTTTCTTTGAAAACTTCATCAGTTAAATCTCGCTTCAAAATATCGTTACGAGTATCACAACCATTACGATCAACATCGGCCCACGTTTGTCCAAATTGGGCACGGGTGTATCCAGTTTTAGGGGCACGTCCCTTGGTAAGTTGAGTTTCAATTATTGATAAGGCGGTAGGAGTGACTGCTGCCTGCGCTGGCGAGATTCCGGCCACAAGTAGGGTCAGGACTAGGGCAATCCTTATTTCCAGGTGGCTCATACGCCCAGTATGCGTGTGTCGGGGATGTGCAGCAAGGCGTAAGTTGCTGATAGGTTTCCCCCTGCATTCAAGCGTTTCCGGCGCCTGGGTGCATCGGGTGGTTAGCTCAGTTGGTAGAGCAGGTGACTCTTAATCACCGGGTCGGGGGTTCGAGTCCCTCACCACCCACTTACGACAGTAAGCCCGAGAATCTATGTAACTCCTTCTAGGCCTTAATCCTTGCTGTCGATTCACTGTGAAGCCCCGTTTCACAAGGATGATTTAAACCCGATTAGTTAACATCCGTGCTGTGGCTCTTTGTCTAAACCCCCAGTGTCAAAAGAGGGTTGCATCAAAAAGCAGTAAGTGTGCTTATTGCGGTGGCACAGAGATTTCAGAGTTCAATAGCTACACAAAATCAGAATCTCTAGTCGATGAAATAAGTATCGAAAATTTCCACAAGGTTGTAAAGAACACTCAGCCCTTTATTGAGCGGACCATCATTAATGATGGCGCCAAGGTTTCATTTACTTCAAAATTTATTGTTCGCCTCCAGTATCTCGGGAGAAAAATCTTTAGAGGCAAGTAAGGCCCTTTTCCGCTTGAGCGTGTGGCGAGGAACTGAGATAACTCTGTGAATCTTTTTTCACGCTCAAATGAGCACAGATTCAAGTTGCTCCCCTGTGCTAACTACCCTACCGTTTCATCAACCTAATGAAGGAGAGTCGTTATGCGATTGCGTTCAATTCTTACATCGGCACTAGTGGCCTTATTTTTTATCTCAAATTCAACACCTGCAGTTGCTGATGCAGCTAAGCCAGGACAAAGCATGACTCACATGAAAACTGCGGCTGGAGTTGCTTCAACCCTTGAAGCAGCAGGTGTGATCCTCTATGTACAGGGTGGTGCAACCGCTGCAGTTATTGGTGAGAATTTAAGCTCTGCTACCAGTCAAGTTGTCTTCCATATCCCAGTAACAGCAAACAAGGCTGGGGTTCAACATGTTGGAAGTAATATTATTTTCTTCAACACAGCAAACAACCAATTTCTCACACTTAAGAATCCAGTAATTGATCTTGCTAAGGGTGTTGTTTCAGCCACAGTTCCTCAAGCAGGAGATGCGAAAGTTGATATTTTGACAATCACAAATGCATCGACAGCAAAGCCAAAGATCACTAATGATAAGAAAGCGAAGCAGCGCACAACTGCTTACACAGGAACCACATTGGTACTTGCTCCAGGTGTAGCTGCGACAATCGCATCAGTCTTGGGTCTTCCAGTTGGCTCATTGCCAGATGGTTTGGCATTCGGAACTGCTGATGTAACTCTGTATTCAAAGACAAAGTAAGGGAAAAAGATGGAACCAATCTCGCGTCGCTCCCTCTTTGCAGGTGTCTGCGCAGTTGTCGCATTAGCTGGAAGTGAGGTTCCTGCTGCAGCAAATACAGCGGTGAAAAAACTTCCTGGCGGCAAACTTTCGGTAAAGCTAAAAGATTTACCGGCGCTCTCTGCTGTGGGGGGTGCGATGCGAATTGGCTCCATTAAAGGTGTGCCTGTGGCAGTAGCGCGGGTAGGTACAAATAAGTACACAGCATTTAACTTACGATGCCCGCACCAAGGAATTACAGTAACTAAGACCGAGACTGGATGGATGTGCCCCGCACATAATTCCGAATTTGAAGGCGATGGAGATCTCGTCCTAGGCCCAGCAACAACTGGATTAGCCCGGGTGCCCATCAAAGTCAGTCGTGGCGTTGCCACTATTGGTTGATTCCGAAGTAAGGTCATGAAAT
Organism: uncultured Candidatus Planktophila sp.; assembly: GCA_964497665.1. Classification (GTDB taxonomy): domain Bacteria; phylum Actinomycetota; class Actinomycetes; order Nanopelagicales; family Nanopelagicaceae; genus Planktophila. The sequence continues at coordinate 1,289 of CAZCDF010000062.1, read as the reverse complement.
GAAGAAATTACTCCTGCTTATTATCTCTGCTCTTTTGCTCTCGGGCTGTGCAACAACCCCAACAGCAAACTCTCTCTTCAGTGCAGAGGATCTTAAATTTGCAGAAGAGATGATTCCTCATCATGAACAAGCAATCCTTATGGCAGATATTGCTTTAACCAACTCAACAAGCGATGAAATTCTCGCCTTGGCCAGAGATATTAAATCAGCTCAAGCCCCAGAAATTGAACAGATGGGTAGCTGGGAGGGCGTTCGTCCGTCAACACATATGGGACACATGATGGATGGAATGTTAAGTGATGAACAAATTCAAGAGCTCCGAGATTCTGAAGGTGCAGCCTTTGATCGACTATTTCTCGAAGGAATGATCGCTCATCATGAAGGGGCGATCAAAATGGCACAGAAAGTAACTGGATCTACAAATAAAGAGGTTGCTGCGTTAGCGGCCGCGATCATTGAAGCGCAAGAAAAAGAGATCGCTTTCATGAAGGAATTAATTAAGTTCTACTAGAATTGCGCCATGCTAGGTGGAATCAATAACGGACTCTTTCTACAATCCTTTGGTGGATTTGCAGGTTTGGCTCTCTTAATTCTTGTTCTCAAGTGGGGATTTTCTTCTAACAAACGATTGATTATTACGCCAATTAAGGCTGGAAAGAAAGATCAATACGGACTGCTCAAGCCCTTGCAAACTCCTAGCAACTACATCGAAGCTCAGATGAGTTTACAGAAGTTAACTGATGCAAATATTAAAGCGACCTTAACTCAAACCTTAGATGGTCCGCAGTTAATGGTCTTTGAAAAGGATCTAAAGATAGCTGCGGCGGTTTTAGCCAAGTAGTTCAGCAAGAAGGGCTTCTACACGACCCTTAATCTCATCGCGAATAACGCGAACGGATTCGATCCCTTGTCCGGCAGGATCATCAAGTACCCAATCTTCGTATCGCTTTCCAGGATAGAACGGGCACACATCCCCACAGCCCATAGTGATAACTGCATCAGATACTTCAACAGCCTCATTTGTTAACACCTTGGGCACATTGTTAGCGATATCGATTCCAATTTCAGCCATTGCTTCAACCGCTATTGGATTGATTGAATCCTTAGGGGCGCTTCCTGCAGAAAGCACTTCAACACGTCCCTGCCCTAACTCGCGCATGAAACCCGCTGCCATTTGTGAACGGCCTGCGTTGTGAACGCAGACAAAGAGAACAGTTGGCTTACTTGTCATGTGTCAGCACTTTCACTAGTCCTAGGCCGATTAAGGCTCCAAGAATTTGGGCGGCGAT
>CAZCDF010000061.1:0-4908 GCA_964497665.1 uncultured Candidatus Planktophila sp. | reverse complement strand
AAGCGCCGGTTTTTGATTCACGCAAAGCAACACCAGGTTGCATATTCCTTGCACTTAAAGGCGAGTATGCCGATGGACATGATTTTGCAGCCGATGCATATCGAGCAGGTGCAATGTTTTCCCTAACTACGCGACGTATCGATGGACCGTGCATCGTTGTGGAGGATGTGATCGAGGCGCTCTCAATTCTAGCTGCCTTTGTTCGCAAGCGTTTAACAGGTTTGACTGTGATTGGAATTACCGGCTCTCAGGGTAAGACAAGCACAAAAGATCTCTTGTCACATATGTTATCGAGTGTGGGTCCTACAGTTTCACCCGCGGGTTCATTCAATAATGATCTGGGTTTACCTATTACCTTGCTCGAATGCGATGTTGATACCAAGTACTGCATTCTTGAAATGGGTGCCAGACACAAAGGTGACATCGCTCGACTATGTGGAATTGCACAACAGGATATTGGAGTGGTCCTTACCGTTGGAACCGCGCACTTGGGTGAGTTTGGATCTGTCGAAGCTATCGCCCAAACAAAATCAGAACTTATTCAAACGCTGCACCCAGATGGAATTGCAATCTTGGGGAGCTACGACAAATACACCCCTGCGATGGCTTCTTTGCACTCAGGTCGAGTCATCAACTTTGGAACAGGGTGCGAGATTCGCGCAGCTGAAATTGAAATCAGAGAAGGCAGACCTCACTTTGAATTAGTTACCCCTTTTGGCAGAGATGCCGTTGGTATGCGACTTGTTGGAGAACACCACATTGCAAATGCATTAGCGGCAGCCGCGGTAGGAACTGCCCTGGAATTACCCATTGAAGTTATTGCAAGCGCTTTATCTACAGCGGAAAACTCCAGTAAGTGGCGAATGGAGATCCATGATCTTTTTGGCCTTTTGCTCATTAATGATGCCTATAACGCCAACCCTGAATCTATGACAGCGGCGCTACGTTCACTCGTGCTCTTTGCGCAGGAGCGAGGAGGTCAATCATGGGCCTTCCTCGGAAAAATGCATGAACTCGGCGAGTCAAGCGATGCTCACCACGCAGCCATTGGCACCCTTGCCCAAGAGATTGGAATCGATCATCTTGTTGCCATCGGTGCTCCTGAATATGGGGTTTCTCAAGGCCAGATGATCACGCATCATTACATCAGTATTGATGAATGCCTTTCAATGACAGATCATTTCTCAGCTGGTGATGTGGTTTTGGTAAAGGCTTCACGCTCTGAAGGTTTTGAAGTATTGGCACAAAAGTTAGAGAGCATGTGGCTAGACAAGAGCGGAGTTGAAAGTTGAGACAGATCCTTATCGCAGGTGCCTTCGCACTGATGTTTTCTCTCTTTGGAACCCGTGTACTGATTCGCGCATTAGCAAGCAAAGGATATGGTCAAATCATTCGCGATGATGGCCCAAGTAGCCATCATATAAAGCATGGAACCCCAACAATGGGTGGAATCATTTTCATCCTTGCTGCAATTCTTGGATACTTATTCGCACACTTAGTAACAGGCAATGCCGTGACCGCATCTGCTCTTCTAGTAATTGGATTAGTGGTTGCACTTGGATTTATAGGCTTCCTAGATGATTGGCTCAAAGTTTCTCGTCAAAACTCACGTGGCTTACCCGGTCGTTACAAGCTTTTAGGTCAAGCGATAGCCGCAGGTGTATTTGGTTACCTTGGACTTCAGTTTGCTGACAAAGATTCTCTTACTCCGATTTCAGAGTATTTATCTGGTGTTCGTGAAACAACTATTTACTTAGGACCAGCGCTCGTTGTTATCTTCATCATTATCATGGTTATGTCAGCAAGTAATGGTGTCAACCTCACCGATGGTCTCGATGGCCTTGCAACTGGTGCTTCCATCATGACCTTTTTAGCCTTTGTGTTAATTGGCGTATGGGAGTTTGGACAAAGCTGTGCACTCAACGCCACTGCAGGATGTTATGCGGTTCGCGATCCACTAGATCTTGCAGTCCTTGCTGCAGCCTTTGCTGGAGGATGTACAGGTTTCTTGTGGTGGAACACAGCGCCAGCAAAGATCTTTATGGGGGATACAGGTTCGCTCGCCTTGGGCGGAGCGATCGCTGGACTTGCGGCAACTTTGCGGGTGGAATTGCTGTTAATCCCGCTCGGTGGATTGTTTGTAATCATCACAATGTCAGTCTTAATTCAAACCCTGTACTTCAAAATCAGTGGCGGAAAGCGTGTATTTAAAATGGCTCCGCTTCATCATCACTTTGAACTCATTGGATGGGAACAAATCACAATTGTGATCCGTTTTTGGATCATTGCTGGATTATGTGTGGCTGTCGGCCTTGGACTTTTCTATGCGCAATGGGTTGTTAAATAGTTTATGAGTACCGATTTTGCCCACAAGAATATTCTGGTTCTAGGAGCAGGTGTTACTGGTAAATCAGTTGCACGTTTTCTTCAATCTCGTGGCGCAAAGATTACCTTGGTAGATGATAAGGCTGAAGGTGCAACAAAGCCTGCAGATGTAAAGCTCGATCAATTTGATGCGGCAGTTATCTCGCCAGGTTGGCGACAGGATCATCCATTAGTCAGTCAGATCCTCAACAGCGCAATCGAGCTACTCAACGAGATTGATATTGCTTGGCAGTTACGTGCTGAGAAAGCTCCTCACCAAAAGTGGATCGCAGTGACTGGTACTAATGGAAAAACCACCACGGTAGAGATGACCGCAGCTATTGTGAAGGCTGCTGGAGTCAATGCAACAGCCTGCGGAAATGTTGGTGACACCGTTATTGATGCCGTGGATCGCGATGATCCATATGAGGTTCTAGTGTTGGAGCTTTCGAGCTTTCAGCTACATTGGGCAAGGCAGGCACGGTTTGTTTCGGCTGTGATTCTCAATATCGCCGATGATCACCTCGATTGGCACGGCAGTTTTGAAGCATACGCCGATGCGAAGTTCTCAATTTTAGATCGAGCAGAGTTAGCGATACTTAATGGCGATGATGGCGCTGTGGTTACCAGGGCAAATCGCTTTTCAGACCGAAAGGTTTTCTATTCTTTGAACACTCCAGCACCAGGGGAAATAGGGGTTGTTGAGGAGCTACTCGTCGATCGCGCCTTTGTCGCAGATCCTCAGCAAGCTTCGATGATTTGTGAGCTCATAGATATCGTTCCAACAGTTCCACACAATGTTTCCAACGCCTTAGCGGCAGCGGCTTTAGCACGATCGATAGATATTCCTCACGAGGCTATACAAAAGGCATTGCGGGATTTCCGTCCGGGTCGTCACCGTATTGAAACCGTCTTTGAAAAAGATGGGGTTACCTGGATCGATGACTCAAAAGCTACAAACCCGCATGCAGCTGCAGCCTCATTGATGTCCCATCTTTCTGTTGTGTGGATCGCCGGTGGCTTGGCAAAGGGTGCTGATATGGAGTCACTAATTAAACGTTGCGCTCCACGTATGAAGGCCGCACTTTTGATCGGTACCGATCGAGCACTTATTGAAAAGGCTCTCATCGAGCACGCACCTCAAGTTCAGCGAATCCTTATTGACCCTCCAACAGAATATGTCCGCGGAGGAGAATCAAACTCATTAATGGAAGCGATTATTACAGAGGCGGCTAAACACGTGAGCTCTGGAGATGCGGTTCTATTAGCGCCAGCATGTGCATCAATGGATCAGTTCATCTCTTATGACGATCGTGGAGATAGATTTGCTGCAGCTGTTCGAAAGGTGATCGCTCATGAAGCGTGAGGAAACCTTTTTTACTAAACCGGTGAACTTGTATTACATGCTTTTGGGAAGCACATTGGCCCTAAGTTTGCTGGGTCTGATCATGGTTTTTTCCGCTTCCTCAATTTACTCATTAGGCTCTCGCGGCACTACTTATGGTGTTGTAATTCGCCAATTTATTTTCTTGTTGATCTCACTACCAATGGCTTGGGTTCTCTCTCGCCTCTCACTTCGGCAATGGAAATTGATTGCAAAATCTGGGGTACTTGTTTCTGTATTTCTACTGTTGATAGTTCAAGTAATTGGTAAGAGCGTCAACGGTAACCACAACTGGATCAGTCTTGGTTTTGTCGATGTTCAACCAAGCGAGGTGGCTAAATTCCTCATGATTTTGTGGGCTGGTTACATACTCGCAAACCGTGAGCGAGCAGGAGCCATTCAGAGCAATGTGGTTGCGCTCATTGCTCCAGCATTTGTGCTCTGCATGATTTTGATTATGGCGGGCCGAGATTTAGGAACAGCTTCTGTATTTGCATTTATTTTGGCGGGCTTGCTCTGGGTATCTGGTTTGCGACTAGGAGTCTTTGGTATCGCCTTGGCAACGGGTGCTGCAGCTCTTGCAGTTCTTATCTTGACCTCGCCTTATCGAATGGAACGTTTTGCGGTTTTTCTCAATCCCTTTGCGGAAGATCAATACAAATTCTCGGGTTGGCAACCTGCGCACAGTCTTTTAGGACTAGCTAGCGGTGGGTTATTTGGTGTGGGCTTAGGCGCGAGCCGTCAGAAGTGGGGAAATCTCGCAGAAGCACACACCGACTTTATTTTCGCAGTTATTGGTGAAGAGCTTGGCTTGTTTGGAACCTTGGCGACCTTGTTGCTCTTGGCGCTTCTCATGTTTTCAATCTTTAAGTTAGCTCTTCGTGCCCATGACCCAATGGTGCGTTATGTTGCTGCTGGAATTGGTTGCTGGATAGCTATTCAAACAGTGCTCAATATAGGTTCTGCGATTAGCGTGCTGCCAGTAGTTGGAGTAACTCTTCCCCTTGTTTCATATGGTGGTTCAGCGCTGGTTGCGACATATATGGGAATCGGCTTTGTTCTCGGTGCGGCGCGAAGAGACCCAGTAATCTATAAAGGATTACAAGAGACGGGAATTAAATGGCTACGGTAGTTCTTGCTGGTGGTGGCACCGCAGGACA
>CAZCDF010000060.1:0-4964 GCA_964497665.1 uncultured Candidatus Planktophila sp. | reverse complement strand
GTTCGCGGAAATGAAATCACTCTTCGTGGCCCTCATCTAGATTGTGCAAAGTTAGAAAACCTATTTAACGAGCTTATGGTGGTTATTCGAAGTGGCAATAACTTAAGTGTCGATGCCGTCACACGCGCAATTGAGATGTTGGAACACAAACCGGTAGATCACCCAGCAGAGGTTATGTCACTCAATATTGTTAGCAACCGAGGACGAACAATTCGTCCAAAGACTGCTAACCAAAAGCGTTATGTCGATGCGATCGAGGATCACACAATCACCTTTGGTATTGGTCCTGCAGGAACCGGTAAGACCTATCTTGCAATGGCAATGGCTGTTGCCGCCCTAAACGCAAAAAAGATCAACAGAATTATCTTGACCCGTCCAGCGGTTGAAGCAGGGGAGCATCTTGGATTTCTACCGGGAACCTTAAGCGAGAAGATCGATCCTTATCTGCGCCCTTTGTTTGATGCTCTGCACGACATGATCGATATCGATTCAATTCCGCGCCTCATGCAATCTGGTGTTATCGAAGTTGCACCACTTGCTTACATGCGCGGACGCACCTTAAATGATGCATTTGTTATCTTGGATGAGGCTCAAAACACAACTCCTGAGCAGATGAAGATGTTTTTAACTCGTTTGGGCTTTGGCTCCAAGATGGTTGTTACCGGAGATGTAACTCAGATCGATCTTCCCAATGGCCAGAACTCAGGTCTTCGCGTTGTTAGAGATATCTTGAAAGATATTGATGACATCGCCTTCCTTGAGCTCACCGCAGAGGATGTCGTGCGCCACCGCTTAATTGGTGACATCGTCAAGGCATATGACAAATTTGATGAACAACGACAAGCGCTGCGTCCGATTCGGAAATAAATGACAATTGAAGTTACAAATACTTCAGGGCAGCTAGTTCCAACCGCTGAAATGGTTTCCCTGATGACACACGCTATGAATGCGTTAGAGCTTAATCCTGAGTGTGATTTGAATATCTCCTTTGTCGAGGATGATTACATGACTGAACTTCACATCAAGTGGATGGATGAACCAGGAACCACCGATGTTCTGTCATTTCCCATGGATATGCCGGAAGAGCCAGGTGATGTCGTGACATTAGGTGACATCGTCATCAGCCCCGTTGTTGCCGCTGCACAAGCGTTAACTCAGGGACATTCCACAGAGCATGAGATGTATATCTTGGCGACACATGGATTGCTCCACATTATTGGCTACGACCATGCCGACTCAGCAGATGAGAAAATTATGTTTGAACTCCAGGAAAAAATCGTTACCGATTGGGAAAAGAGATCATGAGTCCGATAGCAATAGTGAGCATCATCCTGCTGCTTGTCTTTGCAGGGTTTCTTGCGGCAAGCGAATCAGCGTTGACCTCTATTTCTCGAGTTGTTATCGATGAGCTTGAGGGAAAGCGTGGAGGAGCACTATTACGTAAATACAGCGCACAACCTGCTCGCTATCTCAATGTGATTCTGTTAGTTCGAAAGCTCTGCGAATTTACAGCGACAGTACTGCTGGCCGTTATTTTGTTGCGCAATTACTCATCGGCGCAAGCTATGGCCCTCACCGTTGCGATTATGGTTGTACTTTCCTATGTTGTAGTTGGAGTTGGTCCGCGCACACTAGGTAAGCAGCAACCTCATAAGTACGCACGTTACGGAATCATCGTGGCCTACGGGTTGGCTTTCCTGTTGGGACCAGTTACAAAAATTCTCATCTCAGTTGGAAACGCATTAACACCAGGTAAGGGTTTTCGCTCTGGTCCATTTACATCAGAAGCTGAACTTCGTGACCTGGTGGATCAGGCACATGAACGTGGGTTAGTGGAGTCAGATGAGCACGAAATGATTCACTCAGTATTTGAACTCGGCGACACCCTTGTACGTGAACTCATGGTTCCACGCACCGACATGGTGTGGGTAGAAAAGGATAAGACTCTTCGCCAAGGTCTCTCACTTGCACTTCGCAGTGGTTACTCACGTATTCCAGTTATCGGCGACAGCATCGATAACATCGTTGGAATTGTGTATGTAAAAGATTTAGCAAAGCGCGTACTTGATCACCACGAGGCGGAGCAGAGCGAGATTATTGAAAAGCATATGCGCCCTGCCAATTTTGTTCCCGAAATCAAGATGGCTGATGATCTGCTTAAAGAGATGCAGAAGAATCAGATTCACTTGGCTATCGTTGTCGATGAGTATGGTGGCACCGCTGGAATCATTACTATTGAAGACATTATCGAAGAGATTGTCGGCGAAATCGAGGATGAGTTTGACGATGGTGAAGAAGAGTTCACCTGGCTATCGGAAGATAAGGCTCGCGCAAAAGCCTCTTTGCACATTGAGGATCTAGCTGATGAACTTAAAATTGAAATTGAAAAAAGCGATTATGAAGATATCGATAGCGTTGGTGGATTGATGGCGCAGAAGTTAGGGCGAGTTCCTATCGCTGGATCGACAATCTCATGGGAAGGCTGGGCAATCACTTCTGAGCGCCCACAAGGCCGTCGTCGTAGAATCTCATCGGTTTTGGTTGAACGGCTCGAAGAAGAGATTGAGGACGCCGAGTAACGATAGAATTGAACAATGCGCATTGTTCGATTCACCCCTGGTCCTGACGCTGGTTTAGGCCAAGATCCGCTTTTTGGCATCCTTGAAGATGACGCAACTATCAGCATCATCAGTGGAGATCCGATTTACTCAGGAATCCAAAAGACCGCCGCAAAGATCGAATTGAACAAGGTTCGCCTACTAGCGCCCATCATTCCTAGGTCAAAGGTTGTCTGTGTTGGCAAAAACTATGCCGATCACGCCGCTGAAATGGGTGGAGTTGTCCCTGATGAACCAATCATTTTCTTAAAGCCAAACACATCTGTCATCGGTCCCAATGACACAATCGTGTGGCCAGATATGTCAGAGCGCATTGATCATGAAGCAGAGCTTGCAATAGTTATCGGCAGAATTTGTAAAGATGTTCCGGTTGAGCGCGTTAATGATGTGATCTTTGGTTACACAATCGCCAACGATGTAACTGCACGTGATTTGCAGAAGAAGGATGGGCAATGGACCCGTGCCAAGGGCTTTGACACTTTTTGCCCTATTGGTCCATGGGTTGATACAGATTTTATTCCTGGTACTCAAAAGATAACCGCAACTATTGCTGGTGAGGTTAAGCAATCTGCACAGATCAGCGACATGATCTTTGATGTCCCAACAATTGTTAACTTTGTTTCTCGCGTTATGACACTGCTGCCTGGCGATATTATTTTGACGGGAACACCTGCTGGAATTGGTCCTATGGTTGCTGGTGAGAAGGCGACTATGGCTATTGAAGGTCTCGGCGAACTAACTAACAAAGTGAGTGCAAAGTAATGTCTAAGAAAGTAAAGGTTCGTTTCGCGCCATCTCCGACAGGAGATCTGCATGTAGGAAATATCCGCACAGCGCTATTTGATTGGGCATATGCCCGTCATACAGGTGGAACATTCTTATTCCGCATCGAAGATACAGATACCACCCGCGTTACAGATGAGTACATCAACGCAGCTATCGATACTTTGAAGTGGCTGGGCCTTGATTGGGATGAGGGCCCGGAGGTCGGTGGCGAGAATGGTCCTTATCTTCAATCACAACGTTTAGATATTTATGCACACTGGGCGCAAAAGTTTCTCGATCAAAAGGATGCCTACCACTGCTACTGCTCACCTGATGAGTTAGAAGCTGTTCGTGAAGCACAACGCAAAGCCAATGTCGCACCTGGTTACAACGGTCATTGCCGCGATTTAACTGAGGCGCAGATCGCTGCTTACAAGGCTGAAGGCCGTGGGGCTGTTGTCCGTATGCGTATGCCTGATGGAAACACAACCTTTACCGATTTAATCCGTGGAGATGTGACCTTTGATCACAACTTTGTTCCCGACTTTGTCTTAGTCCGCGCTGATGGTTCACCTCTGTACACACTTGCTGTAGCAGTAGATGACATTCTGATGAAGGTTACCCATGTATTACGTGGAGAAGATCTATTGTCATCAACTCCTCGCCAGATACGCGTGTACCAAGCGATGGGTGTAAAGCCTGAAGATTATCCAGTCTTTGCCCACCTTCCATTTGTTATGGGCCAGGACAATGCAAAGCTTTCAAAGCGCAATGGCGAGGTTTCAATCGCTTGGTATCGCGAGATGGGCTTCTTGCCAGAGGCGATCTGTAACTACTTAGCTCTACTTGGTTGGTCACCAGGTGATGATCTCGAAAACATCACCATGAAGCAGCTGACAGAGATGTTTACAGTTGAAAAGGTTCATTCATCACCAGCTCGCTTTGATATGAAAAAGCTTGAAGCAATTAACGGTGACAAGATTCGTGCCTTAACCTTGGATGAGTTCCTGAAGTGGTCACTTCCATTTTTAACTAAGGCAGATGTCATCACCGGAACAGCTGATGAGATTGAACTTGTTAAGAAGGCGCTACCTTTGATTCAAGAGCGAATCATCATGCTCAATGAGGTTCCAAAGATGCTCAAATTCCTCTTCACAAAGAACTTCGCGGTAGATGCTGAATCAGTTTCCAAGATCACCGATGATGGATCGAAGGAAATCTTGAAGCGTTCAGTAAAGGAGCTAGAAACGGTTTCTGATTGGACTCATGCAAATATCGAAGCTGTACTTCGCACATCCTTAATTGAAGAGATGGGACTGAAGCCACGTATCGCCTTTACCGCGCTACGAATTGCAACTACCGGCAGCACAATCTCGCCACCACTATTTGAATCAATGGAATTACTGGGTAAAGAGGCCTGTTTACTGCGCATTAACGCGGGATTGGCGCTCTAAAACCGCTGGTATTCTTTGCCATTGCAGTACAAGGCTCCACAGCCTTGGGGTATGGGGTAATTGGCAGCCCTGCTGATTCTGGTTCAGTAAGTCTAGGTTCGAGTCCTGGTACCCCAGCGCAGTACCG
>CAZCDF010000059.1:0-5013 GCA_964497665.1 uncultured Candidatus Planktophila sp. | reverse complement strand
TTCAAAGTTTCCTTTTCAAGAAGTTGTATCACCATTTCATCTAGGATCTTTCGATTTGCAACCAAAATGTCATACGCCTCTTGGTGTGCGTTCTCGATCAAAATGCGAATTTCACGATCAACAACTGCAGCGATATTTTCGCTGTAATCACGTTGGTGTCCATAATCACGACCTAGGAAAGGTTCTGTAGAACCGCCTCCTAATTTGATCGCACCAACTGCTTCAGTCATTCCGTATTGAGTCACCATGGCACGTGCAAGTGCCGTTGCTTTTTCAATATCGTTTGATGCTCCAGTTGATGGATCATGGAAGATTAACTCTTCGGCGGCGCGCCCACCTAGTGAGTACGCCAATTGATCTAAGAGTTGATTACGAGTTGTTGAGTACTTATCTTCATCTGGAAGCACCATTGTGTAACCAAGTGCGCGCCCACGAGGCATGATCGTAACTTTGTGTACAGGATCTGTGTGTGGCAAGGCATGCGCGACGAGTGCATGTCCCGCTTCGTGATACGCGGTAACACGACGCTCATCATCATTCATCAAACGTGATTTGCGTTGTGGTCCCGCCATTACACGATCGATTGCCTCATCAAGTTCTAGATTTCCAATAGCCGCCTTGTTATCGCGAGCAGATAACAGCGCAGCCTCGTTGAGGACATTTGCCAAATCTGCACCTGTAAATCCAGGTGTACGACGTGCGTAATCAACTAGCTTTACCTCATCGCTGATCGGCTTACCCTTCGCATGAACCTGCAAAATCGCTTCGCGGCCCTTGAGATCGGGGCGATCTACTGCAATCTGTCGATCAAAACGGCCAGGACGAAGCAGGGCGGGATCTAAGACATCTGGTCGGTTGGTTGCTGCAATCAAAATAACTTTTGAGTTATCTTCAAATCCATCCATCTCTACAAGGAGTTGGTTAAGGGTTTGTTCACGTTCATCATGGCCACCACCCATACCTGCACCACGTTGACGACCAACGGCATCAATTTCATCAATGAAAACAATTGCAGGTGCATTCTCTTTTGCCTGTCCAAAGAGATCACGAACACGAGCCGCACCAACGCCTACAAACATTTCAACGAAATCAGATCCGGAAATTGAGTAAAAAGGAACTCCAGCTTCACCAGCAACTGCACGAGCTAGCAGTGTCTTTCCAGTTCCTGGAGGACCAAACAACAAAACACCCTTTGGAATTTTGGCACCGAGCGGTGCGTACTTTTCTGGCTTAGCTAAGAAATCTTTAATCTCATCAAGTTCAGCAAGAGCTTCATCTGCGCCAGCAACATCCTTGAAGGTTGTCTTAGGAACATCCGGATCTTGAAGTTTGGCTCGAGATTTTCCAAATTGGAAAACCTTATTTCCACCCTGGGCTTGGCTCATCATCCAGAAGAATAAGAAACCAATAAGCAGGAACGGGACGATTGAGAACAAGAATGAAACGAGAATCGATTGTGAAGGAACCTTTACATTCCAGCCCTTAGGAGGTGGATTACCTGTTAACGCATCAACAATTGTTGGTTCTTGTCGAGCCACATAAAAAGCCTCAACCTTTGAAGAGCCCTTAATTGTGCTGCCAGGATTGAGGATAAGGCGAATCTTTTGATCCTTATCTACCAGCTCAGCTGATTGAACTTGGGCCTTCGAAATTGCATCTAATGCCTGTGAGGTTTCAATTTGTGTGTAGCGATCTCCCGCAGATGAAATCTGTCCAAAAACTGTAACGGCAAAAATTGCAGCGATAATCCAGAAAAGTGGTCCACGCAAAACTCTCTGACTTTTTGTTGGAGCTTTCTTAGTTGTTTGCTTTCCAGAGAAACTCTTCTTGACCGGCTTTTTCGGCTTTTGCACTTGTGACATATGTGGGGACCTCAGAAATTATTCGTACATGTGCTTGGCAAGCACACCGATAAATGGAAGGTTGCGGTACTTCTCATCAAAATCCAACCCATAACCAATAACAAAATCCTTTGGAATATCAAAGCCAACATACTTCACATCTACTTCAACCTTTGCAGCATCTGGCTTACGAAGAATTGAAAGAATCTCGACAGAACCAACGCCACGTGATTCAAGGTTTGTCTTGAGCCAAGAAAGTGTTAGTCCTGAGTCAACTATGTCTTCGATAATCAAAACATTTCTACCAGTAATGTCGCGATCAAGATCTTTAAGAATTCGAACAACACCGCTGGACTTTGTTCCGGAGCCGTAAGAAGAAACCGCCATCCAATCCATATCGATGTGACGTTGTAATGCGCGTGAAAAATCTGCGACAGCCATAACAGCACCCTTAAGCACACCAACAAGGAGCAAATCTCTTCCTTCGTAATCCTTATCAACCTGTGCGGCAAGCTCTTTAATTCTTGCTTGCAACTGCTCTTCGGTAACGATTACGCGTTCAATATCGCCCTTGACTGCTTCTAAGTCCACGGTTCTCCCTAAGGTCGGTGCTGTGAGAGCGAAAGTCTGCCCGAAATCCGCTCAACCTTCACACCGCCCGGCAAATTGAGCGCACCTTGGCCGCTCCACGCTGAGATTAGGGCCTCAACTGCGCCCACATGCTCCATCGTGACCATTCCGTTGGGGGCGCCGGCTGCATAGATGGCCGCTTTGATGATGCGGCTTCTTATTGCCCGAGGCAAGGTTTCTAGGTGGGCGCAATCTAGATCTGACAGATCTAGGTGAATCTCTTCTCGTTTGGCCCAATGATCTAAGGCATCGGCATCATCTCTTAACAGGTGCGCACTTCGAGCAAGTGCTTCTGCAATTCCGGGACCGATGCTTTTTTCCAAAATCGGTAATGCTTCTCTACGAACACGAACCCTTGAAAAATCTGGGTTCTCATTGTGCGGATCATTCCAGTGCTGCACCTTGATCTCATCACAATACATTTCATTTTGATCTCGAGTAATTTCAAGAAGAGGTCGCACATAGATTCCATTGTGATGTGCCATTCCTGAAAGTGAACGTGTCCCTGATCCTCGAGCTAAGCCAAGTAACACTGTTTCGGCTTGATCATCACGTGTGTGTCCTAGAAATACTGCAACCGCATTTTTTTCTTTGACTGCTTCTTGTAAAGCTTTATAACGTGCGGTGCGAGCAGATGCTTCTAAACCATCTTTAAGATCAACACTTACTTTTTTAATAATGCAATCTAAACCAAAGGTTTTCAACTGCTCTTTGACTCTTTCAGCCTGCTTTGATGAACTCTCTTGTAGTTGATGGTCAACAGTTACACCAATTACTGTAATCACAAACTCTTTTGATTCAACTGAAAGTGCATGAGCAAGAGCTAAGGAATCGGCTCCACCAGATACAGCAACTAGAACTGTGTCGCCAGCTTCAAACTTTTCAAGCCAGGTGCGAACAGCGTTTCGTACCGCCGGAACCGCTGTCTTCATGGCTCAAGAGTAGTGCTGACTTAGACGCGACCACCAAATGGCATCAGACCCTTGATGCTGTAGATGTTTGAGTAAAGCAAGCCTTTACCCTTTGAGTTGGCCTCCCACATCATTCCATTTCCAGCGTAAATCGTGATGTGGTGAATCGTCGAAATTGTTCCCTTGTAGGAGTAGAAGAGTAGGTCTCCTGGAACGAGTTCCTTCAATGAAACATGCTTTGTATAACCCGAATACAGCGCTGAGTTAAGGCGATCCCAGTTTGGCCAACCTAATCCTGCTGCTCTATATGCCGCGTATACCAATCCCGAACAGTCGAATGAGTTAGGACCTTCAGATCCCCAAATATATGGCTTACGTGCAAGCACTTGAGCCTTAGCAAATGCAACCGCTTTGTCACGTTGTGCTTGGGTGGTTCGAATTGTTGATCTACCTTGGAAGCCACGATCTGGCCAAACACTCTTCTGACCCGTTGTCTGAGTAGCGGTGCTTGCTTGGCTTTCTTCAAGTAATGCTAACTGTCTTTGTTGTTCAAGAGTGGTTCTTACTTTTCGCGCACTCATCAGTTGACGCATTAATTCATCTTGAACCTTTTGAAGTTTTGCTACCTCTTTAGCTTGTTCAGCCTTAGCATCATCGGCAACCTTTTTTGCATCAGCAACTTTTTGTGTAGCAATCTGCTGCACCGCTCTTGCATCATCGGCAATTTTCTTTGCCTTGCGAGCTTCTTCCTCTGCAACTTTAAATCGATCAAGGGCAACAGAGTTTTGTGAACCAAGAGTTCCAAGTGTTGATAGCTGATCAATTAAATCCTGTGGTCCATTAGCACTCAATAGAGGTTGAACATCTGAAAGGCTTCCGCCCATGATGTATGCATTGGCAGCAAGGCGTCCGATTGTTTTGTGAGCTTCTGATACAGCGGCTGCGGTTTCAGCTGCATGCTTTGCCGCGATGTTTGCCGCAGTTGTTGCAACCGCTAACTCTGCCTGGGCTTTTCGATAGAGGGCGGTTGCTGCATTTGCTTTCGCTGTTAGTGTTCTTAAACTTTGATTTGCCGCTGCTAACTTTTTAGCTTGGGCATCGGCAGCTTTTTTCTTAGCCGCTTCAACTTTTTTCGCCGCTTCAATCTCGGCCAAAGTTGGTTTCGGGGCCGCTAGTGCAGGAACTGACGGAATCGCCAGAGCGACAATTACCGCAAGCGAAATCGCCCTAAAACTCTTTTTCACAATTTACCTTTCGGAGGGAAGGGTTAAAGAATAAATGCCCAACCTTGGAAAAAGCTGTTTTTAGGTGTGAGTGTCCTTAATTAGCTACATCACGGCGTACAAAGAGTATTGATGCCACTAAGGCACCGAAGGCTACATATGCGCCTCCAACAGCGAGGGCATGGGAGTAAGTGACATCTGCACTTCCACCTGAGGCGATAATCGTTAACTGTGATCCGGGCAACCATGATTGTGTCGAACTCTTTAACGCTACCAGGAGATTCTCAACAATTAATAGCCATAAGACACCAAATGAGATGGCGCTGATTGGTGAGCGTAGTAATAATCCGAGAACCATTCCGATAATTCCAAATCCCACTACCGAGATGGTTACATTGATAAAAGTTG
>CAZCDF010000058.1:0-5049 GCA_964497665.1 uncultured Candidatus Planktophila sp. | reverse complement strand
TGAGCGATATCAAATCTTTCATTGATCAATAGCTCTTCCATCAAGATCATTCCCTGTGTTGGGGGAGGCTGACCATAAACCGTTATGTCTCGATACTTAACGGAAAGCGGATCAAGAACTCGAGTTGTATGAGCCTTTAAATCATCTTCGTTAAACCAACCCTCAGATCCTTTGATTAATTGCTGGGCAATGCGGCCTTCATAGAACGCCGCTCTTCCATCCTGGGCAATTTCACGCAATGAACGCGCTAACTCTTTTTGAACAACTAAATCGCCAATCTTCACATCTATGTTGATCCCCATATTTTTAAAGATTTGAGTATCGGGTGCCAATTTAAGATGGCCCGCTATTCGGCGAACAAAACCTGTGTTTGCCGGAAAACCATTGTCGGCATAATCAATTGCTTGCTCCAACAAAGTCGCCATTGGCAATTTTCCATAACGCTCATGCGCTTCAAACCACGTTGACACTAAACCTGGAACAGTTCCAGATTTGTATCCATGCATTGGAATTCCATCTTTATAGTTTTCTGGTGTCGCTGCATGTGATCCTTCACCGCTGCCATTAAAGGCAAGATTGGTTTTGCTGGCTGCATGGTGAGTGACTAGGAAAGCATCTCCACCAAGGTGGGAGGCGCCGGGTTCAACTACACAAATCACAGCACTCAGCGCGATTGCGGCATCGATAAATGAGCCGCCCTGCTTAAGAATGTTGATCGCCGCACTTACCGCCAATGGTTGGCTTGCTGCAGCGCCTCCATTACGGGCGTATACAACGCTTCTACCTGTTTGCATTCGTGAACTGTGGCCTATTCAAGGGCTGATTACAAGATGAAAATAGGCGTATGAGCGTTTCAATTTGCATGCACAATTCGATGAATCTACTATTCACCTACGTTAAGGGGAGTACCTCGTTCGGCATCTTCGTCAATACGGATAGAAATATCCCGGAGCTGCGACCACATAGCTACTAGATAGCTAGCGGTTGAGGGAGACCTTGGCACCAGGCCCCCTTATACGAAATAGGTGTATTCATGGATGTATCGCTTTTAACTTGGGCGCTCGTAGTCGGCGCAATTTTGGCACTGATCGTCGTCGATCTTCTGACGGTTAGTCGTAAGCCTCACGATGTCTTATTCAAAGAGGCCGCAATTTGGTCAATCTTCTACATTGGCGTTGCAATCGCATTTGGTGTGTGGGTTTGGCAAACAGCTGGATCACAATTTGGAACCGAATACTTTGCAGCCTACCTAGTCGAGAAATCGCTTTCTGTCGATAATCTCTTCGTCTTCATCATTATTTTGGCTCAGTTTGCTGTGCCTTCTATTTACCACCAACGCGTGCTGATGTTCGGAGTAATCCTCGCGCTCGTGCTTCGTGCAATCTTTATCGCAGTTGGTGCAGCAGCACTCGCAGCATTTAGCTTTACCTTCGTAATCTTCGGTGCAATCTTGATTTGGACTGGTGTGGGTCTATTCAAGCACTGGGATGAAGATCCTTCACCTGAAGATAACAAACTTGTGAAGATAGTCAGAAAGCGTATTGCAATGACCGATGAGTACGACGGGTCAAAGATTTTCACCCGTCAAAATGGAAAGCGCATCGCAACACCGATGTTCTTGGTCATGATTGCAATTGCATCTACAGACTTGCTTTTTGCGCTTGACTCAATTCCGGCAACATTTGGAGTAACTCAAGAACCATTCTTGGTCTTTGCAGCAAACGCCTTTGCCCTGCTTGGATTGCGCGCCTTGTACTTCTTACTCAAGGGTCTTCTCGACAAGCTTGTCTACCTATCCCTTGGTCTTTCAATCATCTTGATGTTCATTGGCGTTAAGTTAATCATGACCTATGTTCACGAGATTTGGTATGAAGTACCAAAGATTCCTACTCTCGTTAGCTTGGCAGTTATCGCAATTATTTTGATTGTTTCAACAGTGGCCAGCTTGATGAAGGTGAAGAAAGACCCAACAGCGCACGCACACGCTGGACGTATTACAGCTGGCGAGCCAGAAGAAAAGTAATACCGATTGTTGAACTGTGAGTCCGGGTTTAGTTACCCGGGCTCACAGTCGACATATTGAAATCTTTAATAACCATCGGTGGCACAGACATACTCGTCACATCGCCAGCCCATTCTCGAGGCTGAGTCCACTCAGTTGCACCTGCATGAGCAATACGTGAAAGCGCGCTGACTGGTGAGTCATTCCAACGGAAGTTGTTTGTCGCCCCCTGAACTTCACCATTCTTAACGTAGTACACGCCATCGCGGGTAAGGCCGGTGAGTAGCAATGAGTTTGGATCAACCATTCGGATATACCAAAGCGTGGTTAGAAGTAATCCGTTATCAACCTTCTTAACAAGGTCTTCGAGCTTTCCACTTCCACCATCAACACTCATGATCAAGTTGTCACCAAATGGTGTGTATGGAAGCGATGTGAGCTTCGCACTTGCTCGTGTCTGCACCAAAGATTGCAATACGCCATCCTTGATCCAATCAACCTGTGATTGCTTTTGTCCATTATCAAAGACTGAAGTAAATGAACTACTTGAAGATGCAGATACGAACGGTGATCCAGAAAGCACAGGATGTGTTGGCGTACTAAACAGTTGCAGCCCCACATTAGAGAGTTTCTCTCCAACGCGAGTGCCGCCGCCCTTCTTTGAAAATACGCTCTGACCTTCAAAGGCATCTCGTCCGCCAGCAACCCACATCATGTAGACGTAGATGTCAGCAATAGATCCTGAAGGAAAAATGGTGTCGTAGCGACCAGCCGGAACATCAATCTTCTTTGCCTGCCACTCTAAACGCTGACGAATATTGGCATCTATTGCAGCAACAGAAACATCTTTAAAGTCATGGGTTTCAACGCCATCCCAGGTTGAACGTGAACGTTGATGCGACTTACCCGTCATCTCAACACGTCCAACTGGTGAATCATGGCGAAGCCTCATTCCCCCCTTTGA
This sequence comes from uncultured Candidatus Planktophila sp., assembly GCA_964497665.1. Lineage (GTDB taxonomy): Bacteria > Actinomycetota > Actinomycetes > Nanopelagicales > Nanopelagicaceae > Planktophila. Next base: position 2,083 of record CAZCDF010000058.1, on the reverse strand, counting down.
ACCAACCCAAATACTTTGGTGGGTGTGCTCGGCGTAACCAAAGAGCTCAATTGAATCTGACTTTGATCGACGCATCATGTCGCCAAGTTCTGGTGCAAATCCAGAGAAAACCTCTGGACCGGTTGGAGTATGAGCCGCGCTCCAATCTCCAAAAGCAACATCACGGGCAAGCGGAGCAAAATCCTCTGCAGCACCTGCCGCCTTTGCCGCAGCGGTTGCCTCAGCAAGGATTGCATCAATATCACTCTCATCAACATGGGTGCGAGTAACTGCACCAGATGCCATGGAGCCATCCATTGCTACAAATGAAATCACGGTGACATTACGCTGTTGGATAACGCCATTAGTTGTCAAAGTGCTGCTTGCCCAGCGAAGGTTTGCTTGGGTGCTGTCTTGAACTACAACGATGCAATCATCTGTAGTCGAACGAGCCAGGATCTTTTCAACTAGATCTTGAGCTGAAATCATTTGCTCGCCTCCGCAACTGTATTAAGAACATTAACTTTGTCGAACACCGCAGCCGGGCATCCATGGCTCACCGCCGCAACTTGTCCTGGTTGAGCTTTACCGCAGTTGAAGGCACCACCAAGAACATAAGTAGATGGACCACCGACCGCCTTCATTGATCCCCAGAAGTCTGTAGTCGTTGCTTGATATGCAACATCCTTTAGCTGACCAACAAGCTTTCCATTCTTAATGCGGTGGAACTGCTGACCAGTAAATTGGAAGTTATAACGTTGCATATCGATAGACCAGGACTTATCACCCAAGATGTAAATGCCGTCTTCAACAGACTCAATTAACTTCTCAAGAGTTGGCCCTGTTGGATTAGCCTGCAAAGAAACATTTGGCATGCGCTGAATTGGTACATGCGCAGGTGAATCGGCGTAAGCACAGCCATTACTGCGATCCTTATTCACAACCGCTGCAATACGACGATCTAGTTGATAACCAACTAATAGGCCATCTTTCACGATATCCCAACGCTGGGCCGCAACACCTTCATCATCCCAACCAACGGTACTTAAGCCATGCTCGGTGCTGCGATCTCCAGTTACATTCATTAACTCAGATCCGTACTTCAAAGTACCCAGTTTGTCTGGTGTTGCAAATGAAGTACCTGCGTAATTTGCTTCATATCCAATTGCGCGATCAAGTTCAGTTGCGTGACCAATGGACTCGTGAATTGTTAGCCACAGATTTGATGGGTGAATCAAAAGATCGTAACGACCAGGTTCAACCGATGGGGCTGCTACCTTTTCAGCAAGCAAGGTTGGAAGTTGATCGATCTCTGCATCCCAGTTCCAGATTGAGTTACCCATCCACTCCCAACCGTAACCTGCAGGTTGGGCAAGTGTTCTCATTGATTCGAAACCATGATCACCAGTTGAAATCGCTTCGATCTGTGTCTGAACACGAACACGTTGTTGCGTAGTGCTGGTTCCAGCAGAGTCTGCATAATGCTTTTGCTCTTTCACATACATCGTATGTGCGCTGGTGTGGTTAACACCTTTGGCAGCAAGTAGCTTTGAACTCAGTGATGCTAAGCGATCCTTCTTATCTGCATCAGTTACAGAAAATGGATCGATCTCGTAGGCAGAGACCCAGCTCTTCTTTGCATAAACCGGCTCTGCTACAAGTGAAACTTCATCAGTGGATAAAGGCTTTGAAGTCTTTGCCATCGCAACCGCGGTAATTGCCAGCTTCTGCGCGGTCTCAACACTTACATCTGGAGATGAAGCAAAACCCCATGCGCCATTAACAATGACGCGCACTCCGATTCCAAAGTTAGTCTCATCTGATTGAGTCTCTGGCTTTGCATCGCGCAAGGAGAGCAAGCCAGTTCGAGTGCGCTCAATACGTACATCGACATGAGAAGCACCTGCGTTTGTGGCAGTACTTATCGCCGCATCAGAGGTTTTTTCGAGAGGGAGAGCTAGGAAATCGGCATCAACAGTCGTAATCATGGGTGCCACCCTAAAGGAACTCATTACATAGCGCTACCAATCTCGCGTACTCTTTACCTTAGAAGAGTCGCCCGGATCACCGCGTTACGAAAGTACCGAGGAAAGTCCGGACTTCG
>CAZCDF010000057.1:0-5178 GCA_964497665.1 uncultured Candidatus Planktophila sp. | reverse complement strand
AGAAGAGCCCGGCAAAGAAATCCACTGGTAACAAGACAACCGCGAAGAAGAGCACAGTGAAGAAAGCGGCAAAGAAGGTTGTTAAGAATTCTGCTGCGAAGAAGGCGAGCAAGTAAATGGATAACTCAACATCTCAATCACACTCCAGTAGCGAGCAGTTCAATGGTGAAGGTTTTGTCGAAGATCTTCGCAATGAGTTGCAAGAGATTGATGCAATGGAGGTAAGCGATCATGCTCAACGATTTGAATCGCTACACCAGAAGCTCAATCAAGCTTTGTCATCTATTGATGGCCTCTAAGTAAATTATTTTTATGAAGACACGTTTGGATGCAGAGCTCGTACGTAGAGAGTTGGCGCGTTCACGTGAGCAGGCGGCTGATCTGATTGAGAAGCGTGCGGTGTTGGTGGGTGGAATTCCCGCGACCAAGCCTGCAACACAGGTTGATGCAGAAACCTCTATAACTATTTCAGGTGATCGCGATGATTTTGTCTCTCGCGGTGGCCATAAGTTAGATGGTGCGCTTAACGCCTTCACCGGAGTAGTTGTTGAAGGTAAGCGTTGTTTGGATGCGGGAGCCTCGACGGGGGGTTTTACCGATGTGTTACTGCGAAGAAAAGCTGGCCATGTAGTTGCTGTGGACGTCGGATACGGTCAATTGGCATGGGGTTTGCGTCAAGATGAAAGAGTTACCGTTTTAGATCGCACCAACATTCGTCATTTAACGGGCGAGATGGTGGGAGAACCGATTGATCTTGTTGTTGCAGATCTATCCTTCATTTCACTCACCTTAGTGTTGCCTGCCCTTGCCGCTGTTTCAAAGTCCGATGCAGATTTCGTGCTGATGGTTAAACCCCAATTTGAGGTGGGGCGTGAAAAGTTAGGAGCCGGCGGTGTCGTTAGAGATCCCGCCTTGCGAAAAGCTGCTGTTATCGAGGTGGCTGATTCTGCTTATGATGTTGGCTTAGGAACATTGGGAATTGCAGCAAGCCCACTTCCAGGTCCTGCAGGAAATGTCGAGTACTTCTTGTGGCTTCGTCGTGGAGCTCCAGAGATTGATCATGAGATGCTCGATAAAGCCATAGCGATAGGACCACAGTGATGCGTAATCTCTTAATAGTGTGCAACCCGGGCCGCGTCGATGCTGTTGTCGCAGCTGTTGAGCTGCAACAAAACCTCGCATCTACCTTTGGTATCTACACAATCTCTGATGTGAACATCCCAGGAATCATTCGTTCAACTATTGCTGAGCTTCCAGAGATTGAAGCTGCAGTCGTCCTGGGTGGAGATGGAACAATGTTGCGAGCAGCAGAGGTCGCTCATGAGCGCGATATTCCATTGCTGGGAGTGAATTTGGGACATGTTGGCTTCTTGTCCGAGGTCGAACGTTCCAAGATTGCAGATGTTATTCAAGCCGTAATCAATAACTCTTATGTCATTGATCCTCGCATCACTTTGGGTTATTCAGTTGAACGCGATGGCAAGGTTGTTGCATCTGGATGGGCTCTTAATGAAGTAACTGTTGAACGTGAAAAGGCAACGATGGTCGAACTCTTTTTAGAGATCGACAACCGTCCAATATCTCGCTGGGGTTGTGATGGCTTAATCTGTTCTACACCAACTGGTTCAACAGCCTATGCATTCTCTGCAGGCGGTCCAGTTGTGTGGCCGGCGGTTGATGCCTTGGTAGTTCTGCCGATCTCTGCACACGCATTGTTCTCACGTCCACTTGTAATCTCACCAACCTCTGTCATTGCGGTTGGAATTGAATCATCCGAAGCATTTTTGTCAGCAGATGCCTTACGAAAGTTCCCGCTAGTTGCAGGGGACAGGGTCGTAGTAACTAAGGATTCACGGGTTATCCAACTGGCTCACTTGAAAAACACTCTCTTTAGCGATCGATTGGTGGCAAAGTTCAAACTACCTGTTGAGGGCTGGCGTGGTGAGTGAGCGTACCTTTCTCGAGGAGATAACCATTCGCTCGATTGGTGTGATTGAAAGCTCAACACTTGAAATATCAAAGGGATTAACTGTTTTGTCCGGAGAAACCGGAGCCGGAAAAACCATGATTTTAACTGCGTTAAACCTCATTTTAGGAGGCAAGGCGGATAGCTCGCTGGTTCGAAAAGGTGCTGAACGTTTAGTAGCGAGTGGAAAGTTTTCAATTCCAAAGGCGCAGGAGATTTTGTTTGAGGATGCATTGATCGAAGATGGCGAACTAATAGTTGTTCGTACAGTCGCCGCTGATGGAAAGAGCAAAGCCTCAATTAATGGCGTGAGCGCCACCGCATCAACCTTGGCAACCTTTGGAGAAAATCTTGTTGAGGTGCATGGACAGGCAGCAAACCACACCATCACTAAATCTTCACGGCAGCGAGAGTTAGTGGACCGCTTCGGCGCAATTGATATCAACCACTATCAATCTGCCCTGTCTCGTTACCACGATATGAAGGATCGAATCGCTTCCCTGAAGAAGAGCATTGCAGCCAAGGATAGAGAGTTAGCAGAGCTCCGTGAGTTTGCTCGGGAGTTTTCCGCTCTCAATCCACAAGTGGGTGAGTTGGAGGAGATTGAGGCAGAGATCGCTCGCTTATCGAGCGTTGAAGAGCTGCGTACAGCAACGGCCATGGCTACCTCTGCCATTGAAGATGAGGAGGCTGGTTCGCTAACCTCCTTGGGGACAGCCCGTCGTTCATTGGAAAATGCTCGTTCAAAGGATCGACTGCTAGAAGAGATTTATCAGCAATTAAGTGAGAGCTTTTTCCTATTGGCTGATGCCCAAAGCGCTTTGAATAGTTACTTAACGCGTTTGGAGGCAGACCCGGTTCGTTTGGATTTCTTGCAACAGCGCAAAGCTCAATTTATTGCATTGATCAAAAAGTTTGGCTCTGGGAACTCGGTAGAGGTTGAGATTCAAGCACTTCAGCTTCGCTATAAAAACTCAGCTGAGGCGATTGCAGATCTTGAAGGCGGAGACGCACGTTTGCAAGAGCTAGAAAAAGAGTTAACTGCGGTCAAGAAAACATTGTTAGCAGAGGCTAAAAAGGTTTCACAAACACGTACTGAGGCTGCGAAGAAGTTATCCACTTTGGTAACACAAGAGATTCAACAATTATCAATGCCACATGCAACATTTGTGGCACAGGTGCAATCAGCAGATTACTCGACACCTAAGGAATCAGATTTTACTTCGCAGGGTTGCGATGAGATTTCCATGTTCATTCAGGGACATAAAGATGCGCCACTCGTTCCATTGGCAAAGGGTGCATCGGGTGGAGAAATGTCGCGGGTGATGTTGGCCCTGGAAGTTGTAATCGCCTCAACCCATCCGATTGGAACATATGTATTTGATGAGGTTGATGCAGGAGTTGGTGGAAAAGCTGCAATAGAAGTTGGTCGACGTCTCCATCAACTTGCACAACATGCACAAGTAATTGTCGTTACCCATCTGCCACAAGTAGCAGCCTGGGCGGATTCACATTTTGTAGTTACTAAGAACAATGATGGAACGGTTAGCCAGAGTGATGTGCGCCAGGTGTCTGGCGAGGAACGGGTTGAAGAGGTTGCCCGTATGTTGGCTGGGCTGGAAAACTCCACTAGCGCTAGAGAACACGCCACCGAACTGCTTTCTCTGAAGGTGTAAGAGCCCCACCCAAATAAATGATAGGTTTGTCCTCCATGGGCCAAGCACATGTAACTAAACACTTATTTGTAACCGGCGGAGTCGCCTCGAGTTTAGGAAAAGGGCTCACAGCCTCAAGTCTTGGACGATTATTAGTAGCCCGCGGCATCCGCGTAACCATGCAAAAGCTTGATCCATATCTCAACGTGGATCCAGGCACGATGAATCCATTTCAGCATGGTGAGGTTTTTGTAACTGATGATGGAGCTGAAACAGATTTAGATATTGGCCATTATGAGCGCTTCCTTGATCGCAACCTTCATGGCTCAGCGAATGTGACTACAGGTCAGGTGTACTCCCGTGTAATCGCTCGTGAACGCCGCGGAGAGTATCTAGGTGAAACGGTTCAGGTAATTCCTCACATCACCAATGAAATCAAAGAGCGCATCATTGCAATGGCAAGCCCAGATATTGATTTAGTAATCACCGAAGTTGGCGGAACTGTTGGAGATATTGAATCCCAGCCATTCTTGGAAGCTATTCGCCAAATCCGTCAGACAGTTGGTCGGGACAACGTCTTTTATCTACATGTTTCCTTGGTTCCATATATCGGACCATCGGGTGAGTTAAAGACCAAGCCAACCCAGCACTCAGTTGCGGCATTGCGCAGTATTGGTATCGCCCCGGATGCGATTGTTTTGCGATCAGATCGTGAAATTCCAGAGGGTGTTAAGAAGAAGATTTCGCTGATGTGCGATGTCGATTCAGAGGCGGTTGTTGCAGCAGTTGATGCTCCATCGATCTATGACATCCCAAAGGTTTTACATGGTGAGGGCTTAGATGCCTACGTTGTAAAGCGTCTTGGTTTTGACTGTCATGATGTTGTGTGGGGGGAGTGGGACGCGCTACTCGAGAAAGTTCATCACCCAAAGCACCACATCAAGGTAGGTTTGGTTGGAAAGTACATCGATCTTCCAGATGCTTACCTGTCGGTTTCAGAAGCTTTGCGTGCAGGTGGTTTTGCCAATGAAGCAAAGATTGAGATTGTATGGATCCCAAGTGATGAGTGCGAAACCCCCCAAGGTGCAAAGAAGCATTTAGAAAATGTGGATGCGGTCTGTGTTCCAGGTGGTTTCGGAATTCGTGGTATCGAAGGGAAGGTTGGAGCGCTTAAGTTTGCTCGTGAAAACAAGATTCCAACTTTAGGATTGTGTCTTGGTTTACAGTGCATGGTGATTGAAGCAGCTCGTAACCTTGCAGGAATTAAGGATGCAATCTCTGCAGAATTTTCTGATTCCGGCACTCCGGTTATTGCAACGATGGATGATCAAAAGGATGTCGTATCAGGCAAGGGCGATATGGGCGGAACCATGCGTCTTGGTCTTTACACCGCAAATTTATTGGCTGGTTCTGTAGTTGCCCAGGCTTATGGTTCAACTGAGGTTTCCGAGCGACATCGCCACCGTTATGAGGTCAATAACAAGTACCGCGATCAAATCTCAAACGCTGGCCTTACTTTCTCAGGAATGTTTAAAGAGCAAGATCTTGTGGAGTTTG
>CAZCDF010000056.1:0-5263 GCA_964497665.1 uncultured Candidatus Planktophila sp. | reverse complement strand
CAGATCCACCAACCTGCAAGGTGCAGTTATTGCGACGGTATAGCTCTAGGAAATCGTACGATTGCAAAACTTGGTAAGAAAATTCAGTGTATGAAATTCCGCCACCTTCAAGGCGAGCCGAAACAGAATCCTTAGACAACATCTGATTCACACTGAAGTGCTTGCCGATATCGCGAAGGAATTCAATGGCACTCAGTGGTGAGGTCCAATCCAAGTTATTGACCACCAGAGCTGGATTCTTTGGTGCATCAAAATCAAGAAAAGAGGAAACCTGCTTGCGGATGCGGTTGACCCAACCTTCAACAATCTCAGTGCTGTTAAGTGTGCGCTCTTCATTCTTTCCACTTGGGTCGCCGACAAGACCTGTCGCGCCTCCTACGAGTGCAATGGGATTGTGCCCAGCTAATTGAAAGCGACGCAAAACTAGAAGTACGACGAGGTTTCCGGCATGCAAGGAAGGCGCGGTTGGATCAAAGCCACAGTACAAAGTCGTTGGTTTTTTGAGTGATTCCAGGAGTGCGGCCTCATCAGTTGATTGAGCCAATAATCCACGCCAGCGAAGATCTTCGATCAGGTTCATGCGCTCATCATCTCTGAAAATGCCTTCTGCTTGCTGGCAATTTCCTTTTGCGTCGAGATGTTTGCTGTTAAAGCATCCTTAATCTGCTGGGCAACTAAGGAAGGTGCGGTTCCGCCAGATGTTGTACGAGAGCTCAAGGCCCCATGAACGGTGAGCACTTCACGTACTCCCCCATCAAGTTGAGGATGTACAGCAACTAACTCTGCATCGGTTAATTGATGTAATTGGCGATCGGAGGATTCACACAGTGCAACGCACTTGCCGGCAGCTTCATGGGCTTGAGCAAATGGCACATTTTTCTTAGCAAGGTAATCTGCAATTTCAGTTGCAAGTGAATACCCCGTAGGCGCAGCCAAAGCCATCTTGTCGCGATCAAAATCAGTTGTTGCCACCATTCCGGTAACTGCAGGCAATACCAAGAGCAATGTGTCGATACTGTCAAAGAGCGGCTCTTTATCCTCTTGCAGATCGCGGTTGTAAGCAAAAGGAAGTCCCTTGAGCATTGTTAAAACACTCATGAGATTTCCAACAAGACGTCCTGATTTTCCACGAGCAAGTTCTGCCATATCTGGATTCTTTTTCTGAGGCATAATCGATGAACCAGTTGAGTAGGCATCAGCCACCTTTGCCCAAGCAAACTCCTGAGATGACCACAAGGTCCATTCCTCGCCGATGCGAGATAAATGGTTTCCAATCATTGCAAAGATGAAGAGAGCCTCTGCTACATAATCACGATCGCTGACAGCATCAATACTGTTGGCAAATGTTGAATCAAAGCCAAGATTTTGTGCAGTAAAGGCTGGATCTAGTGGGAGCGAAGAGCCAGCAAGTGCTCCTGCACCCAAAGAGCTCACAGATGTGCGAGCCAACCAATCCTTGATTCGATCAAGATCTCGAGCAAAGGCATGTGCATGTTTTGCTAACTCATGACCAAATGAAACCGGCTGTGCATGCTGAATGTGGGTAAAACCTGGTGCTGGATCATTTACATACTCAGCTGCTTTTTCAAGGATTGCAATTTGCAAGTGCGTAACAAGTGTTGCAATCTCCAACATATGATCGATTGAGAACAATCGCAGATCGGTCGTCACTTGATCATTACGGGATCGGCCTGCGCGTAGAGCTCCACCGATTGGGCCTAGTTTTTCAGTTAATCCTCGCTCAAGAGCGCTATGTACATCCTCATCACTCTCGATGGGAGCAAATGAGCCCTGTGATACCTGCGTTGCTAACTCCTTGAGCGCAGCCATAATCGCATCTGAATCCTTTGCAGATATCAGAGAGTTCTTTTTAAGAACTGCTAGGTGTGCCATCGATGAACGAATGTCATATGGAGCCAAACGCCAATCAAAGTGGATGCTTCTGGACAGGGCAAAGACCGAATCCTCAGGTCCTTGTGCAAAACGTCCGCCCCATAGAGCCATTACTTCCTCTTCCCATCACCTTGTGCGTAAGCAAGCAATTCTTTCGCTAAATGTGCTCCACCAGTGGCTTTCTTCGACACCAAGATAATCGTGTCGTCCCCTGCGATGGTTCCGATAACGCCGGTGAGGCCAGCATGATCCAGCGAACTGGCTAGAAACTGAGCCGCCCCTGGCGGAGTATGAATAACAGCCAAGTTTGCACTGTGATCAACTGACAAAATCAACTTTGAAGGTAGCGGTGTGCTTCGAACAATCGCATCATCGGAGCTTTCGCGAATTTGATATGTGCTTTCGCCATCTTTATTGCGAGCACGTACCGCACCAATCTCTTCAAGATCGCGGCTAGCAGTTGCCTGCGTTACTTTATAGCCAGCTTTCTTGAGCAATCTCACTAAATCTGATTGAGAATGCACTAATCCCGCTTGGATTAATGAAATAGCCTTTGCTCTACGAGCCGATACTGATTGTGCGCTACTTGCCATCAATCATCACCTTCCTGAAAATTGCTGCGAATTTTTTTATTTGTGCATCGGTGACAATTAACGCTGGCGCCAATCGAATGGTTGTTGGATTTGCAGCGTTCACGAGCACTCCTTCATTCTGTAATGCCAAAGCAACTTCAGCAGCTTTACGGGATTCGAGTTCTATCCCCAGTAACAGACCTGCTCCTCGCACCTCGGCCACTCCTGGGATTAACGCTAACTCCTGAATGAGGTAGAGGCCTTGCGTTTCTACCTTCTTCAAAATCTTTTGAGCTTCGATGAATTTAATAGCAGCTAAACCTGCCGCTGTAGTTACGGGATTGCCACCAAAGGTTGATCCGTGATCTCCAGGTTGAAATAGATCAGCAGCTTTTCCTAAAGCGATCATTGCACCCAGGGGCAAGCCTCCCCCTAAACCTTTAGCCAGAGTGATGACATCTGGCGTGATACCCGAGTATTCATATCCAAACCAATCTCCTGTGCGACCCATTCCGGTTTGAACCGCATCAATAACAAGTAGTGCGCCCTTTGCATCACATAACGCACGAAGTTCACGCAGATAATCTGCGGGAGGAACAATTACACCCGCTTCACCCATGATCGGTTCAATAATGACCATCGCGGTTTTCTTCGTAACCGCTTTGCGCATCGCTTCTATGTCGCCAAAGGGAACATGTTTTACGCCTTTAACCAGAGGCAAGAAAGGCTCACGTTTTGCTGGTTGGCCAGTTAAAGACAACGCACCCATAGTGCGACCATGAAAGGCACCTTGTGCAGCGACAACTCGTACTTTGCCGGTTCTGCGAGAAAGTTTTAGCGCCGCTTCATTTGCTTCCGCACCTGACTGGCAGAAAAACACTTTAGCTTTCTTGTCACCTGTCATAGCTGCGAGTTTTTCCGCTAGTTCAATAGCATGTGGATGCGCATAGAAATTACTGACATGGCTAAGAGTCGAAACCTGCTTGGTTACCGCTTTAACAATTGCAGGATGGGCGTGGCCCAAGATGCTCGTTGCAATTCCACCGAGGAAATCTAAGTACTGTTTCCCATCGGCGTCGGTTACGACTAACCCTTTGCCCTTAACCAAAGCGATAGAGGGCGTTCCATAATTGTTTTGAACCGAACTCTTCCAACGGTTGATCATGTTCTTGTTTGTCATGCAACCACCAAGGTTCCGCCTGTACCAGCTAGCGCTGATGCAAAGCTATCGGGATCTGTACCATCAATGATTCGTACCGCTTGTGCTCCGTATGACAGCGCATCAAGAGCGGCCTGTACCTTCGGTGCCATGCCTTCGGCAAAGCCGGCTTTGATACTTTCCAAATCGCTCGCTGAAATAGCGTCAATCAATGTCGTAGCATCAGGCCAGTTACGATAAATACCAGCTACATCGGTCATCACAATTAATTGAGATGCTTCAAGGGCTGCCGCAATGGAAGCGGCTGCAAAATCCGCATTTACATTTAGACCTGTTTTCAAATCTTCATCCGAGGAAACTGGGGCAACAACTGGAACATAACCTTGTTCGATGAGCTCTAACAGTTGTGCAGGATTGACAGATTGAACCTCCCCAACAAAACCAAGATCTGCCGGGGTTCCATCAATCAATGTTGTGCGGCGCCTTGCAATAACTGTAGGTAGTGCACGAGCCGAAATAGCCTTTGCCTTAATTCCTGACCTACTTAAGGTCGCAGCAACTTCTTGACCCACTTGTTCAACTAAAACCTCTTCCACTACATCAAAGATTTCTTGAGTAGTTACTCTGAAGCCCCCGATCCAATTACTGGTGATCTGCTTGGCTTTGAGCGCAGCATCGATCTGTGGTCCTCCGCCATGCACAACAACAACCTTTTCACCCGTTGCAAGAGCTGCCGAGATCGCCTTAGCGAAGTTTCCATTTTCATCCTTCATGGCGTGACCGCCAAACTTAACAACGATCATGTTGAGTACGCCGAGTTCTCATGAACATAATCATGCGTCAGGTCATTGGTCATGATGGTGGCCGTCGAAGTTCCAACCTTCAGGTCAATCTCGAGCTCAACCAGACGAGCATCAAAATTGACCGTTGTCTTATCTGCATCTGGCGCGCTATTTGAACATACTTGAACTCCATTGAGTTTCACATCTATAGCCAGCGGATCCATGTGCGCATCAGCGGTGCCCACAGCTGCAAGAACTCTGCCCCAGTTTGGGTCCCCTCCAAAGATGGCTGCTTTTAGCAGATTGTTCCGAGCACAGGCACGTCCAACTTCTACCGCATCCTTTTCTGAAGCAGCGTTAAGCACCTTGATCGCAACTGTCTTTGTAGAACCTTCTGCATCTGCGATTAATTGTGCCGCAAGTGATCCACATACCTGCATCAACATATCTTCAAGATCTTGGTCTGCGATCTTTACGCCACTAGCCCCTGATGACATGAACAGCACCGTGTCATTGGTAGATGTACACCCATCTGAATCGATGCGGTTGTAGGTACGATCTGTCGCGCGTTGAAAGATCTCTTGCACATTCTCAGACACAACCGCATCAGTCATAACGACAGACAACATGGTTGCTAATGCAGGGGCCAACATTCCAGCGCCTTTTGCGATCCCTGCAAATTCAGCTCCTTTAAAAGTAGCTGTCGCGATCTTGGGAACAGAGTCAGTTGTCATGATCGCTTGTGCGCTTGTCTGCAGACCATCGTTGCTGAGCGCTGGCACAATTGATTCAATTCCTGCGATGATCTTTGGCATTGGTAATAGTTCACCGATCAAACCGGTTGAACAAACAATTAC
>CAZCDF010000055.1:0-5282 GCA_964497665.1 uncultured Candidatus Planktophila sp. | reverse complement strand
GCATGCGGTACATGCATATTGATATGTAGGCATCACAACTCCACTTCTGGCTCAAATTCCCGCAGGCTTAATCAGCTATTCCGGCTATGTGCTTAGTCTAAAGAGGTGAGAAGATTGGCGCGAATTGAGGCGCTTTCCTGGTGCCTCTGGAAAGGCAGATGTGAGGAAGTTCGCAGCCCATGGCGCTTTAGCACTTCTATTAACTTTGTTGGGAATTTCAAGTGCTTTTTCTAACGCACTTGTAAGTACATCGCCCATCAGTGGTTCAACACTTTCTGTCTCTCCAACGAGTGTCACTGTAACCGGACAACTCCCTTTGCTTCCAGAAGCTAATGAGATTTCAGTAACTGACCCAAATGGGGTCCGCGTTGATGACGGAACCATCATGGTCGATGATGTCAGTGCAACCGTAGGGTTGAGACCGTTAACCGAGTCGGGCTTCTACACTGTTACCTATATTTTGTTTGCAGAAGCCGACGCTCCACTCGAAGGAAGCTATCGATTTAAATATCAAGCTCCAAGCACAATCGCTCCTGAAAACCCAACACCAGAACCAACAGTGTCACAAGAACCTGCAAGCAGCAGTTGGGCAACAAATGTATTCGTGATAGTTCTTCTAGTTTTAGCCGTTGGCGTCACAATTGGCTTGTCACTCTATGCACGTAAATTATTTAAAGATCGATGAACCTTTTAACAACTACATTTAAGTTTCTTAACTTAATTGGCGGTTTTGCTGTGGTCGGGTCACTGCTTTCTATGGCCTTTCTAGTAATCAATAAAGATGGCTTTCTAACAACCTCAGGTGAAAAACTCCGAACTCTCCTGAAGCTCAGTTCAGTTATTTGGGTTATCGGTGCTTTTGGAACAATCATCTTTACTTTGGCACAAATTTTAGGAGCAACCCTTTCTGAGGCGTTGGACCTAACTGTTATTCGCTCATTCTTGACTCAGATTTCCCTTGGAAAGTATTTGGCTTTTCAGGCGCTCATGGCCATGGTTGTGCTTATCTCTTCCTTTGCGACCAAGAAAATTGAATCACTTATTATTTTGCTCGCCCTCTCAGTTGCAGGATTAGTGGCACCAGTCTTTGAAAGTCATGCAGCTTCTAGTGGCTCCCATTCACTAGTCATTGGATCTCTGGTAATACATGTAATTGCTCTCTCTTTTTGGGTTGGAGGTGTAATCGCTTTAGGTGCACTTTCACCGCAAGATCGACCTATTGCTGTCCCTCGATTTAGCCAACTAGCTTTATGGTCAGCGATCGCCGTTGTTATAAGCGGTGCGGTTAATGCTTGGGCTCGACTGAATTTTGTGGATGCCTGGAACTCCTCATACGCATTTATAGTGGTCGGAAAAATCCTCGCAACAATTGTTTTGCTCTTTATTGGCTACCTCCATAGAAAGACTCTTTCAAGAAAAGATGCAATTAACTGGATCGGCTTTGCAAAGCTCTTAACAGTCGAAGCAGCAATCATGGTTGTAACGGTATTTATGGGAACCTGGTTGTCGACAAATTCATCTCCTGACCGACCAGGAGTTCAAGAGTTCAATGCGGCTATTTCAATTGTTGGTATTCCAACTCCACCACCACCTACATTGTCGCGAATTCTCTTTAGTTACGAACCAAATGCATTGATGATAGGAATTTTGTCTTTGATGGTCGCGCTATACATTAAAGGTGTAGTTGTTTTAACAAAGCGTGGCGATAAATGGCCCGTAGGCCGCACCGTTGCATTTGCATTAGGAATAGCTGCAACCAACTTTGCAACAAGCGGTGGCCTAGGTTTATATGCCCAATTTTCCTTCTCGTATCACATGATGTCTCACATGGTCTTGGGAATGATCGCACCCATTGGATTAGTACTTGGTGCTCCAATGACCTTAGCTCTTCGTACCTTGCCACAAGGTAGAACTAGCGAGGAACGCGGAGTTCGAGGATCGTTGCTTGCGGCACTGCATTCGAAGATAGGTGTTCTTTACACAAATCCAATAGTTGCCCTGATCATTTTTGATGGCTCACTATTTGCGCTGTACTTTACCGATCTCTTTTCTATTTTGATGCAGAGTCACACCGGCCACTTATTTATGAGCTTGCACTTCTTGGCCGCTGGATTCTTGTTCTTCTTCATAATTATTGGAGTGGATCCAAACCCTCGCAGAGTGCACCATCTAGTGCAGATTGTCATTTTATTTGCAGCGATGAGCATCCACGCATTCTTTTCCGTGGCGCTTATGTCTACAACCACACTCATCGATGGTGGTTTTTATGCTTCATTACAAACCCCGTGGCTCGGCGATCCTCTTGCTGATCAAAAAGTTGGCGGCTCCATTGGCTGGGCTATGGGTGAGATTCCTATCCTCATTGCTTTGGTCGCGACATTTATCAACTGGATGCGAGATGATTCGCGGGAAGCAAAGAGAATCGATCGCAATACCGCTCGCCAAGCGGCTATGGGTGAGCCAGATGATTTAGCAAACTACAATCAGTATTTACAGGAACTAGCACAGCGCGACAGGAAAGAGCCCTAATGGACAATGTATTTGAACTTCCAGCTGAGTATAAAGAGTTACGTACCAGCGTCCGCGCGCTTGCCGAAAAAGAGATCGCACCATTTGCACAAGCGGTAGATGAAGAACATCGTTTTCCCATCGAAGCAAAAAATGCATTAGTTAAAAATGGTTTGTTTGCAGCACATGTGCCGACTGAGTTTGGTGGCGATGGTGCAGATGCACTAGCTGCGGTCTTGATTATCGAAGAGGTTGCTCGTGTATGCGGCTCTTCATCACTTATTCCAGCGGTAAACAAACTTGGCTCAGTGCCTTTGCTTTTGGGCGGAAATGAAGAGCAAAAGAAACGTTGGCTTCCACGGTTAGCTAAGGGCGAAGGTTTTTCATACTGCCTTTCTGAATCAGAGGCTGGCTCTGATGCTGCATCACTGAGAACAAAGGTTGAGCGTTCTGGTGATGGGTGGGTTCTCAATGGCAGCAAAAAGTGGATCACAAATGCAGGGGAATCTGAGTTTTACTCTGTTATTGCGCAAGGAGATCCAACCCTTAGAACAAAGGGAATGACAGCCTTTGTTGTTGAAAAATCAGATCCAGGTGTCTCGTTTGGTGCACCAGAAAAGAAAATGGGTATGCGTGGATCACCTACGCGCGAAGTTTACTTCGACAATGTACAACTCAGCGATGATCGTCGAATCAGCGAAGTTGGTCAGGGTTTTGCACTGGCAATGGCAACTTTGGATCACACACGTATCACCATCGCTGCGCAAGCAATTGGTTTGGCACAAGGTGCATTTGATGTTGCTACAAAGTATGCGCATGAGCGTCAGCAATTTGGTAAGCCGATCTTTGATTTCCAAGCGATTCAATTCATGCTTGCCGATATGGCGATGAACATTGAGGCAGCTCGTTTGCTTACCTACTCTGCCGCAGTTAAGAGCGAAAATAATGCCAAAGATCTAACCTTCTTTTCAGCTGCAAGTAAGTGCTTAGCAAGTGATATTGCTATGAAGGTAACTGAAGATGCGATTCAAGTCTTGGGTGGATATGGATATGTCAGCGATTATCCAGTTGAGCGAATGATGCGTGATGCCAAGTTAACTCAGATTTATGAAGGCACCAATCAGATTCAACGTATCGTGATGGCGCGCAATCTTCCTAACAGTTAAAACTAGCGGTGAAATCGCACAACAATTGAAGGCGTAGCAGCTGCATCGAGTGGCACATCATGTGATTCATGTGGCAAGGTCTCACTCGATAGTTCACCTGCATAAACCAAACCGATTTTCCAGGCATTTAAATGTGGAAGGGCCCGGTCGTAGTACCCACCGCCTTGACCCAATCTAAATCCAGTTTGATCAATTTTTAATGCGGGAACAATGACCGCACCAATACTCGACAGATCTGTAATCGCATCTCCCACTGGCTCTGAAATTTTTTTCTTACTCAATAACTTGGCAGGATCTCCATCCCACCTCACCCACTCCAAATGGGCACCATTAATTCGAGGCAGAACAAGTGTTTTCCCACTTCTCAGGAATGCCTCATTTATCTCAACTGTGCTGGGTTCATACTCATAGGAGATGTATGAGGCGATTGTTGAGGCTGAATTAATTTCGGGAGCTTGCAAAATTACGTTGAAATTTGAGGGGATGAACTTCTGTGATCGTTCTCGGCGGGCACGATCCCGCAGAATCTCTTTTTGATCTGTCATTTAAATCTCCCGTGAAATCCCAAAGATCAAACTGTTCAACAAGTAGGGTTCGATTATGTCAGAACACACACGGGTAGATGAGTTTCTCACCTCATTACTTGCCATCTGCAAGCCGCTTGATTCCTTTGAAATGCCTCTGTTGGATGCTCATGGTGCAACCCTTGCTGCAGATGTTTATGCAGGTGATCGATTGGTGCTTCGGGAAGGTACCCGCATTCGTTCAACTCAAATTGGATTAGCTGCATCTATTGGACGGGATCATCTCCCAACTCGCCCTCATCCACGTGTAGTTGTGCTCTCTGCAGGCCCTGATCTGGTTGAACCAGGCCAAGCTCTAAAAAACTCTAGTGATGAGTATGAAACCAACTCATGGCTCTTAACAACCGCGGTACGTGAAGTTGGAGCGGTTGCCTATCGAGTGCATTCAATCCCAGATAATGAAGAACAGCTTCAGAAAGTTATTGAGGATCAACTAGTTCGCGCAGACTTAATTATCATCAGTGGTGAACGCCATGATGATTCATTTGATCTCATAACTCGAACCTTGTCAGGATTAGGCGACATAAAAACTGTCGAAGTGGCAATTGAAGCAAGTGGTCGACATAACTTTGGAACAATTGGTCCAGACAAGACACCGGTAGTCACACTTCCAGGCGATCCAATCGCTGCCTACATCTCCTTTGAACTCTTTGTGCGCCCAATGATCCGGACCATGCTAGGTGCAGCAACTATTCATAGACCTTCAGTTAAAGCCGCACTTGAGAAGCCAATTGCATCTGCACCTGGTGTTCGCTCATACATTCGTGCAGTTTTGGCTGAGGATGGAAAATCTGTGGTACCTCTTGAAAATCAGGATGAGCAATCCACACTTTCAGATGCAAATGCATTTATTGCGGTCTCTGAAAGTGATACATCTTTGAAAACTGGCGATCAGGTAACCGTAGTAGTTCTAGAGCGTCGCTACATTTAAATTCATGAAAAGTTCTTGGCCCGTTGAAATCAAAGGTCATGACATCACTCTTTATCCTTTGAGATTTAGAGATAGAGCGCAATGGAATCGAGT
>CAZCDF010000054.1:0-5394 GCA_964497665.1 uncultured Candidatus Planktophila sp. | reverse complement strand
CTTCATTGCTGTAACGCTGAAGCTCTATTCTTAACTTTGTTCCAGATTTATAGAGACCGTGCTCGAGCGCGTTATGAATAAGTTCGGTAACTACCAAAGACAATGGAGTTGCAACTCGGGATTCAAGAGAACCAATTTCACCAGTTCGCTCGATTGTGAGCTCACCCATTCGAGGACTTAACTCAAGTGCATGGGTAACTAGAGAGCTAAGAACCTCATCAAAGGCCACCGTTGTTTGGGTGCTATTAGACAAAGTTTCGTGAACGACGGCGATGGATGCGATTCGACGAACCGCTTCATCAAGTGCAGCTGCCGCTGCCGGGTCTTCGATGCGCCTGGACTGCAAGCGCAGTAATGCAGATACCGTTTGGAGGTTGTTCTTTACGCGGTGGTGAATTTCGCGAATTGTGGCATCTTTTGTGACCAATTCACGGTCACGGCGACGTAGTTCAGTCACATTTTGCAGCAACACAATTGCACCGACTTTATCCGTACCATTTATCAAGGGCAAAACTAGTAAATCAATGGTTGCTCCTTGGTTATCAATCTCAACCCTTTGCAATTGCTTACCATTTAGCCGTGAACGAACAGCCTGTTCTGAAGCATTTGGTGATGCGATAACAACTTGCTCTGCTACTTCGCCAAGATTTCTTCCCTCTAAATCCCCACGCCACCCCATGCGAGAAAATGCTGACTTCGCATTAGGGCTTGCAAAGGAAATTGCAGAATTAGCATCTAATCTGATTAGTCCATCACCCACACGTGGTGCCGGCTCAAAAAGTGAACCTGCATCTTTGTAGGGGAATGATCCCTGGGCAACCATTTGAAACAAGTGCTGAGCGACCTCACGATAATTACTTTCGAGCTTTCCAGTACCTCGAGAGTGTTCAACATTTCTATGTGAGGAAACTACTGCGATTACCTGACCTTCAAAAGTAACTGGGATCGTTTCGGTTTTTACCAGCATCTCCCCTATTTTTTCCGGATCGCTGGGCTTAATAATTTCATCGCCAGATAGTGCTTCGTCAATTGCTGGCTTAGCACCCCAAAGCACTTCATCACCAATAAGGTCGTTGATAAATACTGTTGATGTTGTCGTAGGTCGAATGTGTGCAACGGCAATATGTCCGGTGGGCCACATCGAAATATCTTTACGAATTGGCACCCATAAAATTAGATCAGCAAATGAAAGATCTGCTAATAATTGCCAATCTGCAACCAAGTCTCGAATCCGATTAGCTTGATCAATAGTGATAGTAGTTCGCGCACCAAGCAGTTTTTCTAACTGAAACATTGTTACTTCCACTCCGCCAAGTGAATCTCGATCTCTTGGGTTGCAAACCAAACCAGCTCATCATCCCCTTGAAATGCAAGTAGGGCGCATTGCAACTGATCCCAGGGTAGAGCCGATTTCAAAGTAAGTGAATCTTCATAACTCTCACCGATCTGCTCATCTGTGATCTCAAAGGCAAGAACTATTCCAGGTGCTTTTTCAGACAGCCTAAGCTCTAAAGCCTGCTCACCTGCAGCGACAGAGAGCAGGTACTCGAGCTCTTCCTCATCACAATCTAGATTCTCTGCAACAAAGGCTTGGGTGGCGGCGAAAACTTCATCAGCTTCAAGGCTCTTACTGTGCACAAAGGCTTCAAGATCCTTGTGGCTGATGGGAAGGTAAGCGCGCATTTACCCATAGTAATAGATCTTAAGAAATGATTTCTCGGGCTAAGTCAGAGATCGATTTGCGTAGATTTGAGCGCTCATTTGTCTCAACCAAGGTGGCATGTTCATCCTCTGCCGCTTTGACACTCCTTATCTCCTCTTTCAAACTCCTCACCCGAATTGGCTTTAGCGATGTAGTTGCAGACAAGAAACGTGCCATTTCGCCATCGCCTCGTTTGCCTGGTGACTTCATATTTTGCGTGAAACTCAATTGCGCACGGATTGATGTCTGGTGAAGTAAATCGATTACTTGGGTGAGACGGTAATGTCCCAGATGATCTGCTCGCGAGACAATCATTAACTCATCTGCTTGGTCGCAGCACCATGTTGTAACAATAGATGTCCATCGGCGATCAGTCAGGCGATTAGATAGACCAGATATCGAGCCAATATCAATAATGATGTACTCAAACTCCTCGGTTGCTTTATTCATGAAGTTCTCAAGATTTTCCGAAGAACTTTGGGTAACTTCGGATAGAGCTAGATTGGGAGCAATTGATTTCCATGTTGAAGATTCGGCGATGTTTCGCATCGATAAAATAGGAGCGATAGAAGGAGCCCTGAAGTTAGCCTCCATCAGTAAGGTTGATTTCTCTGACAAACTAATCTCCATAGCAAGATTGAGCGCTATTAAAGTGCAACCTGTGTGACTACCTGCAGAACCAACGGCAATTACTTTGGATGTTCGTGGTTTGCGTTGAGTCATAGCGCCCGTGCGCACCATTGGAGCTCGTACAAATCCCCTGACTAATGAGATGAGATCAGTTCCAACAATCGGAAGTGGGTGAAGTGAACCAAAGTCCTCCGCTGCATTGTTAGAGATGGAAAAGCCGATGAGTTGGCGAACCCTGCCTTGCAGAGCATCGACTAATTGCTTATTTGCACCTGGAAGATCATTTCCATAAATCAGAAGCGCATTGGCTGTAATCGTTGAATTAGATTCTAGATAGTTTTGTAAAGAAGCCCAATCAATGGCTCGAAAGATGACATTCCATCCTTGGGCGTAAAGCGTGCCTGCAACGAAACCTTCTGCCTCTGAATTAGCAATAGCGGTTATAACGGTTGGCATTTCAAGCTCAGACATATGCGCGCACCACTACTAAACGTCCTTGAGTAGTTGCACTTAGTAGACGTAGCACCTGAGTTTCCTCAACGGCGACCGTAATTCCGATCTCTCCCCCGAGTGCATTCTTTGAATCATCTAGACCGATGAGAGTTACGCCCCCAAGGATCAGAATTGGATCAATTACAGCTTCTCCATTTCGCGAATCAAACACCCAGTAAATATCCACGGCATCTCCAACAATTACACCTGCGGCTAAGTCGGCAGAGCGAAGACTTAATGGAACTGCGCTCGTACTCAAAGCCTGAGCTGTAGTGGTTACATCAGATGTAGAAATAACCTCACCTGTACTCATCCGTCGAGTAGCAACTAAACCGATTATCTGATCTGAGGTGTTCAAGTAATTCTCTGAACTATTACCAAGATTTAAATGCGCGGCCACTAGATCGGATTCGGTTATGAGATGACCTGGTGCCAAGGAGTTTGCGACCACCCAATAATCTGCACCTTTATTGGAGTAAGTCGAGATAAAGAAAGCTGAGGCAAAGGCGGCGATGATTAGGGTGATTGCTAGTGGCATTCGAGCGCTATAGGAACTCTTTTTATTTTTCATAGGAGTACCCAAGATCTTGCAGTTACTAAATCCTGGAAGTTATCCACAATCAGTCAAAGGTACGGGGTTTTTAGGTACTAAGGAGTGAGTTAGGGGCTGGATAAAGTGGAAATGGTGTGCTCATGACCACACAACTTGAGTATGAACAGCTTCCAACATTCACAACTATTGAACTCATCCCGTTATCTAGCGATCCTGATGAAGATTTCCTCCATCCTGTATTAGAAATCTTTAAGCCAGAGCCAAAGATCCAAGAGGTCAAGAAGTCTCGCCTCTACTTAGTCCCAAGTAATTTTGGAGAGGAGTTTGACTCTGATTTTGCGCCACAACCGACCTCAGCTGAAGATTTACCTGCACTTGAACCTTTGATTCATCAATTCATACATAACGCAGTTGAAATTTGGGCTGGTAGAAGATCCTCTCACCAACTTCAGCTTCATTGCCATTACACAGTATTTGCTGAGCTTCAGAAAATGGCGGGCACGCTCAAGGAGATTGGAAGAGTACGCAAAACTAGAATC
Organism: uncultured Candidatus Planktophila sp.; assembly: GCA_964497665.1. Lineage (GTDB taxonomy): Bacteria > Actinomycetota > Actinomycetes > Nanopelagicales > Nanopelagicaceae > Planktophila. The sequence goes on along the minus strand of CAZCDF010000054.1, from coordinate 1,478 downwards.
ACCCAACCTCTTGATGGCATTTGTGAAGCAACAATTACGGTCCGCTTTGGAGACCGGCTGAGAGTCGTTGCAATCAGATTTGAAGGACTAGATGGGCGCTGGTTGTGCACCTGTCTAGCGCTTATCTAAAGTTAAGCAGCGCCTCCGTGGCAGCGCTTGAACTTCTTTCCTGAACCACAAGGACATGGTGCGTTTCGAGAAACCTCGCCAGTTGTACGAACGCCCGATTCATCAGCTGCTGTGTACTGCAAACCAGTTTGAGGTAATTGCTTAGCCTCAAGGCCCGGAGCAACCACTTGATTACTTGCGCTCTCAACCGAGACTTCGATGTTAAATACAAAGCCTGCAATCTCTTCTTTAATTCCATCCATCATGGCAGCAAATAAGTCAAAGCCTTCTTTTTGGTACTCAACCAGCGGATCACGTTGAGCCATGGCACGAAGACCAATTCCCTCTTGTAGGTAATCCATCTCGTATAGGTGTTCACGCCACTTACGATCAAGTACTGAGAGCAAAACCTTGCGCTCGAGTTCACGCATAACTTCTGCACCAAGTGCTTCCTCACGTTGAGCGTATGCAGCTTGGCAATCTTCAAGCACGCGAGCGGTGATGAAATCAGCATCTAATCCGACCCGTGAACCTGCTTCTGCTTCGAGTTGTTCGATAGTAAATGAAATTGGATAAATGGTCTTGAGCGCTGTAAATAGAGTCTCTAGATCCCAATCTTCTGCATAGCCTTCAGCGGTTGCAGCGGTGACATAGGCAGTAAGAGTGTCAGAGACAAAGCGAGCCACCTGATCCTTAATGTCAGCACCCTCTAGAACGCTGCGGCGCTCACCATAAATTACGGTGCGCTGACGGTTCATAACATCGTCATACTTCAAAACATTTTTACGCATTTCAAAGTTCTGTGCTTCAACCTGAGTCTGAGCAGATTTGATCGCATTAGAAACCATCTTTGATTCAATCGGTGCATCATCCGGAAGTCCTGCTGCAGTCAAGAAGCGCTCAACCATTCCTGAATTAAAGCGACGCATCAAATCATCTTGAAGTGAAAGGTAGAAGCGTGACTCTCCGGGATCACCTTGGCGACCGGAACGTCCACGGAGCTGGTTATCAATACGACGTGACTCGTGCCGTTCTGTTCCCAAAACATAAAGTCCACCGAGAGTTACAACCTCTTCATGTCCCTTTTCAACCGCAGCCTTTTGGCGTGCAATCTCTGCTGGCCACTCCTTTTCATACTCCTCAGCATTATCTACTGGAGAAATTCCGCGTCGTTGTAACTCAAAATCTGCCATGAACTCTGGGTTACCACCCAACATGATGTCGGTACCACGACCGGCCATGTTAGTGGCAACAGTTACAGCTCCCTTAACACCAGCGCGAGCGATGATTGCCGCTTCACGTTCGTGATGCTTTGCATTGAGAACCTCATGAGGAACTCCAGCTTTGCGAAGGAATGATGAAAGCTCTTC
>CAZCDF010000053.1:0-5505 GCA_964497665.1 uncultured Candidatus Planktophila sp. | reverse complement strand
GCAAAGAAGTCAGCGGTGAAGAAGACCGCAAAGAAGTCTGTTGCGAAGAAAGCTGTAGCGAAGAAGAAGGTTGCCAAGAAGGCACCAGCAAAGCGTGTTGTTAAGAAGGCTGCAGTTGCAGTTACTTCTGCTCCAAGACCTGCAGCGGTAGCGGCTCCTGTTAAGGCAGCAGCACCTGCACCCGTTAAGCCAGTTGCAGCTCCAAAGCAATCAACATCAACTCGTACAGCATGGCTAGTGGTAATCGGAATTGCAGCGCTCGCAATTATTGTGTGGTCACAATCTTCAGATAAGGACAGCGATGATGCAGCTCCTGCACCTTCAATGTCACAGAGTGCAGAACCATCTGCAACACCATCTGAGAGCGAAGAGCCAGCGGTAACAGTTACTGCGGTTGAAGCACCAACAAAGTTTGTTGCACTCAATGCTGAAGGCGGATTAAAGCTTCGCTGGGTAGCACCAACAGCTGTTGAAGGCCTTACTGGATATAACGTTGAAATCCGTGCCAACGGAACCGGCGAGTGGTCAGTAATCGCAACAGTTCCTGCAGATCAACTCACACAAAATGTTTCAAAGGCTAGTGATTCAGGCTGGACTCAGTTCCGCGTTTCATCTGTTTACGCAGATGGACAAACTGCATCAGCAACAGCATTTGGAATTCCAGGAGAGTTTAAGTAAAGAATTCATTGTAAAAAATCCCTCACTTAACGGTGGGGGATTTTTTATTGCCCACTCATAACTTCAGTAGCTGGTGAAAGTTCTGCGGCGATCGCATCTACATATGCACGAACACCAGCTGGAACTAGATGCACTCCATCTGGTCCAAAGTACTCTGGATGGTTAGCTGAAATCGCTGCCCAATCAATTAACCGCGCTCCATACTGAGCTGCGTACTTAGCTATTAATTCATTGTTCTCATCACGCCAATCCCGTGGAACAGCGGTGTTTACAACGATGATACGGGGCTGCTCTGCAATTTCAGCAAAGATCGCTGCCACTTGCTCTTCACTTAACTTATTATTGTTTCCAAGGTTCAAGATGATGGTTGAACCAACCATATTCGCCTTGTCATTCTTGATAACCTCTAAAAGCTCTGGTGCTTGTCGCCCAACTCGTGCGTTAATTAAGCCAATGTTTTCCCGCGCATCTAACTCGAAACGAATTCCTAAGATAACTGAGTCACCGGTAACCCAGAGGCCACCCTCAGTCAATGTAGGCACGGTAGTTGGTTGCTCTAACTGCTTCTTAAGTTGATTAAGTTGGCGATCACCCTCTGCAATAGCGCTAAGTGCGGAGGTTGTAGTTACACCGATTGTTGAGATGATAATGAGAAAGACTGCAAACTTTTGTCGAAGTTGAACTCGCTTAGTGCGGTACTTCATTCCCTTAAACCAATAATCAATAAGCCCTGTTCTAACTGGTAATTCAACGATTCGCAGAGAGATATCTGCCAGGGCAAAGACAATCAATATTCGCAATGTGTACAGCGCCCACGGAGAACCTTCTAGATCAAATTGAGGACGTGTGAGTTGAAATACCACCCAGTGCCACAAGTAAATTGCGTATGAACGCTCACCGATCCAGACAAATGGGCTAGTACTGAGAATCGGAGCAAAGCGAGAAGCTGGATGCACAATCGAAGTAATGATTGCACAACCGAAAATTCCAGCTAGCGGAAAGGCAATCTTGTAAAGAGTTGGATCATTCTCATCGACAAGTAAAAATGCTGCAATGATTCCAACTAGACCAAAGAGACCAATTCCATCAATGAAATCCTGGGCCTTCTTTGAAACTGTTTCATTGAGATTCTGTGGAATCCATCGGACAGCAAGGGCTGCACCGAGAAATAAACCAATGCTGTGCGTGTCTGTACCAAAGTACACATGGCTTACAGAGGATGAATTCGCCGCATCAATGCGCAGTGAGACAAGAAGAAGTGAAATTCCTGAAAACGCTGCAATCAATAGGGCCGCACCAGAAATCTTGTTCTTACCGAAGTACCGTAAAACTAAGAGGAGAATCAGCGGCCACACCAGGTAAAACTGTGCCTCTACGCCAAGTGACCAGGTGTGCTGCAAAAGTGGAGCTCGCCCAATTTCTTCGAAGTAATCAGTTTGGCGAAATACCAACCACCAGTTCATTCCGCCAAAGAGCGCAAAGGGAGTGTCTGCAACAAATCGTCGCATGGTGTCTGGTGCCCAGACTCCGATAAAGACAGTTGTCACAATGATCATGAAAACAAGTGGTGGCAGCAAACGTCTGATGCGAGCTATATAGAAAGCACGTAGATCTAATCCACCACTTCGTTGAATCGAATCTAAAAGCAAACGTGTAATCACATAGCCAGAGATCACAAAGAAGAGATCTACACCAAGAAATCCTCCTGGAATCCAATCAAAACCAAGGTGATAGAGCATCACCGCGATTACAGCGACAGCACGTAAACCATCGATGGCAGGTATGTAACGGATGCCGCGGGGAGTGGACATGGCTTTTATGAGCTAAAGGAAATTAGCGCTTTGCGGTTTTCTTGGCCGAGCTCTTCTTTGCCGGAGCCTTTTTTGCGGCCTTCTTCGCAGTTTTCTTAGCACTCTTCTTTGGTGCATCAAGTGCTGGACGGGTGCGTTGGCTAGAAACCTTAAGCGGACCTGGATTAATTAATGTGTCATCTGCGTTGAGATTATCGAGAACACTCTTTTGAAGCTCTTCAAGCCTTTGGAAAGCACCATCGAGACGGTTACGTGATTGCTGAATCGCAGACTCTGCGGCATCTAGTGATTGCTTCTGAATTCGGTAGAGACGCTCTGCCTCGGAAATAACTCCAGCCAACCATTGACGATATCCAGAGACCTCGGTTGTCGCTTCGGTGATAATTCTTTCGCCTTCGCGACGAGCTGCAGTTGCAAGTGCTGCAATTTCCCGCTTCTTACTCTCCATCAAACTCTCAGCTTCGGCCTCTGCCTGAGCAATCTTCTCTTCAGCCTCTGCTTCTGCGGTCTGAATGTATTTACGTCCACGTGATTCAGCACCTGAAAGAATTGAGCGAGCCTTTGCATCAGCTGCTTCTAACTCTTCCTTTGTTGCTCGAGTTGTTTCGGCAACTAAACGTGATGCTGCCGCCTGCGCCTTGCTCTCTCGCGCTTGGGCAGATTTGATCATCGACATCGCTGTCTCTGTTGCGAGAATCTCAAACTCTTCTTTAGTTAAACCTGTGATGTCTCGGCGAGATTTTAAATCTGCAATTTGTGCTTCAAGTTCGCGGATGCGGTCGACCGATGATGGCTGGTTTGAACTTTCATCCTCGCCAGTGAAGCCCACCCAGTTAAGGAAGCTCTTCTTCTCCGCCATGCTGCACCCCGCCTCAAGTAAATCTGTATTGATGTGGGCCTAGGTTAGAGCAAGGTCCTATTTACTGTAAATCGCCACTGAAATAGCTATGTACTGCGAGATCCATGCGGCTAGAACAAAGATATGGAAGAGCTCATGAAAGCCAAAGTACTTAGCCTCACGCCCAGGCCGCTTTAGGGCGTAGAAGATGGCACCCACTGAATAAAAGAGACCACCGATAGCGATTGGTAGTAATACCCATAAACCACCCGCCCGATAGAGCGCAGGGGTATAAAAAACTGCCACCCAACCGAGCAGCAAGTAATTAGCGACATATAACCAACGCGGTGCATTAATCCAAAAGACTCGCAAGCCAACACCCACTGCTGCACCGATCCAGACAACTGACAACAGGATGGTTCGGTCACGGCCTTCAAGTAATGCAACAGCAAAGGGAGTGTAAGAACCTGCAATCAATAAGTTGATATTTGCATGATCCCAACGACGCCAAATCTTTTTCTTTGCCGGCACCCATGGAACTCGATGATAAATCGCTGAAACGCTAAAGAGCATGATGGCGGTTATTGAATAAATCGCGACCGCAAACTTTAAGGATTCTTTACTCAAAATGAAAAGAACTAAAGATGCGATGATGACGGCAGGAGTAGCGCCGAGGTGAAACCAGCCACGTAGCTTTGGAGGTATTACGGGAGTCTGACTCACCTCGTAAGCCTAGGGTAAGAAAAGAGATTCACCCGTGGACAAAGAGGGATGGCACTGCCAAACTTGCGCAATGACTCATAGATCACCCATATTTGAAATCAGCGATGTTTACATCGATCAAGAAGCAGCATTAAGCCCAATGGGCTGCACCTACCTTGGAAATGGTTTAAACCAGGACAAGTTAGATGATTTTTCAATCGCAGCTGCTGAAGTGAGCGCAAATCTCACTCGCGAGACCTTGAAAAAGCTAGCTTCACTTGAGCCGATTGATGAGATCGATCGCATCGCAAAAGCAGTGATGACCGAGCGCCTTGAATCAGGTCTTGCACTTCATGACAGCCAAGAGTCATTTGTATTGTGGAATGTGCTCACCTCACCACCTTCAAATGTTCGTTCAATCTTTGAATTAATGCCTAAAAACACAGCTCAGGATTTTGACAATATCGCCAAGCGTTTAGCGGCGGTCGATGGTGCATACAAATCTTGGTGCGAAACCATTCTGACAATCGCTCAATCTGGAAAAACAACGGCGCAACGCCAGGTAAAGGGTGTTATCGCACAACTAGATAGCTACGCCAATGGTGGCTACAGCACGATGTGCAAGAACTTTGATGCGGATGGAAAGTATCCAGCGATTCATGAGGCGGCAAAGCTGGCCGAAAAGGCATCTGCTGATGCTGCAGATTTCTTGCGAAACAAGTACCTGCCAATTGCAACACCACATGATGCAGTTGGTGCAGAGCGCTATGCGGTGTGGGCTCGTTACTTCACAGGTGCACGACTTGATCTTCCAGCTACATATGAGTGGGGTAAGCAAGAGCTCAAGGCGATCAATGATCGAATGTGGGAGCTTGCCAAGGTAATCAACCCTCAAGCAAAGACACTTCGCGAGGTTGCAGACACCCTAGATAACGATCCAAAGTACAAGGTTGTTGGTCCTGAAAATGTAGTGAAGTACCTTCAGGATTTCACCGATGCAGCGATGCAGCGTATGAATGGCGAGTTCTTTGAGATCGATCCACGAATCGCAATTTGTGAAGCACGACTTGCACCAGAAGGCAGCGCATCTGCTCCTTACTACAACCCACCTTCAGAGGATCTCTCACGTCCAGGTACAACATGGATTCCAATGCTCGGTAAGAATGAAGTCAGCAATTGGCATCTAGTTTCGACTTGGTACCACGAGGCTGTTCCTGGTCACCACCTTCAAATTGGAACTGCAACAGTTGAAAAGGATCGCCTGAGCCGTTACCAGCGCCAAGCTGCATGGGTCAGCGGATACGGCGAAGGTTGGGCTTTGTATGCAGAGCGTTTCATGAATGAACTAGGCGCATTTGATGAACCAGGTATTGAAATGGGTTACCTATCTGCACAAGCCTTGCGTGCAGCGCGAATTGTTGTAGATATCGGAATGCACCTTGGTTACAAGGATTTCGATGGCAATGTGTGGAACGC
>CAZCDF010000052.1:0-5522 GCA_964497665.1 uncultured Candidatus Planktophila sp. | reverse complement strand
TCATTTCTGCTTGGACTTACTTATGGCAGAGTTGAAGCAGGCTTTGATTTATTTGCAATAGGTTTTGCTGGCGCATTCACCACCTGGTCAACCTTTATGTTGGATATTTACCTTGCATATGAGTTGAAGCGATACAAAGAGGCATGGGTAAACCTATTAATGTCTTTAGGTGTTGGCTTGCTTGCTGCGTGGATCGGTTTGCAGTTAGCGCAGTGAAGCCATCCAGGCTTCGATCTCATCTGGGTGATGAGGAATGTGCTCGCTTAAGTTGATACAACCAGTTTCAGTAACAACAACATCATCTTCGATGCGGATACCGATACCGCGGTATTCAGCTGGAAATAGTTCATCGTCGGGTTGGATATAAAGACCAGGTTCAACTGTTAGACACATTCCAACCTCTAGAACTCCATCACGATACTGTTCGGCACGCGCATGAGAACAATCATGTACATCCATGCCAAGCATGTGACTAACGCCGTGTAAGGTCCAACGCTTATGTAATGCAACCGCTGGATCCATAATTTCATCCAAGCTCATGGAAAGAATTCCCATATCTATTAAGCCTTGCGCCAAAACCGTGTGACTAGCCTTGTTAATGTTGAGGAACTTTTCACCAGGCTTAACCGCTGCAATTCCAGCTTTTTGAGCCTCATAAACCAACATGTATAGCGCACGTTGGGCTGGCGTGAACTTTCCGCTAATTGGCAGGGTTCTGGTGATATCAGCGGTGTAATAGGAGTCAACCTCTACACCCGCATCAAGCAGTAGCAGATCTCCATTTTTTACCGCTCCATCGTTGCGGTTCCAGTGAAGAACGCATGCATGGGACCCAGAGGCTGCGATTGTGTTGTAGCCAAGATCATTTCCTTCAATACGTGCACGGCCAAAGAATGCCGCCTCAACCACACGTTCACCACGGGGAGTTGCAATAGCTGCAGGTAGAGCACGAATTACATCATTAAAGCCACGATGGGTTGCATCGACAGCTTTTTGCATCTCATTGACTTCATACTCATCTTTGATCATACGTGCAACAGAGACAAATTCAAGTAATTCTCGATCGCGTGGATGTTCTTTAACAGTTGCATCAACCAGGTCATCTAAACCTCGAAGCGCTGCAGACTTCTTGTTCTTTAGGAACTTTTCTAATTCAACGATCTCGCGGACTTCAATTCCGTAACGCTGCGAAGCTTCATCTGTTGTAAAGCGGCGACCAACCCACAGCTCGCCGTTCTTTGCATCGGTATAGAAAGCAGATGTATCGCGGGTGGAGCGCGGATTGATAAATAAGATTGGAGTATGCCCTCCATCAGCTGGATCCATCACAAGAACTGAATCTGGATGTGCCTCAACACCTTGAACGCCGGTGTAATAGGCAAAAGCGGTGTGTGGTCGATATAAATAATCGGTGTCATTACTACGTGGCTTTGCTGCACCACTTGGAAGAACTAAACGAAGACCTGTGAATGCTGCGGATAGCTCTGCGCGACGACGCACACAATGCGCGATTACCTCATCTTGAGTTATTCCAGTTAGGGGAGTTGGTGCCCAACCGGTTTTCATAAACTCAGCGAACATCTCTGATGGGGCTACGTCATAGACTCGTTGATGTGTGCTTGACCGAGCATTGAGCGCCTTATCTGAATTCTCCATTTATCTAGCCTACAAGGCAGGGATAGCGCAGCCAAAGTGGTGCGCTAAACTACCGCTGTAACAAGGAGACGTCGCATAGCCCGGTCGAGTGCGCCTCACTGCTAACGAGGTAAGGGGTTAAACCCTTCAGGAGTTCAAATCTCCTCGTCTCCGCTCAACAATTAAAGGAGTATGCGTGCCACATTTCAAGGTCGCAATTGTTGGCGCCGGTCCTGCTGGTTACTTTGCAGCACAAGCATTGCAAAACCTTGCAAACGAAGAACAATCTTTCTCAATCGACATGATTGAACGTCTACCTACACCATGGGGTTTGGTACGTAGTGGCGTTGCACCTGATCATCCAAAGATTAAAACTGTTTCAAAGGTATTTGAAAAGATTGCAAACAGCGAGAATTTTAGATTATTTGCCAATGTCGAAGTTGGCACTGATATAACCGTTGCCCAACTGAAAGAAAAGTATGACGCGGTCATAATCGCTACTGGCTCTTCTATCGGTAAGAAGCTAGGCATTCCCGGCGAGGAGCTACGAGGATCCCTATCTGCAGCGGTTTTTGTGCCTTGGTACAACGCTCACCCTGATTTTGTTGGCGTGGATACACCTCTGGATTCAGATACAGCGGTAGTAATTGGTGCAGGAAATGTTGCGATGGATGTTGCACGTATGTTGGCGCTAGAACCGTCCGAACTTGATCCAACCGATACCGCAGATCATGCAATTGATGCGCTCAAGAAGAGCAATATTCGTAAGGTGTACATCAGCGCACGCCGCGGACCTGAACATGCAGCCTTTACCTCACCTGAGCTACGAGAACTTCCAAAGTTGGAACACACAAATGTTGTGATGCGTAAAGAGGATATTGAAGCGGCGATTGTTCGAGCAGGTGCAGAACCAGAGAAAGATGTGAAGAGTAATTTAGATGCGATGTTATCGATCGCAGAGAATCCAAAGAGTGAGCACGAGCGCACCATGGAGTTCTTGTTCCAGCACACCCCAAAGGAAATACTTGGAACAGATCGAGTAGAAGGTGTCCTTTACTCAACACCTAATGGGGATGTAACCATTAAGTGTGGTCTTGTAATTACCGCTATTGGTTATCAAGCACAGGGTATCGACGGGGTTCCATATGAAAATGGAAAGGTTGTTAATTCAGACGGCCGGGTAAAAGAAAATCTCTATGTTGTCGGTTGGGCTAAGCGTGGCCCATCAGGAGTAATTGGTACTAACAAATCAGATGCCGCAGCGGTGATTGAGCTTTTAGTCTCGGATTTAAAGAGTCCAAAAAATGCAGGCGATATATCTGAACTAATCACCCATCAAGTTGTTGTCACTCAGGAGATGTGGCAAAAAATCAACGAGGCCGAGGTTGCAGCTGGTGAGCCAAAGGGTAAACCTCGGGTTAAGAGTGTTGAGCGCGCTGAGTTACTAAAGCACGCCGGTCTGTAACCACATTCACTCTTTTGAAACCGTTTCGTAACGCAACACGCGCCAATTAGAAATCTCTCTTTCATTAGGATGCGCCTATGAACAAAACCCTCCCATCACGCAAAATCTTTAGCTGGGGCTCACTAGCTCTAGCTACATCGCTACTAGTTTCATTACTAGTTCCTACAGCGCAGGCAAATACATACTCTTTGCCAAACGCTCCGACAAATGTAACCTCTTATCTAGGCGCTCGAGGCGTAGTAGTTAAGTGGACACCTGGTGCAAGTGTTGCTCCAGGAGTTATCGGCCATGTTGTTTCAGCGGGTGCAGGCTCATGCCCAATCTTCGTTCCAATCGGAAACAACTCTGTCGTAACCATGCCAGTTGTTGCTGGACAACCAGCAGGCACACCAGTTGTACAAGCTGTTAACGCTTATGGTTTCTCAAAGCCAGCTGCATCAAACAAGAGCTACACAGCTGAACAATTAGCAACTGTTGTAAGTTCAAACAGCAAGGCTGTTCAGATTCTTCAACTAAGCGACTTTCACGGTGCAATCGATGGAACATCATTCGGTGCAGCGCTTTTAACGAGCAACTGGGCCGCAGATCGCAAAGCCAATGCAGCAACTGTTGCAATCTCATCAGGCGATAACATCGGTGCAGCGCCACCAATCTCAACAGAGTTTGAAGAGCTTCCAACAATCGAGGCGCTTAACCTTGCAGGTCTTGATGCATCAGTTTTTGGAAACCACGAGCATGATCGCAATATCGATCACCTCAACAAGATGATCGGTGCATCTGATTTCCAATGGGTAGTTTCTAACTACAGCGAAGGCTCACTTGATGCACTCAAGTCAGGAACCAAGCAGGCTAAGAACTACACAATCATCAATCGCGGTGGCGTAAAAATTGGTGTTGTTGGTTCAAATACCCCAGAGACAATCGAGCAGGTATTCCCAGGAAACCTGGATTACAAGGATGCTTCTGGCGCAAAGAAGACCATCACCATTAACCCAGGTGTTGCAGGCGTAAATGCTGCGATCGCTGAGGCTAAGGCAGCAGGCGCAGATATCGTCATCGCAGCTTTGCACCAGGGATGGTTGGAAAATGCAGATGGAGCGGCAAAGGGTCTATTTATTGATCTCGCTTCACAGATCAAGGGTGCTGCAGCAATCTACGGTGGCCACAGCCACCAGACATTTGCGTCAGTTATCCCAGGAAACACACGTGTTGCGCCAACTGTTCTAGGACAGGTTCGTAACGCAGGTGTTGAGTACACACGTACACAGATCTGTATTCGCAGTGGAAAGGTTATTGGTCAATCAATCCAGCATGTATTGCGAACAGCATCAGCTTCCATTAATACAAGTGTTGCTGCTACATCTTCAACAGCTGATGCAGCAACAGCTGCAATGGTTAAGAAGTACAAGGATCAACTATCGACAAAACTTGATGTCAAGATTGGTCAAGTTTCAGGAACATTCCCACGTGGCGGATCACCAGCTGTAGAGCGTTCAGGTGAAACTCCAATGGGTAATTACATTGCAGATTTGATGCGCGCTAAGTACAAGACTGATTTTGCAATCCAGAATGGTGGCGGTATTCGCGACACATTCCCTGCACGAACATATGTACCAGCAGCAACAGGTCTTGTTCGTACAGGTACTGGTCCATTAGATGTAACACTTGGTGACGCGTTTACCGTGTTCCCATTCGGTAACCAGATCGCAACGACAGTTGTTACAGGTGCAAATCTTTGGAAGGCACTTGAAAACGGTGTTGGTGGTAACTATCCAGGAGATGGACGTTTCCCACAGGTATCTGGTTTCAAGTACTCATTTGATGCATCAAAGCCAATCGGTTCACGTATCGTCGAAGTTACAAAGCTTGACGGAACTGCGATCGCAAAGGATTCAAAGGAGTACACACTTACCACCCTTGACTTCCTAATTTACGGTGGAGATGGATACCTCAATGTATTCTCACCATCTAAGGCCAAGGTTCAAGGCGCACTTCTAGATGTATTTGTAGAAGCGTTGCGAGCTGACATGGCTGCTAAAAAGGTAACGCAAGTTCCTGCAGCAGATGGCCGTATTAAGAAAGTTGGCTAATAAGTAAGTAGTAAGGCAAAGGGCGTCCGTTGATTCGGGCGCCCTTTGCTTTGCCTGAAATAGGCTTGATATATAAGGCTTTTCGAGCATTTGGGTGATGATTAAAAAGCGGGTACTATTGCGCTTCACAAATAAATAAGCGTGCGTAGCTCAACGGATAGAGCATCTGACTACGGATCAGAAGGTTAGGGGTTCGAATCCCTTCGCGCGCACAAGTTAAGCCTCGAGTGCCTTTCACACTCGGGGCTTTTCTTCTGCCCGTAAGATCAGAGTATGACTAAGGTGCTGTTGACAGGCTTTGAACCCTTTGGAAAGGCAACACTTAATCCATC
>CAZCDF010000051.1:0-5675 GCA_964497665.1 uncultured Candidatus Planktophila sp. | reverse complement strand
TTGCCACCCATCGTGACTCCATTCATGGCTGATTGCGAATGGGGCAACTCTACCGTCCACGAGGAAGTGCAATTGCCAGCGCAAAAAGGGCTATCGCTAAAGCAAGCGGAAGGTAGAACTCAATGCGACGGAAATCTCGCAATTTGAGAGCTACGCCGGCGGTTCCTGCGGCGATAAAGAGTGATCCGGCTCGCACAAATCCGAGAACCCCTAGAACAACTCCCGTAATGACTAATCCATAACTGATAAGGCCTAGCAAGCGATTATTTAACTGCATGCATCAACCACATTAGTAAGCAGCATTGCGCGGGTCATCGGACCGACTCCCCCAGGCATTGGCGAAACATAAGAAGCCTTCTCAAATACTCCAGGGCAAACATCACCTTCTAGACCGTTTTCAGTTCTAGAAATACCAACATCAATAACGACTGCACCTTCTTTGATCATCTCTGCTTTAAGGAAATGAGATTGTCCGATTGCTGCAACAACTATGTCAGCACTTCTAGTGTGTAGAGCTAAATCTTTGGTTCCGGTATGAGTCAAAGTTACCGTTGCATTTTCTTGCTTGCGAGTAAGCAATAGCCCTAATGGGCGGCCAACGGTGAGGCCTCTACCAATGACAGTTACCTCAGCGCCCTTAGTCGAAATCTTGTAGTGATCCAGAAGTGCAACAATTGCGCGTGGCGTGCATGGCAATGGCGCGGAATACCCCGAAACCAATCTTCCTAAATTAAGTGGGTGTAAACCATCTGCATCTTTAGCAGGATCAATCGCTTCAAGAACTTTCTGGGTATTGATGCCTTGAGGTAGGGGCAGTTGAACTATGTAGCCAGTGCACTCTTTCGATGAATTGAGATCTGCGATTGCAGCCAACACATCTTTTTCAGTTGCATTGTTTGGAAGATCAATTCTTATTGAATTGATTCCAACCTCTTGGCAATCACGATGCTTACCGCCAACATATGAGTGCGAACCTGGGTCATCCCCCACTAAGACTGTTCCGAGGCCTGGTGTAATTCCGCGCGATTTCAGCGCTGCTACTCGGGTTGTTAACTCAGCCTTTATTGCTGAGGCAACCGCCTTGCCATCGAGTATCTGCGCGCTCATGCTCCAAGCCTACCGAGTTAATTAAGCGTGGGAGAAATGTCGAGTGTGGGTGAAAAACATTGCGATTCCAGCTGATTGTGCTGCGGCAATAACCTCTTCATCGCGCACGCTTCCACCAGGTTGAACTACCGCGGTGATACCTGCATCAATCAGAATCTGAAGACCATCTGCAAATGGGAAAAAGGCATCACTTGCTGCCACCGATCCCTTGGCGCGCCCGCCTGCACGTGAAACCGCCAATCGTGCTGAATCAACTCGACTTACCTGTCCCATTCCGATTCCAACTGCAGTTGTCATCGAAGCAAGAATGATCGCATTGCTCTTGACCGATCTCACGCTTCTCCATGCAAACTCAAGATCCTTCATGCCTTGTTCATCAACTTGTGGGCCACATACTTGTTTCCACTGTGCTGGTGAATCTCCATCGGCATTAATCAAATCAGTCTCTTGCAATAAAACTCCTCCAGAAACTGGACGTAATTCAAAACGATCAAGTGGAGTGAGTTCTGCTTTTAGAATCCTTATAGATGGCTTCTTCATCAACAGCTCAAGTGCATCTTGATCATAGTCAGGGGCAACCACAACTTCGGTGAACACCTTTGATAATGGCTCAGCCATAGCCAGGTCAACTTTTCTATTGGCAGCAACCACGCCACCAAATGCTGAGACTGGGTCGCACTCATGTGCATGTTGGTAAGCAACTGCCACGCCTAAAGCACACACTGCGATTCCACATGGGTTTGCATGCTTCATGATGGCTACTGCAGGATCACGATGATCACGTACCGCACGCCACGCTGCATCTGCATCTGTGAAGTTATTGAAAGACATCTCTTTCCCATGAAGCTGTTGTGCATGAACAATTCCTGAATGTGCGCCAGTGTAAATCGCCGCGCCTTGGTGAGGATTTTCTCCATACCGAAGTGAACTTTTTTGCCTCCAAATTTGGCCAAACCAACTGGGAAGTACATTGGAATCGGATTCTGCCAGCCATGTTGCGATGGCTAAGTCGTATTCAGCTGTTGTACGAAAAGCTTCGAGTGCTAATTGACGTCGCTCTGTTTCATTAAATCCACCAACTGAAATTGCCGAGAGCAACTGGTCGTATTGAGCTGGACTGGAAATTACCGCAACTGAGCTGTGATTCTTTGCTGCTCCGCGAAGCAACGTTGGTCCCCCGATATCAATCTGCTCTATGGCAGCTGCAAATGAAGCACCGGCTGCAATGGTCTGAGCAAAGGGATATAAATTGATAATCACTAGATCAAAGGGTGCAATCTCCTGTTGTGCAATTGCAGCTAGGTGCTCTGGATTGTTCTGATCAGCCAAGATTCCGGCATGAATCCGTGGATGCAAACTCTTAACTCGGCCATTCATGATTTCAGGAAAACCGGTGTAATCACTTACTTCGGTAACTGGAATTCCTACTGTAAGCAATGAATTTGCAGTTGAACCTGTCGAGAGAATTTCAACTCCAGCAGCATGTAACGCTGTTCCAACTTCAACCAGTCGATCTTTGTCATAAACACTGATGAGAGCTCTGCGAATCGCTTTATTCATGGGCGCTTTATGACCCTGGGTAGATAAATAGCAAGTAAAGCCCCAAGACCTAATTGGGCTCCTATAGCAAGGGTGAACTTCCAGGTGGAGACTCCCACTGCAGACATCGCATCTGTGATGAGTGCTCCACTGCCTGAATAGCCAACAAAGGCTGCCAAGAGAACGGAGACAATCAAGCTTTGCACGAGAACACGTTGATGCAGTGAAATAGTCCATCTCACCAAAAGAGCTCCAGCGCCCATTATAAATAAGATTCCAAGTAGAGAAATCAAGGATTTATTCTCAGGTAATGCTCCTAATAATGGCATTGCCGGAATCTTATTTAATCTAAATGAGGTTGGCGATACAAGGGTTCCAGAACCAACGGCAAAGCCAACCCCTGAAAAGTACGCCAAGGTTGAGACCACTGCATTTGGAATATACAAAATATTGAGCAGAAGTAAAAGAACTCCGCCAAAGATTCCTGGCTGTAAAACAGTGGTTAAGTTCTTGACCATTGAGATATTCAGAAGCAGCAAGATTCCAAAGATAATCGCTGAAACACCTAGTAACAGTGCGATGATGCGCGAACCATAAAGAAATCCTTGACCTAATGCGACACGTCTTCCAACAGTTGCAGCACACAGCAAGGTGAATGGAAGCACGTATATAAGTGCGAAGTACCAAACAGGTCGAATTGATTCCGTCTTGGAGAAGAATGAAGCGGCTAAGGCAAAGAGTGTGTACCCAAAAGCAAAGATTGTTCGAGCTGGAGCAACTAATGATGAATCATTATCTAAACGCTCAATGGTACGTGCAACGCCGCTGCGAATAGCCAGAATAGGAAAAATCAAAGCTCCTAACGGCAGGTAAGAAAGATGTCCTGCTAAACCAGAAGGTGGCAGTGAAAGATCAAATGGAATCGAATGTGCACCGATCCAGATCCATAACGCTGCTCGCAATGGATCTCCAGTATTTCCCGTTGCGCTACCTGCGGTAGCCCATGCAAGTAGAGCAATAAACGATGTTGGAAGTAAAAGCCATGCAACGCTGCGCAAGACTTGGGGCAATGCAGCTCCAAGTACTCGCGACATCATTGTTATCGACCCATTATTGCGCGTAACAAACGCGCGGTTTCACTAGGTGTTTGACCGACCTTAACGCCAGCAGCTTCTAATGCATCTTTCTTGCCTTGCGCAGTTCCTGATGAACCCGAAACAATCGCACCAGCGTGACCCATTGTCTTTCCTTCTGGAGCTGTAAACCCTGCAACATAACCTACAACTGGCTTAGTTACATACTCTGCAATAAATGCAGCTGCACGCTCTTCAGCATCTCCACCGATTTCACCAATCATTACGATCGCAGTTGTCTCAGGATCATCTTGGAAGGCGCGAAGGCAATCGATGTGAGTTGTTCCAATAACTGGATCTCCACCAATACCAACTGCAGTGCTAAATCCGATATCTCGAAGCTCATACATCATTTGATAGGTAAGGGTTCCAGATTTTGAAACCAATCCAATTGGACCAGATCCGGTGATATCAGAAGGAATGATTCCTACATTTGATTTTCCTGGACTGATCAAACCTGGGCAGTTTGGTCCGATGATCTGTGTTGTTCCCTTTGTCTGCGCATATGTATAGAAACTTGCAGAGTCATGAACTGGAATGCCCTCAGTAATGACCACCACAAGAGGCATCACTGCATCAATTGCATCAATCACCGCAGCCTTTGCAAACTTAGGTGGAACGAAAACTACTGAAACATTTGCGCCAGTTGCAGACATCGCTTCTGCCACGGTGTTGAACACTGGAAGTTGGTGACCATCAATATCAACAACCTGTCCACCCTTACCTGGGGTAACTCCACCCACAACCTTTGTACCTGAAGCCAACATACGACGGGTGTGCTTGGTTCCTTCAGAACCTGTCATTCCCTGGACAATTACCTTGCTCGCATCATTGATAAAAATAGACATTACTTCGCCGCCAATTCTGCAGCGCGATTTGCTGCTCCATCCATTGTGTCTGCCTGCTCAACCAGTGGGTGCGCCGCCTTTGCCAAAATTGCTCGTCCTTCAACAACATTGTTGCCATCTAGGCGGACCACAATTGGCTTTGTCGCCTTTGGCCCAAGTAATTCAAGGGCTTGAACAATGCCATTTGCAACAGCATCACACGCGGTGATTCCACCAAATACATTTACAAAAACACTCTTCACATCTTTGTCACCGAGAATGATCGAGAGACCATCAGCCATGATTTGAGCAGATGCTCCACCGCCGATATCAAGGAAGTTCGCTGGCCGCACACCACCATGCTTTTCTCCAGCATAAGCAACGACATCGAGGGTGCTCATTACAAGACCAGCACCATTGCCGATGATTCCTACTTCACCTTCAAGCTTGACGTAGTTAAGTCCCTTTTCCTTTGCCGCAGCTTCCAATGGATTTTCTGCAGCTTGATCAACTAGTGCTTCATGATCTGGTTGACGGAATTCAGCGTTGTCATCAAGTGTCACCTTGCCATCGAGTGCGATAACTTTGCCATCCTTGGTCTTAACCAATGGGTTAACTTCAACGAGGGTTGCATCCTCGCCCTGAAATACATCCCAAAGCTTCAAGAGAACATCGGCAACTTGGTCTGCAACATCTGCTGGGAATTGCGCAGCAGCAACAATCTCCTTCGCCTTAGCAAGTGAGATGCCATCCACCGCAGATACAGGAATCTTTGCAAGCTTTTCGGGTGCTGTATGTGCAACCTCTTCAATATCCATTCCACCTGAAACAGATGCCATAACTAAAAATGTACGATTTGAACGATCCAGCAAAATTGCTAAGTAGTACTCAGATTCAATTGGTGCAGCTGCAGCGATCATCACTGTGTGAACTGTGTGACCCTTGATATCCATTCCAAGAATTGCGCCAGCTTTTTCACGAGCATCCTGTGGGTTCTCAGCCAGCTTTACGCCCCCAGCCTTTCCACGTCCTCCAACTTTGACCTGTGCCTTAACGACAACCTTTCCGC
>CAZCDF010000050.1:0-5711 GCA_964497665.1 uncultured Candidatus Planktophila sp. | reverse complement strand
AATCTCTAGCCATCAAGTAGAGTTGCCCTATGTGCAGATTGCTAGCCTTTACATCGCTGGAGCGTAAAAGCTTTTACGATGTCGTAGGTGCAGATTTTGAGAAGTTTGTTGCTTTATCTGCTGAGCATAAGGATGGCTGGGGCTTAGCCCACGATGGCGAAATTCTGAAGGATGTAAATGCCGCTAAGGACTCCGATTCTCTATCGCGGGCAAGTGTAGAAAACATCACCGATGGTGCGCTGTTGCATCTGCGCCTTGCCTCCAAGGGAATCACCATCAATATTGATAACAATCATCCATTCACCCATGGCACCACCACATTTATGCACAATGGAACTATCCGTCCTTCAGATGCAGCTGAACAGTTCATCAATCAGGATTATAAGAAGCTCATCACAGGAACAACTGACAGCGAACGATTCTTTTACGCGCTCTTGTCTCAGGTTGATCAACTGGGCTTAGTTGAAGGTGTGCGCACAAGCGTTAATCAGATTCGTTCGATTGCAGATTACTCTGCCTTGAATATCATGGTTCAGACACCAGAGACATTGATAGCGGTGTGCGAGTTTAATGAAGAGAATCAGAGCGAGTGGAGTGGACCTGATCATTACGAGCTTCGTTTTACTCAACGCGGAGAAGATTTCCTGATTGCTTCTACTGGATGGGGAAACACCGATTGGCAGCATCTAGATAACCATCAGATGTTGGTGATTGATCGTTCAACTTTGAAGTACTCAATCTCATCTCTATGACACGTACCTATACAGTCGAAACATACGGCTGCCAGATGAATGTTCATGACTCTGAAAGAATCGCAGGGTTGCTAGATGAGGCTGGATTCATACCGGTGACTCAAGGTGAGCAGGCAGATATAGTTGTATTCAATACCTGCGCTGTTCGCGAAAATGCTGATAACAAACTGTATGGAAACTTAAGTTTTCTAGCACCAATTAAGAAAGCTAATCCCAATATGCAGATTGCAGTTGGCGGTTGCCTGGCACAAAAGGATCAAGCAACGATTTTGAAGAAAGCCCCTTATGTTGATGTTGTCTTTGGCACTCACAATGTTGGTTCATTACCTGTTTTGTTAGAGCGTGCTCGCATTGAGGAGGAGTCTCAAATTGAGATTCTGGAGGCGTTGGAGCATTTTCCATCTACGCTTCCAGCACGTCGATTGTCAGCGTTTTCCTCATGGGTCTCCGTTTCAGTGGGATGCAACAACACCTGCACCTTTTGCATAGTTCCAGCGTTACGCGGAGTTGAAAAAGATCGAAGCGAATTCGATATTTTGTCTGAGGTAAAGGCGCTGGTGGACCAGGGAGTCATTGAAATCACCTTACTGGGCCAAAATGTAAATGCTTACGGAGTTGATTTTGGAGATCGTCAGGCCTTTGCAAAACTGCTTCGTAAATGTGGGGAAATAGCAGGGCTTGAGCGGGTCCGATTTATGTCACCGCACCCACGCGATTTCACCGATGATGTCATTGAAGCGATGGCGCAAACACCTAATGTAATGCCACATCTACATATGCCATTGCAATCTGGTTCTGATCGAATTTTGCAACAGATGAGACGCTCATATCGAACAGATAGATACTTAGGAATTTTAGAACGCGTACGAAGCGCAATCCCACATGCTGCAATCACAACTGACATCATCGTTGGTTTTCCGGGCGAAAGCGAAGAAGATTTTCAAGCAACTTTAGATTTATGCTCAACAGCCCGTTTTACCGCCGCCTACACCTACCAATACTCCAAGCGTCCTGGAACCCCCGCTGCGACCATGCCCGATCAAGTGGCGGCGGAGATTGTTGGAGAACGATACACACGTTTGCATAATCACCAACAGGCAATCTCTTTATCAGTTAATCAGGAAGCAATCGGTACAAGGCACAAGGTATTGGTTGGCGATTACGAGGGTCGTCGAGATGAAGCCCAAGAGCGACTAACTGGCCGCAGTGAAGATTTTAGATTAGTTCACTTCGATAATAAATTTGTTGCCCGTCCAGGTGATGAGGTCGAAGTTAAAATTTCTGAGGCATCCGCACATTACTTAATTGGTGAACCACTAGCTGTTCGCCAAACCAGGGGAGCACAAGCTCATCAAACCCGCAGTGAGAATCCGGGTCCAGCTTCGACAATGCTTGGTATTCCAACGGTCAAAGGATGAGGTTGATTGTAATTTGCGGAGCAACCGCAACGGGCAAAAGTGATCTAGCGGTAACTCTTTCGCAGCATATCGATGCAGAAATTATCAACGCTGATTCCATGCAACTGTATCGAGGAATGGATATCGGTACTGCCAAAATCAGTATGGCCGAACGTAGAGGCATTCCACACCACATGATGGATTTGCTTGATGTAACACAGGATGCAAATGTGGCCTGGTATCAAGAACATGCTCGTTCGGTGATCTCAGAGATTCACTCTCGAGGCAAAGATGCAATCATCGTTGGCGGAACAGGGTTGTATATCAAAGCCATCTTGGATGAACTCAATTTCCCAGATACAGATCCAGTAGTTCGTGCAGAGCTAGAACTTGAGTTTGCAACTAAAGGGATTGCGCCACTTTTTGAACGGCTTGAAAAACTTGATCCTGCTGCCGCACTTGCAATTGATAGAGCCAATTCACGTCGCGTGATTCGCGCATTAGAAGTAATAAAGATTACGGGTAAGCCATTTACTGCAAATCTTCCCCGCGAAGAAAGCTCTCGATACCCACATGCTCAGCAGTTTGGCTTAGTAATGGACCGTGACACCTTGTCTGAGCGAATTTCATTGCGAGTAGATCAGATGTGGGAGAAAGGTTTAGTCCAGGAAGCAGAGAAACTGTTAGCCGCTGGGATCATGCAGGGAACAACTGCGCAAAGAGCTTTGGGATATGCACAAGTAATTGCACAAATTGAGGGCAAGGTTTCGCAGGAAGAGGCTCAAGAAGAGACAAAACGAGCTACACGTCAGTATGCACGGCGCCAGGAGACTTGGTTTTCTCGTGATGATCGCATCACCTGGATATCTCCAGTTCAAAATTCACTCGAGCGCATCCTTGAATCGATAAACTAAGCTCAATGATCGCTACATATGGCCACGGGACAGAAAATGACTTTGTTCTCGTTTTCGACCCCAATGATGAGCACTCTATTACGACAGCACAAACTGCTGCGATCTGTAATCGAGAAACTGGAATCGGTGCCGATGGCTTGATTCGCATGATTAAGCGTGATGGCAAATGGTTTATGGATTACCGAAACGCTGATGGTTCATTGGCTGAAATGTGCGGCAATGGAATTCGAGTAATGGCCCGCTATCTAGTTGAGCGTGGACACCAACCCGAAGGCATTTTCGCTATCAATACTCGCGATGGAGTGAAGCATCTACGTGTCCCTCTTACAGATGATATTTCAGTGAACATGGGGCAGGTCACCGATGAAGGTGAAGCAATTACCGCAGGCGCCAATGGTCATATTTGGAATGGATACAACATCAGTGTTGGAAATCCACACGCAGTTGTTTTCGTCGATGAGATGTCTGAAATTGGAGAGCTCAAAGAGGCGCCAGTTGTGCGCCCACGCGATTCCTACCCAGAGGGTGTAAATGTTGAGTTTGTAAAGATAACTGAAGGAAATTCAATTCAGATGCGCGTCTTTGAAAGAGGTTCGGGCGAGACACGCTCTTGTGGAACAGGTACCTGCGCGGTCGCGCTAGCTGCAACCCTTCATACCAAGGGGAAACTTCCAGCAACATGGATCATTAATCCACCAGGAGGGCGTCTTGAGGTTTCTATCGATGGACACTCCAATGCGACTTTAACAGGACCTGCTGTTCTTATTAGAGATGTAGATATCTCGAGGTTTTTACTTGAGTAAGGATTTTGATTTAGAGTTTGAAAAACTGCTTAAAGAAAGTGCACGTGTAGCAGCAGAGTTTGATGCCAGCGAGGAAGACCACACCCTTGATCAATCGCAGGAGCTATCTGAGCGTCACGCCTTACGACGAGTTCAGGGATTTTCCACAGAGCTTCAAGATATTTCTGAGGCTGAGTATCGCCAGTTACAACTAGAGCGAGTAGTACTTGTTGGTGTGTGGACCGAAGGCACAATCAAGGATGCTGAAAACTCTTTAGCAGAGCTTAAAGCGTTGGCAGAGACCGCAGGTTCAGAGGTTCTTGAAGGATTGATCCAACGTCGGGACAAGCCAGATCCGGCAACTTATATTGGTTCTGGAAAGGTGACAGAGCTTAAGCAGGTAGTGATCTCCACTGGTGCAGACACAGTCGTGTGCGATGGTGAACTGTCCCCTTCTCAACTTCGACAGTTGGAAGACAAGTTAAAGGTAAAGGTCGTAGATCGCACCGCTTTGATCTTAGATATCTTCGCTCAGCATGCAAAAAGCAAAGAGGGTAAAGCTCAGGTTGAGTTGGCACAAATTGCATATCTTCTGCCACGCCTTCGCGGTTGGGGAGATTCACTTTCACGACAGGTAGGTGGTCGTGCTGCAGGCGGTGCGGGTATTGGTGGTCGTGGTCCAGGTGAGACAAAGATTGAAACTGATCGACGTCGTATCAGAGACAAGATGGCTAAGTTGCGTCGCGAAATAGCAGAGATGAAGGTATCTCGCGATACCAAACGTCAGGAGAGACGTAGATTCAATATTCCATCTGTGGCAATCGCTGGTTATACAAATGCTGGCAAATCTTCCCTGCTCAACAAATTGACCGATGCAGGTGTATTAGTTGAAAACGCGCTATTTGCAACATTAGATCCAACTGTTCGTAAGACTCAAACAAGCGATGGAAGAATTTACACACTCAGCGACACTGTGGGTTTTGTACGACACCTACCGCATCAATTAATCGATGCCTTTAAATCAACTCTTGAAGAGGTGTCGGAATCAGATTTGATTGTGCATGTTGTCGATGGCTCGCACCCAGATCCCTTTGAGCAGATAAGAGCTGTGCGACTTGTTATTGATGAAATCGGTGGTAAGGATATTCCTGAGATTATTGCAATCAACAAGGTTGATATTGCAGATCCTCATGTAATCATGGAGATTCTGCGGAAAGAACCAAATAGTTACGCATTCTCTGTTCGAACTGGTTTTGGAATAGATGGCTTGTTACATGCCATTGAAAACTCTTTGCCACGACCATCTGTGGAGATTAATGTTGTTATTCCATATGACAGAGGCGATTTAGTCCATGCGATACATGAGCGGGGTGAAATCTTCTCAGAGCAGTACATCGCAGAGGGAACCTCCATCCACGCCCGCGTTGATGGGGGCTTAGCGCAGAGAATTGAAAAATCTCAGCAATGAATGGGGAATAACCCCGACACGCCGAGTGTTATAGAGCATGGAAGGCTTGAAGTGCGCCATGATGCGCCCGCAAGCACAATTTGAAGAGTTAATGTCGAGAGACTAAAAGGCGGTGAGAGCAATGGCAACAGATTACGACACACCCAGAAAAACTGATGAGGAACTTCATGAGGAGTCTCTAGAAGAACTCAAGGCCAAGCGTGTTGATGCTCAATCCGGTCAAATCGATGTTGATGAAGCTGAAGCTGCAGAAAACCTAGAGCTTCCAGGTGCAGATCTTTCAGGTGAAGAGCTTGCAGTTCGAGTTGTTCCAAAGCAGGTTGATGAGTTCACATGCTCACGGTGCTTCTTGGTTCACCACATCACCCAGTTAGCTAAGGGTGAAGGCGCTAAAGCTG